>DASYMJ010000255.1:0-3442 GCA_036009105.1 Thermoanaerobaculia bacterium | reverse complement strand
AAGCACCTGAACATGGCCCTCACCCGCGCCAAGTTCGAGCAGCTCATCGGCGACATCGTCACCCGCACCATGAACCCGCTCAAGCAGGCCTTGGCCGACGCCGGGCTCACCCCCAAAGACATCGATGAGGTGGTCCTGGTGGGCGGATCGACGCGCATCCCGATGGTGCAGAAGGCGGTGCAGGATTACTTCGGCAAGGAGCCGCACAAGGGCGTCAACCCCGACGAGGTCGTGGCCATCGGCGCGGCCGTCCAGGGCGGCGTCCTCGGCGGCGACGTGAAGGACGTCCTGCTGCTCGACGTCACCCCGCTCTCGCTCGGCATCGAGACCCTCGGCGGCGTGATGACGAAGCTCATCGAGCGCAACACCACCATCCCCACCCGCAAGTCGGAGACCTTCTCCACCGCGGCCGACAACCAGACCTCGGTCGAGATCAAGGTCTTCCAGGGCGAGCGCGAGATGGCCGCGGCGAACAAGCTCCTCGGAGCGTTCCACCTGGTCGGCATCCCCCCCGCGCCGCGCGGCGTGCCGCAGGTCGAGGTCACGTTCGACATCGATGCGAACGGCATCATGAACGTCTCGGCCAAGGACCTCGGCACCGGCAAGGAGCAGAAGATCACCATCACCAGCTCCTCCGGCCTGTCGAAGGACGACGTCGAGCGCCTGGTGCGCGACGCCGAGACGCACGCCGAGGAGGACCGCAAGCGGCGTGAAGAGATCGAGGCCAAGAATCAGCTCGACACGCTGGTCTACCAGGTCGAGAAGATGCTCGGCGAGAACCGCGACAAGATCGCCGGCTCGGACGTCACGACGCTGGAGAGCGCCATCGCCGATGCCCGCAAAGCGATGGAGCAGGGCGGCACCGACAATCTGAAGCGCGCGATGGAAACGCTGCAGAGCGCGTCGCACAAGCTGGCCGAGGCGATGTATCAGAACAACCAGCAGCAGGGCGGCGGCGGCGCGCAGGGCGCCGGCCCGTCCGGCGGCGATGCGTCGTCCGGCGGCGGCAGCAAGGACGACGTGATCGAAGCGGAAGTGGTGGACGAGAACAAGTAAGCTGATGTGAACGTAGGGCCGGCTCTCCAGCCGGCCCATTTCTTCATCCCGGGAGAATGGACCGCATGCCACGCCGCAGAGCCGATGGATTCGTGATGATCTCGATCATCGCGGAGCGCTACAACATCCATCCGCAGACGCTTCGCCTCTACGAGCGCGAGGGGCTGATCAAGCCCGCGCGCACGGCGGGGAACACGCGCCTGTACGGCCTCGACCAGATCCGCAAGCTGGAGATGATCCTCACCCTCACCCGCGACCTCGGCGTGAACCTGGCCGGCGTCGAAGTCATCATCAAACTGCAGCGGATGATGGAGGAGGCCGACATGGACTTCGACCGCCTGATGGACTACATCCGCCAGAACGTGCTCGACAAACGCCACGGCATCGAGCGCGAGAACGCGCTGGTGAAGAGCCCCGAGCGGGGGCTGGCCAAGCGGTAAAACGGTGGGCCGGCTGGAGAGCCGGCCCTACATTTCCTCGTCCGTCCCCTGCGTCATGCTGCGCGTGCGCGGAGCCGGCAGCGGCGCGCGCTCCACGGCGAAGGCCGACGGCAGCGCGGTGATCCCGCGGATCACATGCTGCGCCGAGAGCATCGCCCCTTCCTGCCAGCCCGGCAGGTACGACACCTGATCGCCCGCGATGAACACCCGCTTGTCGGCATCGAGCAGCGTGTTATAGTGCACCGGGCTCACCTTGTCCCAGTTCGCCCAGCCGCCTTCCTGGAACGGCACGTTGTGCCAGGCGATGGAGAGGCCGAGCTTGCGCGGCACGAAGCGGTCGAAATCGGGATGCAGCCGCTTCGCCCCCTCCGCCGCGATGCGCAAACGCTCCGCCCGGTCGTTCTCGCCGAACTTCCGCGCCACCTCGTCGTAGTTGTACGCGCCGGTGAGCACGCCCCGCGTCTGGTCGAAGAAATTCGACGACGGGTACCACATCTGCGTGATCTCGTGATCGATGTACGAGATGCCGCCGTAGATCTCGTCCTGTTCCTGCCAGAAGCGCTTGCTGGCCTGCCAGCCCACCTTGCACGTGTACGCGAACGGCACCGCGCCGACCGCGTCGCGGAACGGCTTGGCGAACGACTGGTTGTCTTCGATGATGCGGTTGAAGATCGGCAGCGGAATGGTGCTGATGCACCAGTCGGCCTTCAGCGTCTGCCGGTCGTCTTTCGTAGTGCCCTTGCGGTGGACGACCTCCACGCCATTGGGGCCGTTCGTCACCGCCACCACCTCGCGGTCCTGCCTGATCAGCGTCCCCACGTGAGGCAGGAAGCCCTTCACGATGCCGTCCATGCCGCCTACCGGCTGGAAGAGCGTCGGCTGCCATTCGTAGTCTTCCGGCTGATAGAACTTGTGCTTCCAGAACTCCGCTCGCAGCAGCGGGATCAGGTCGAGCTTCGGTACGATGGTGCCGGGCGTCAAGACGCCGGGCTGCACGACGTAGCCGGAGCGGGAGGAGCCTTTGTACTCCAGCGTCTTCTTATCCAGATCGCCGAAGACGCTGAGCAGTCCGAGGAAGCGCTTCCGGTCCGCCTCGGAGAGCGGCTCGTCGATGGCCCCTTTGTTGATGGCCTTGGCCAGCAGCTCGGCGATCCAGCCGCGGGTGTCGTTCGCGATGTGGCGGTTCGGCAGCGGCTTGCGGTCGAAGGAGAGCTCGGTCTGGTAGAGGTTCGCGCGGGTCGACATCACGTAGATCTCGAGCTTCACGCCGAGCCGCTTGGCGTATTCATTGGCGAGCATCCATGCCGGCCCGGAGAACTGCGGTCCCGATCCCGACGTGTTCTCCGGCAGCCAGGGGAACTCTCCGATGGCCGCAGCCTTCAGCGCGCCGCGCTGCTTGATGGCGTCGATCTTGGGGCTCTTGCCCGGAGCGGGCACATCGGCGCTCGCCTGCGCGGCGCCCGCGATGGAGAGGATAACGGCGGCGGCGACGGCCGCGCTCCGGAAGGAACGTGCGATGCTCATGGATGGGTCTCCCGTTTCAGGGGAGGCGCGGGCGCAAACGGCCGGTTGTCCCCCACTGGCTAATTGTATACATTCCCGTCCATGCCGCAAGGGGGCTGGCCCGGAGCCCTGTGGCCTGAGCAAGACGAGCGAGGTGGAATGGGCATGGCCACGGCGGGCACGGCGGCGCTCAACCTGCAGCGCCCGCCCAATCTGGCGGAGCAGGCGGCCGAGGCGATCGTCATCGGCATCGCCGAGGGGGTGCTGAAGCCCGGCCAGCGGCTCGTCGAGACGGAGCTGGCGCGCACGCTGCAGATGAGCCGGGTGCCGCTGCGCGAGGCCCTGAAGATCCTGGAGGCGCAGGGGATCGTCTCCAGCGCCCCGCACCGCGGCACGTTCATCGCCGACTTCGACCGGACGCGCATCGACCGCATCTGCGAGGC
>DASYMJ010000254.1:0-5810 GCA_036009105.1 Thermoanaerobaculia bacterium | reverse complement strand
CGGTGCACGCCTTCGTGCCGTTGCCCGAGGTGCCGGAAGGCTTGACCCACACTTCATACGAGCCGAGGACGAGCGCGGCGACGGAAGGGGACCACTGGTAGGTGATGGAGCTGCCGGAGGAGAGGTTCTGACTGCCGGGGGAGACGGCTTGTCCTGCCTGAGCCTGCAGCGGACATTGCGCCAGCGCGTTTCCGCTCACGATCAGCGACGCGACTGCAATCAGGGCATACGCAAGTCTGCGAGAAGTCATGAGGCTCTCCGCGGGAACGACGAGAAGGTTTTCCAGTTGTGCTGAAGCAGCTGACGGCAATCTATCCGGTTCGTTGACGCGTGCGCGTGATTCGGATCACGGCAGTATAGCCGATCGATACAAATAAGTAGTTGGGCTCGCCACCACTTCCGGAAAATCGCGATTGCAGAGGGCGGGCCAGCGCGGTAGCGGTCAGCGATCAGCGAGCAGGAGAACCTGGCAGCGGTCGTTCTGGTGCGAGCCGCTCCGCTCGCCGGTCATTCGTTCTCCGGATCGCCGCTCGCTGATCGCCGATCGCTGCCGCGCTTGCCCAACCGCGCCGCCACCACCCCGCCCAGGAAGCCGAAAGCGTGGCCGCTCCAGGAGATGCCGGCCCGCGGTGTGATGGCCAGGAAGAGCGTCGTGCCGTAGATGCTGACCACGATCAGGGTCACCACCACCGACCAGAGGCGGCGGTCGAACGCGGGGCGGAAGAGCAGGTAGCCGATGTAGCCGAAGACCACGCCGCTCGCGCCGATGTGGTTCGCCGTCTCGCCGAAGAGCCAGGTGCCGGCACCGGAGCAGAGCATCGTCACCAGCGTCACGAAGACGAGCTCGCCGGTGCCGTCGAGCAGGATCAGCGCGCCGAGCACCAGCAGCGGCATCGTGTTGGCGATCAGGTGCCCCCAGCTGGCGTGGATGAACGGCGCGGCGAGGATACCGGTCAGGTGTCCGGAGCGGGGGATGACGCCGTAGCCGGCCACGGACGTGTTGCGGAACGTGTCGACCGCGCGCACCGCCCACATGCTGCCGACGAATGCGACGAGCACCCAGGCGCGGCGGGCCAGCGGCGACGCGGTCACCGGTACTTGTTGCCTCCCGTGTTGAACACGACCACCGTCTCGCCGTCGCGTATCGTTCCTGAGTCGCGGAGCGACCGCAGCGCAAGCAGCGCCGCCCCTCCCTCCGGCCCGGCGTCGATCCCCTCGGAGCGCCGCAGCTCCGCCGCGGCGTCCTCGATGCGCTCCTCCTCCACCGCCACCGCCCCCCCGCCCGACTCCCGCAGCGCGCGCAGCATCAGCCGGTCGCCGATGGCCCGCGGCACGCGCAGCCCCCACGCCTCCGTGCGCGGCGCCTCCCATTCCGGCGCATTCTCCAGCCCTTCCTCGAAGGCGCGCACGATCGGCGCGCAGCCGGAGGACTGTACGCTGAACATGCGCGGCCGTTCCTCGCCGATCCAGCCGAGGCGCTGCATCTCGGCGAAGGCCTTCCACATGCCGATCAGGCCCGTGCCGCCGCCGGTGGGGTAGAGGATGACGTCCGGCAGGCGGCCGAGATCCTCCAGCAGCTCGTAGCCCATGATCTTCTTCCCCTCCACCCGGTACGGCTCCTTGAGCGTGGAGAGGTCGAAGCCGCCGCTCGCGGCGAGGTACTGCTGCACGCGCTTGCCGGCGTCGGTGATCACGCCGGCCACGAGCTCCACCTCCGCGCCGTAGCCGCGGCATTCGTCGACGATCGACCGCGGCGTGTCGCGCGGCATGGCCACGAACACCGGCAGCCCGGCGCGCGCGCCGTACGCGGAGAGCGCGGCGCCCGCGTTGCCGGCCGTCGGCGCGGCGAGGCTCTTCGCGCCCAGCTTGCGAGCCATGGTCACCGCGGCGGCCATCCCCCGCGACTTGAAGGAGCGGGTCGGATTCTTCGACTCGTCCTTGATCCAGACGTTCGGGAAGCGGGTCGAGGCCAGCAGCGGCGTGATCCCTTCCCCGAGCGTCACCGCCTCCTCCGCCCCCGCCGGCAGCACCTCGGCATACCGCCACATGTTCGGCGCGCGGGTGACGAGCTCTTTGCGGAGCGCGGGTGCAGGGGAGAGGTCGTAGTGGACGAGGAGGGGCGCGTTGCAGGAGCGGCAGAGGTTGATAAGCGAGCCGGCGTCGTAGCGGGTCTCGCAGGCGGAGCAAACGAGATGGAACGGCATGCGGGGAGGGATGCTAACACCGGCGGACGGGCGGCCCCGCTGAGCACGGCGAGGCCGCCGATGATGATCCGCTGCGTCCGAAAAGCTTACTGCTGCTTCTGGCCGAGCTTGTTCAGCTCCTGCTTCATCTTCTCCGTGTCGGCGTCCGGACGGTCGCTCCACTTCGCCATCTCCGTGGCGACGGCATTGAGCGCGTCCTCGTGCTTGGAGAGCAGCTCGCGGTTGTAGACGAGGGCCGGATCCTGCTGCTGCTTCTGCGCGGCCATCTCCTGCTTCTGCTTGTCGAAGCCGGCCAGCATGTCGGCGTAGGCCTTCTTCGTGGTCTCGTCCTTCGCCTCGTCGTACGCCTTCTTCATCTGGGCGTAGCTGGCGTCGATGTTCGACTGCATGGCGGCGTTGACCTTCTCGGACATTGCGGCGCCGGAGGCCTCCAGCACCTTGCCCTTGATCCAGAGGTACTCCTGCGTGTTGTAGCCGAGGTCCTTCGCCGCGCGGATGTCGGCCGTGACCATGTCCGCCGCCGAGCCGATGGTCTTGAGGCCTTCCATCATGCCGGCCAGCGACTTCTCGCCCGCCTTCCTGGCGGCGTCGGCGTGCTGCCGGGCCTCCTGCCGGGCCACCTGCACGATCTTCTTCTCGTGCTCGCGCACCTTCAGATAGAGCTGGATCTGGGCGTCGGTGAGCTTGCCGTCGGCGGGCGCGTCGTACTTGTCGTTGGCCGCTTCCTTCATCAGGTCGACGGTGCCGCGCTTATCGAGATCGTTGGAGATGGCCGCCTTGTCGGCGAGCTCCTTCGCCTTGCAGCCGAGGAAGAGGAAGAGAAGGCAGCAGACTGCCAGAGAGAGAGTGCGGCGCATGTTGGGAATCCTCCAAATAAGGTTTGAATGCTTTGCGGATTGTAACGGTCCGGCGGGCGGCGCGCCAGTGATCGCGATCACTCGCCCAGCCGGGAGCGGACCCGGTCGCTGAGCAGGCCGAGGTCGCGCAGGACGAGCTCCAGCTCGCCGCGCTGCTGCTCCCGCGCTTCCTGCAGCTGCTGCTGCGCCGCGGCCAGCTGCTGCTGCGCATCCTGCAGCTGCTTGCGGGCCGCTTCCAGCTCCCCCTCCAGCTCCGGCACGCGCGGGTCTTCCGGCAGGGGGATGGGCTCCGGCTCGGGAATCGCTTCGGCGAGGACTTCCACCACCGCCGGCTCCGGCTCGTCGAGCACGGCCACCGCCGGCTCCTCGTGCGGGATCAGCGCCTCGGCGGCCAGTTCCTCGACCTCGTCGTGCTCGGGAACCGGCACGTTGCCGGAGAGGGTGACCGGCCGCTCCCGTCCTTCGCCCAGGAGCTGCTCGAGGGAGACCTCTTCCATCTTCTCGTAGCCGGCGTCGATCGGGGCCGACTCGGGGAACGGCGGCGCGGCCTCGGCGAACGGCTCCGGCTCGGGCGACTGCTTGACGGCGATCTTGGAGGAGGCGGGCCGCACCTTCGGCACTTCCGGCCGGGGCCCCTTGAGGCGGTTGAAGAGATGCTTGGCCGTGATCTTGGAGACGAGCTTGAAGGTCTCCATCACCCCTTCGCCCTTGATGGCGGAGGCCTCGGTGTAGGGGTAGCCCTCGAAGCCGAGCAGGGTCTGCAGCTCCTCCACCGGGAGGACGCCGGGGATGTCCCGCTTGTTGAACTGGATCACGATCGGCGTGTCGTTCGCGTCGATCTGGTTCTCGGCCATGTTGTCGAGGAGGTTGGCGAAGCTCTCGCGCGTCGACTCGACCATCGACGGCTGGGAGTCGGCCACGAAGACGATCGAGTCGGCGCCGCGCAGGACGAGCTTGCGCGTCTCGTTGTAGAAGACCTGTCCGGGGACGGTGTAGAGCTGGATCTTGAGGTTGAAGCTGCCGACCTTGCCGATGTCGACCGGGAGGAGGTCGAAGAAGAGGGTGCGGTCGGTCTTGGTGGCCAGCGACAGCATCTTCCCCTTCGACTTGGGGTCGAGCTTGTCGAAGATGACCATCAGGTTCGTCGTCTTTCCGCACAGGCCGGGCCCGTAATAGACGATCTTTGCGGTCATCTCCCGCGTGGCGTGATTGAAGAGAACCATCGAGGACCTCGTCGAGGAATTGGGTCCGAAGTATCGCATAGAATGCGCGGCGTGGACCCGGAGCCGGAAGACGCGGACCCGATCGCGATTCCCATCACCGACACGCTCGATCTGCATCCCTTCCGCCCGGCCGACGTGCGCGACGTGGCGCGCGAATACCTCCTGGAGGCGCGGGCCCGCGGTTTGCGTCAGGTGCGCCTGATCCACGGCCGCGGCATCGGCGTACAGCGCGAGAACGTCCAGTCGCTGTTGCGTGTTCTGGACTTCGTGGAGGATTTCCACGATGCCGATCCGTCCGGCGGCGGCTGGGGCTCGACGGTCGTGCTGCTGAGATCGTAAGGAGAGACATGGCGACCCTGTTCGAAGAGCTGCAGCGGGTGCGGACTTACGAGTACACCGAGGAGGACGTGCGCGGTTTCGAGGAGCTGCACGAGGAGATCCGCACCCTCAAGAAGCAGCGCAACGCGGTGATCGTGGCGCACAACTACTACCGCCCGGAGATCCTGAAAGTGGCCGATTTCGTGGGCGACTCGCTGGAGCTGGCGCTGATGGCCTCGAAGGTCAAGGACGCGGACGTGATCGACTTCTGCGGCGTTCACTTCATGGCCGAGACGGCGAAGATCGTGAACCCATCCCGCACGGTGCTCCTGCCGAACCTCGCCGCCGGCTGCCAGCTGGCCGACTCCGCGCCGGCCGAGGACCTCTCCGCGAGAATCGCGGAGCTGAAGGCGCAGTATCCCGACCTGGCCGTGGTCAGCTACGTCAACACCACCGCGGCCGTGAAGGCGCTCTCCGACATCATCGTCACCTCGGCCAACGCCTCGAAGGTCGTGCGCACGCTGCCGAACGAGAACATCCTCTTCGTGCCCGACCGCAACCTCGCCAACCACGTCGCGCAGCAGGTGCCGGAGAAGAACATCATCCCGTGGGAAGGCTTCTGCTACGTGCACCAGCAGATCACCCCCGAGGAGATCGCGAAGATCCGCGCCAGCGACCCGGAGCTCGAGATCCTCGTCCATCCGGAGTGCCGGCCCGACGTGGCCAGGCTCGCCGACGCCGTCCTCTCCACCTCGGGCATGGTCCGCTACGCGAAAGAGCGTCCGGCCATGCGCTTCCTCATCGTCACCGAGTGCGGTCTCTCCGACCGCTTGGCCATGGAGGTGCCGGAGAAGCAGTTCCTCAAGGGCTGCAAGCTTTGCGCGTTCATGAAGGTGACGACCCTCGAGGACGTGCGCGACTCGCTCCTCTACATGCGCTACGAGATCAACGTCCCGGAGGAGGTCCGCGTGCCGGCCGAACGCGCGCTGGTGCGCATGTTCGACGCGACCGCATGACCGCCGTGCGCCGCGGCATCCTCTTCCTCAATCCCCGCGCCGGCACGTTCAGCACGGGCGACGAGTCGAGCCTGCGTACGTTGGCGGCGGAGAACGGCCTGCGCGTGCTCGACGTCCGCCCCGAGCTCGACATCCGCAAGGCCGTGCGGGAGGCGCTCGACGCGGGGATGCGCACCTTCGTCGTGGCCGGCG
>DASYMJ010000253.1:0-2282 GCA_036009105.1 Thermoanaerobaculia bacterium | reverse complement strand
GCCATCCCTTCGCCGAACCGGCGCCATTCGTGCTTCGTCCAGTGGAATGGCGCGCCGGCCATCTCCTTCGTGTCCTTCGCGTACCGCCGCACCTCGTTCGCAAGGGCGTGGGCGGCCTTGTCGGCCGCGCTGGCCTCATCGGCCCGAGCCACCGGGGCGGCCAGGGCGAGGCAGATGGCGAGGACGGCGGGTAGTCTCATCCGGAGAGCTAACACTGTAAAGGATGAACGGGAGATGAACCGATCGATTGTGGATGGTTCATCGCTGGTTTAGGCGGCATGGTTCAGGATGATGAACATGAAAACTCTCATTGCACTCGCATTGTTCATGACTGCTACGCTTACGATGGTCGCTTCCGAGAAGGCGCCGTCGCAGAAAGAGGCAAAGATCACCATGGCTCACGCCCGCGCGACCGCATTGAAGACGGCCCCGGGGAAGATCGAGAGCGAGGAGCTGGAGCGCGAGGGTGGGGTGCTCATCTACTCCTTCGACATCCGCGGCACGAAGGGCGGCATCACCGAGGTGAACGTCGACGCGAACACCGGCAAGGTGGTGAAGGTCGAGCAGGAGAGCAAGGCCAAAGAGGCGGCGGAGAAGAAGCAGGAAGCGAAGGAGAAGAGCAAGAAGCATTGAGCTGTCGATTTCGTTTTACTCTGATTCTGGCGTCGCTGTGGGCGGCGCTCACAGTGGCCGCCCAGCAGCCGTCACCGGCTCCGCCGGCCGCTCCGCCGCCCGCACAGCCTGCTCCCGCACCGACAACAGCGGCCCCGGCGGCGGGTACGTCCCAGCCGCTGTCGCTGGCCGGCGCGCAGGCGGCGGCATTGCAGCAGGTGTCCGCCCTGCGCCAGGCGGAGTACGATGAGGCGGCGGCGGCCGAGGAGCTGCGGCAGGCGCGTGCCGCGCTGCTGCCGCGCGTGCGCGACGAATACACCGTCACCTACAACTCGCCGGAGCGGGGCTCCGATCCGGCGGTGCCGAGCTTCATCGCCGCGAACGCCGTTCACGAATACCAGAATCTGACCGGCGTGGCGGGGGAGGTGAACGCGGGCATGCTGGCCGGCATCCGCCGCGCGCGTGCCCTGCTCAATGCGGCGCGGGCGGGGACGGCGGTGGCGAGACGAGCGCTCTTTCGCGGCGTGACCGAGGCGTACTTTGGCGCGGCGCTGGCCCGGGCCAGGCGGGCGGCGGCGGAGCAGAGCTTCACCGCGGCCGAGGAGTTCGAGCGCGTCACTCGGCTCAACTACGAGGCGGGGGAGGTGCCGGAGGTGGACTGGATCCGGGCGCGGCTGCAGACCGCCGCGCGGCGGGACGAGCTGCTCCAGGCGCGCAACGAGGAAGCCGTCGCAAACGCGGGGCTCGGCGTGTTGCTGGGCGCGGGCGGGGCGCCGAACATCGAAGCGTTGCCGCAGACGGTCGATGCGAACGTGGTGACCACGTTTTCCGCGGAGGGGGTGGGACGGCGGCCCGAGCTCGCTCAGGCGAGCGCGCAGGTGCAGGCCGCGCGAGCCGGCATCGGCGTGGCCCGGAGCGACCTGCTGCCGCGCATCACCTATTCCGTCGATCGCGGTTTCGACACCGACACGCTGATGCACGACGAGCTGCGGCGCCATCGCGGCACGCTGGCCACGGCGATGATCGACATCCCGCTCTTCGACTGGGGGCTCACCTTCAGCAGGATCCACCAGGCTCAGCTGCAGGCGAGGGCGGCGGAGGCGCAGCGCGAGCTCACCTCGCGCGGCCTCTACGTCGAGTACGCCACGGCGCGGCAGCAGGCTCTCACCGCGGCGGCGCGCATCGAGAACGCGCGCAGCGCGCTGGCCGATGCGGAGCGCAACGTGACGATCTCCATCGAGCGATATCGCGCCGGCGAGGCCCCGATCTCGGAGGCGACGGATGCGCAGACCACAAGAGCGCAACAGCGGCTGGCCTTGCAGCAGGCGTTGTTCGACTACCAGATCGCCATTGCGCATCTGCGGGAGGCGGCAGGGGAATGAAGATGTTGCGCAATGCGGCGATCGCCGTCGTGCTGCTCGGCTGCGGGCAGAGTGCCAACCAGGAAGCGCCGGTGGTGGTCAGCGTCCAGGTGGCGAAGGCGGAGCGGACCACGATCTCCAACGACATCACCACCGTGGCCTCGCTGGTGCCGCGCAACCAGGCGGACATCATGCCGAAGGTCTCCGCGCAGATCCGGGAGATGGGCATCCTGGTCAACCGCACCGTGCGCGCCGGCGACATCCTGGCCGTGCTCGAGTCGCGGGACCTCTCCGCCCAGCGCGCCGAGG
>DASYMJ010000252.1:0-20699 GCA_036009105.1 Thermoanaerobaculia bacterium | reverse complement strand
GAGAGATATGCCGCGCAGCTGGGACGGATCTTCGCCGAGGAGGCGCCCGAGTTTCGGCTGGTGCTGGAGCCGGGGCGCTCCATCGTCGGCAATGCGGCGGTGCTGTTGACGCGCATCGCCGCGGAGCAGGGCCGCTGGCGCTTCCTCGACTGCGGCCGCAACGTGCTGGCCGAGTCGCCGCTCGCCTTCACGCGCTGGATCGCGCCGGCCGAGCCGCGGGGCGGGCGGCGGGTGGCGGTCGATCTCTCCGGCCCCACGCTCAACACCCTGGACGTGGTCGATCGGGGGCGCCTTTTGCCCGAGGTGCGGACGGGCGATGTGCTGGCCATCGGCGATGCCGGCGCGTACACCATCGCCCG
This sequence comes from Thermoanaerobaculia bacterium, assembly GCA_036009105.1. Classification (GTDB taxonomy): domain Bacteria; phylum Acidobacteriota; class Thermoanaerobaculia; order Gp7-AA8; family Gp7-AA8; genus JAFAVZ01. Next base: position 20,340 of record DASYMJ010000252.1, on the reverse strand, counting down.
GGCCACCCGATACGCCGGCCTCTCGCCCGCCGTGTGGCTGGCCCGCCTGGACGGCAGCCTGACCTGCATCCGCCGCGCGGAGACGTATGCCGATCTCACCGCGCCGATGGCGGGGGCCGATTGACCGCCGACGTCGTCATCACCGGCGCCTCCGGCTTCCTCGGGCGGCACCTCATCGCGCACTATCTCGCCGCCGGCCGTTCCGTCGTGGCACTCACACGCGATCCCGCCCGTCTCTCGGATGTTCGCGAGGTGCGCGTCGTCGTCGCCACCGACTACGCCACCTTGCCGGCGGCCCACACCGTGATCCACCTCGCCGCGCAACGGAACATGCCCACGCGGCGCGCCTCCTCGTTCCTGCGCGCGAACGTGGAGCTCGCGGAACGCATGGCCCGGCTCGCGCGCGGCGCGGAACGGTTCGTCTACGTCTCGACCGCACTGGCGCTGCTGGATGGCAACAGCGCCTACATCACCTCGCGCGTGGCCGGCCTCTCGGCCGTGGAACACTTCGGAAATGTTGCCACCGTATTGCCGTCGATCATCTATGGCCCCGATCACCCCCGCGCGCCAAACCGCATCGCGACGCACATCCGCCGCCTGCTCCGCCGCCCGTTCCGCATCGGCATCGGCGGCCCGCAGGCGCCGCGCAACATGGTGTTCGTCGACGATGTCGTGCGCGCCGTCGCCAACGCGGAGAGCGGCCGCACCATGGTCACCGGCGAGAACGTGACGCAGGACGAGCTCGAACGGCAGGTCTACCTCGCGGCCGGCCGGCCTCCCGCGCCGCGCATCGTCCTGCCCCGCGCGGCCGTGCTCGGCGCCACGCGCGTTGCCGACGCGCTGCTCCGCTTCGAGCGGACCAGCGGCTGGACCAGCCGCGTCGAGACGCTGCTCGCGCCGTGGTGCTTCGCATCGAGCGCCGCGCATACGCCGTTTGCGGAAGGCGTGCGGCGCACGGTCGCCGCCATCGAGGAGAGAACCGCGTGACGCGGTGGGACGAAGTTGCCGCCTCCATGCCCGACTTCTCGTCGGCCCCCTCGACCGCGTACTACCGCCGCCGCGAGATCGACCTGCTGCGCCGCGCCGCCGGCCCGCTGCGGGGCAAGCGCGTGCTCAAGCTCGACCTCTGGAACGAGGCGATCAACACGCGCATCCTGCAATGGGTGGCCGCGGAAGGGGCCGCGGCGTTCGGCCTCGACGTCAGCACCGTGGTGGCGCACCGGGCCAGGGAGAACGCGCGGCGGGAGCAGTTCGACCTCTCCCTGCTGCGCGCCGACATCCGCCGCATCCCCTTCCGTGACGGGAGCTTCGACGTGGTCTACACCATGGGCACCATCGAGCACATCGACGAGTACCGCGATGCGCTGCGGGAGATCCATCGCGTGCTGAAGGTGGGCGGCACGGCCATCATCGGCGTGCCGAATTTCTGGGACCCGTTCCTCCGCCCGCTCCTGGTCACGGTGATGGAAGCCCTCGGCCGCTATCCCTACGCGCCGGAGAAGTCGTTCACCCGCGCCGAGCTGCGGCGCGACGTGGAGGCGGCCGGCCTCTCCGTCACCAAGATGACCGGCATCCTCCTCCTGCCCGGCGTGCTGCGCATGCTCGACCTTTTCCTGCACGTGCGCCGGGGGTGGGCGGCGCGGCGGACGGAGTGGTTCATCCGCCCCTTCGACGCGATCGAGCAGCGCTTCGCCTGGCTCGATCGCCTCGGGTACCTGGTGACCGCGGTGGCAACCAAGAGATGATCGCCTGGGTGCTGTTGCATGCGCTGTATGCCTTCGCGGCGGCCGTGCTCGCCTACAACCTGGGGCGGCTGTTCGTCCCCGACCGGTCGTTCGCGATGTCCACCGCCCTCGGCCTCGGCATCCTCGGCGAGGCGCTGTTCCTGCTGGCCGCCCTCGGGCTCTTGACGCGCTGGAGCGTCAGCGGCGTGCTCGTCCTGGCATGCTTCTTCGTGCGGCGCTTTGTGCTGCCGTCGCCGGTCTGGATCGCTACCGCGCCCGCGTTCCTCCTCGCCCTCTATCCGCCCACCGGCTTCGACGCGACGCTGTACCACCTCCCTTTCGCCCGCCTCTTCGCCGAAACGGGGCGGCTGGCGTTCGCGGATACACTGCGCTTTCCGGTCTTTCCCCAGCTCGGCGAGCTGCTGTTCAGCGGCGCCATGCTGGTGACGGACGACGTCACCGCGCAGCTGACGCAGTGGCTGGCCCTGGCCGTGACCACGGTGGCCATCGCCACCATGGTGGAACGCCGCGCCGCGATCCTGGCCGTCGCGCTCTGGCTCGGCACCCCGCTCGCGCTCTACCTCGGCGGCAATGCCTACATCGACTGCTCGCTCACGATGTTCGTCACGCTCGCCTTCGCCGCCTATCTGCAATGGCGCCGCTCCGAGGAGCGGACATGGGCGGTGCTGGCGGGGGCGTTCGCCGGCTTCGCCGCGTCGACGAAATACCACGGCCTCTTCTTCGTCGCCGTGCTGCTGCTGGCCATCGCCTGGAAGAACCGCCGCGCCGCCGCCGCGTTCGCGCTCGTCGCGCTGCTCCTCGCCGGGCCGTGGTACGCGCGCATTTGGGCCGAGACCGGCAACCCGCTCTTCCCCTACTTCAGCAGCATCTTCGGCCGGCACGAGTGGCAGACCACGCTGGACCAGCGGCTGGAACGGACCGCCTCGCATCCGATGACGGCCGCGCCGACGGAGAATCCGCTCACCGCCACCATCCACCGCGCGATCGGCGATCCGCTCGCGAACGGCATGGCGCCGCATTCACCCTGGGTCGTGCTGCTCCTGCCGTTCGCCGTCGTGGCCGCGGTGCGCGAGCCGCGGCTCCGCTTTCCGCTCGGCGCTGCGCTCGGGTATGCGCTGCTCGTCTCGCCGCTGGACTGGCGCTTCATGATCGCCATCGTGCCGCTCGTCTGCATCGGCATCGCCGCCGGCCTCCCGCGCATGCGCCACCCCGCCGTGCTGGCACTCGTCGCCGTTTTGCTCGCCGCCCCCGGCCTCGCCTGGTCCACGCTCCTGCTCTACAAGTACGGCCCCATCCCCGCCGCGCAGCAGGCGCGCGATGCCTTCCTTGCCAAGCGCATCCCCGTGTACGAGGCGCTCCGCGGACGGCACGAGGTGGTCTACCTCCTCCACGCCGAGAACGCGCACTACTACTGCCCCACCCGCTGCCTCGGCGAGGTCTACGGCCCTTACCGCTACGCGAAAGTCGACCCGCTCCTCCACGATCCGGCGCGCCTCGCGGCCACGCTGCGCGGCTTCGGCGCTGAGGTGGTCGTCCTCGACAAACGGAGGGATGCGCTCCCGCTGCCGCGCCTCTTCGAAGGCGAGCGCGGCGAGGCGCTGGCGATCGGCCCCTGATACGGTACCGTCACCCATCCCTTTCATCCGTACGGCCGTCTTCTCCATCACCTCCCCCACCACCGGCACTCGGCCGGAGTCCTCCTGGACTCCGTGCGGCGGCAGCGTCCGGAGGGGCAGGCGCTATCGCCGGCCGCTGGAGCACCTCGGTTTGCCGCGCGCCGAAAGCGGCAATTAAGGTACCCTTACGGCCCGATGTTCAAAGTGGCTAATCACGTCGGGCGGCTGGTGGAAGTCCGGCTCGCCTCTCCCCTCGATCTCGCCGACGTGCAGCGCTTCGTGCAGGAGATGGTGGCGGTGATGGAGAAGGTGAAGGGAAAGTACGTCGGCGTGGTGGACATGCTCGACGCGCACGTCTTTCCCGCCGCCGTGGCCGACAAACTGAGCCTGATGCTCTCCGGCGCGGCCACGCGCGTGGAGCGCACGGCGATGCTCATCGGCAACAGCGCCGTCTTCGGCATGCAGGTCGAGCGCGTCATCCGCGACGCGAACAACCCCAACCGCCGCGTCTTCCGCGTCACGCGGGAGATGGTCTCCTGGCTCAGCGAGATCCTCACCCCCGCCGAGCGCGCCCGCGTGGAGCGGCTGGCGGAGGAGATCGAGGCGCGACGGACGCCGGCCCAGGCGTAGGTGCAGTTGTCGGCTGCCGGGCAGTTCTTCGGAGACCAAACCACCGTCACTTTCGAGGAACGCGGCGACCAGACCGGCCTTACCATGCGCACGCTCTTCGCCAGCGCCGAAGTGCGAGACCATGTCGTACGGGAGTTCGGCGCGATCGAAGGCTGCCTCGGCGAGTACCTGAAGAAGGACGGTGCAAAGTGAACATCATCGAGAAGTGGAAGTCGTGGTCTCCCCAGCTGCTCAGCGTTCTGCGCATCGTCGCCGCGCTCATGTTCATCACCTTCGGGACGATGAAACTGTGGGGCTTCCCCATCGGCATGCCGCCCGACAACGGCACGGCCAAGCTTTGGACCGAAGTCTGGTTCGGCGGCATGCTCGAGGCCTTCGGCGGCGCGCTGCTGCTCATCGGCCTCTGCACCCGGCCGGTCTCCTTCATCCTGGCCGGGGAGATGGCGGTGGCGTACTGGCAGTTCCACGCGCCGGCGTCGATGTGGCCGGTGGTGAACCAGGGCGTGCCCACCGTGCTCTACTGCTTCGTGCTGCTCTACTTCTCGGCGGCCGGACCGGGGCCGTGGAGCGTGGACGCGATGCGCGGCAGGCGCTGAAGGCGCCGCCTCCCCCCTGCCCGCCGCGTCGAAGATCCGTTGCAGGACGTGGCGGGTCAGGGGATGCGGGCGCGAAGCCGAGCATTGCCCAGCCGAGGTGGACCTGCCGCGCGTGGCATCCTGAGTCCCGCAGAGGACGAAGGATCCGTACCGAGCTCCCGCCGCGCCTGAACGCACCGATCCATTCGGCGTCCGCGCGTCTCAGGCTGACACCGCGGCTACCTGATCCCGCTCCGCAGCTGCTGCAGGTGCACCGCCTTGACCGGCGTCGTGCCGGAGCCGAGCGTCGGATCGGTGTAGCTGATGGCGCCGATGCCGAGCGCCGCGCGGGCCGGATTCAGCGCGTTGCGCAGCTCGTCCAGGTGGACCGCCTTGATCACGATGGGCGTCGGGTCGGTGAACGTCGCGTTGCCGAGGGCGGCGGCGGTGCGGACGGAGTTGACGGCCTGGCGCAGCTCGAGGAGGTGCACCGCCTTGATCACCGTCGTGCCGGCGAGCAGCGGCTCGTCGGTGAAGAGGAACGTGGAGGCGATGTCGGGGGCGCTGAGCGGCGATGGGCGCGAGGACGAGTCGAGAGCGCGGACCCGATAGATGTAGGTCGTGCTGCCGCTGGCCGTGTTGTCGTTCCAGGCCAGGCTGGCGGTGCTGATGATCGAGATGAACGGGCCGGCCACGGACGTCGCGCGGAGCACCTCGTACTGCGTCGCGCCGGAGGAGGCGTTCCAGGTGATCTGCACCTGGGCAGGCGTGGTGGCGGTGGCCACCACATTCGCCGGCGCGGGCGGCCCCACCGTGACGCTCTGCGTGACGGTGATGGTATTCGTCACCGTGTCGGTGGCGGTGATGGCCTGCACGCCGGCGGTGCGCAGGATCAGGCCGGAGGGAAAGGTGTGGGTGCCGGCGTCGGCGCCGGTGAAGGGGTAGTCCACCGGCAGCGTCGCGGCGCCGTCGGTGGAGGTGAAATGCAGCGTGCCGGTGTAGCCGGTGGCGACGTTGTCGTTCTGGTCGTACACCGTGACCGTGAGGTTGGCCGGATCGCCCGCGCCGGCCGGTGAGGGCAGGTTCATGACCAGCGTGAACGGCGGCTTCCAGCCGCTCTGGATCACCTCGAAGTCGCTCGCCTTCAGCGACCCGAAGGCGGGATTGAGCACGTCGTTGTCCCAGCGCGTGTCGTACGTGCCGCCGATGTACATGTCCGAGCCGTTGTCGGCCACGATGAGGCCGTACTTTTTGAAGGCGCGGAAGATCTTCTGGATCTCGGGCGGATAGCTGGTGATGATCTTCACTTCCTTCAGGCGCAGGCGCGCGCCCATGGGCAGGGCGGCGGGATTGGAGCCGGCCGCGTGCGAGGCGGGATAGACGTAGCCGTTCGTGGCGCGCACGGTGAAGCGGATGGCGTGACGGATCTCGTCCGGGCCAAAGACCTCGTCGTAGCGGAGGAGACCGGGCAGGATGGCCAGGCCGGCCGCGTCGGCCGAGGTCCAGGTGTCGGGGCGGCGGTGGTTCGTGTTCATGTCGAAGAACGCGCCGGAGCCGGCCTCCCACGCCGTGCCGTTCCAGAAGACGTGATAGAGCTCGTAGAGCGTGTTGTTCGTCTTGTCCACCATCAGCATGTGCCGGTCGGCGTCGTCGCGCTGGTCGACCGTGCCCGGCTGGCCGCCCTCGATCCACCCGTTCATCGTCTTCGCCTCGTCCGGGACGGGATAGAAGGGGACGCCGACGCCATCGCTCTGATCGCCGAACTCGACGAAGTTCACCGTCTTCTTCGCCTGCGCGCCGTCGACGACGATGAAGGGGATGCCGTAGACGTCTCCCCCGCCCGCGTCGCCGCCGAAGTCGGGATGCAGCGGGCGGTTGACGCCGATGAAGGTGATGAAGTCGGAGGAGCCGAGGTCCGGCGGGGCGTGGCTGACGTCGATGTTCCACCAGTTGTTGGGCGGAAAGAGCGGCAACGGCAACGGAATGCTCCCTCCCTGCACCGCGGCGGCGAAGCCGTGGACGGAGCCGAGGAGGGCGACGGCGAGAGCGAAACGGCGGAGCATCGGGGCGATTGTGGAGCGCGGGTGGGCCGGAGGGTGTGCGCTGGGTACTTGACAGCCGGCGGCGATCGGCGATCAGCGATCAGGAGGACGAGCGACCTTCTCGCCACGCGCCAAGGTTCTCCTGATCGCTGATCGCTGATCGCCGATCGCTCCCCTGAGGGACTTCGCGCGCACGAAAGACCGACTCCCCGCCGCCCTCCGCCACCGGAGAAACAAGACGGCGACGTAGGCGAGGCAGGTTAAGGCCAGGACCAGGGCGTAGGCGCCGTCGGACATACGATTGGAAGTCTATCCCCTGCGCTATCCTTCGCCCCCATGTTCCACCTCGAAACCGAGCGCCTCTCCATCCGCCCCTGGACGCCCGAGGACCGGGCCGCATTCACCGCGCTGACGTACGACCCGGAGGTCATGCGCTACGTGCATGGCGGGCAGCCGTACAGCGAAGCGGAAGTCGACGAATGGTTCGCGCGCCAGGGGCGGCAGGTGAGAGAGCTCGATCTCTGCATGGGGGCGCTCATCGAGAAGGCCTCCGGGAAGCTGGTCGGGATCGCCGGAACACAGCCGCTCGGCACGACGGGCGACCTGGAGATCGGGTGGTGGCTGGCCCGGGAGGTGTGGGGGCGGGGGTACGCCACGGAGGCGGGCGGCGCGGCGATGCGGCACGTCCTCGAGACGCTGCAGCGTCCGCGCGTGGTGGCCATCATCGACGTGGCGAACGAGGCGTCGAAAGCGGTCGTGAAGCGGCTGGGGATGGAGTACGACAGGACGTACACCGGCACCGAGCTGGGCCACCGCAAACCGGAAATCGTCGTCGATCTGTTTTTTCGTAACGGCGCGCCAGGCTGACTCCTTCGTATACTCGCGCCCATGCGCAAGACGTCGATCGCTCTGCTTCTCTTCGCCGCCGCCTCGCTCTCCGCCCAGACAGCGACGCCCGAGCGCGGCGTCTACATCGAGGACATCAACCAGAAGGCGAACGCCTGCACCAACTTCTTCGACTACGCGAACGGCGCGTGGCGCGAGGCGAACCCCATCCCCCCTTCCATGCAGCGCTGGAGCCGGCGCTGGGCCGCGGGCGAGCAGAGCAAGGAGCAGCTGCGCACGCTGCTCGACGACGTCTCCCGGCGACACGACTGGCCGGCCGGCTCCGTCGACCAGCAGATCAGCGACTTCTACGGCGCCTGCATGGACCAGAAGCGCATCGACGCCCTGGGCGTCAAGCCGATCCGCCCCCTGCTGAACGACATCGCCGCCATCAAGTCCAACGACGGCGTGCAGAAGATGATCGCCCGGCTGCACGAGCTGCAGATCAATGCGCCGTTCGGCGTCACCTCCTCGCCGGACAACCACAACCCCGGCATGGTCATCGCCCGTGTCTTCGCCTCCGGCCTCGGCCTCCCCGACCGCGACTACTACCTCAAGCCGGAGAAGCGCTTCGCCGAGGCGCGCACAAAGTACGTCGAGCACGTGGCGAAGATGTTCCAGCTTGCCGGCTGGACGCCGGCCGCATCGAAGAGCGGCGCCAAAACGGTCTTCGATCTGGAGAAGCGGCTGGCCGAGGCGCAGCTCGGGCGCGTGGCGCTGCGCGATCCGGCGCAGACCGACCATAAGCACACCGTGGCCGCGCTGCAGAAGATGACGCCGCACTTCGACTGGAACCGCTACCTCGAGCAGGCCGGCATCCCGAAGGACGAGCTCAACATCGATCAGCCGGACTTCATGGGCGCGGTGGAGAAGGAGCTGCGCTCCACGCCGGTGAGCACCTGGCGGACATACTTCGCCTGGAATGTGCTCAACAACGCCGCGCAATATCTCTCCTCCTCCCTCGCCGAGCAGGACTTCGCGTTCTACGGGCAGTACCTGGCCGGCTCGAAGGAGATGAAGCCGCGCTGGAAGCGCTGCGTCGAAGCGGACGACCTCCTCCTCGGCGAAGCCCTGGGGCGGCGGTACGTGGAGCGCTACTTCCCGGCCGAGGCGAAGGCGCGCATGCAGGACATGGTGAAGAACCTCCTGGCGGCGATGGGGGACACCATCCGCGGCCTCGACTGGATGAGTCCGGAGACGAAGGCGAAGGCGCTGGAGAAGCTCGCCACCTTCAATCCGAAGGTCGGCTATCCCGACACTTGGAAGGACTACAGCAGCGTCACCATCACCCCCGCGTCGCATCTGCAGAACGTGATGGCCGGCCTGAAGTTCGCCACGGCCGACGACCGCACCCAGATCGGCAAGCCGGTGGAGCGCGGCCGGTGGGGCATGACGCCGCCGACCTCGAACGCGTACTACAACCCGCTGCTCAACGAGATCGTTTTTCCGGCCGGCATCCTCACGCCGCCCGCGTTCGACGTGCATGCCGCCGACGCGGTGAACTACGGCTCGATCGGCGTCGTGATCGGCCACGAGATCAGCCACGGCTTCGACGACCAGGGCGCGCAGTACGACGCCCAGGGCCGTCTGCACAACTGGTGGACGGCCGAAGACCTCAAGCGCTTCCAGGAGCGCACGGCGTGCGTGGCCAACCAGTTCGAGGGCTACTTCATCGAGCCGGGCATCCATCACAACGGCAAGCTGGTGCTGGGCGAGTCGATCGGCGACCTGGCCGGCGCGAAGATCGCGTGGCTGGCGTTCCAGAAGGCGCGGCAGACCAAGCCGGCCCAGACGATCGACGGCCTGACGCCGGAGCAGCAGTTCTTCATCGCCTGGGGCCAGTTCCGCGGCGACGAGACCCGCCAGGAGACGCAGCGCATGATGGTGCAGGGCGATCCGCATCCGGTGGCCAAGTACCGCGTGATCGGCCCGCTCTCCAACCTGCCGGAGTTCGCGCAGACGTTCGGCTGCCCGGCGGACGCGGAGATGGTGCGGCCGGCGGCGACGAGGTGTTCGGTGTGGTGATTTGAGCGCGCTCGCTCTCGCGGTGATCCCCTCCTGGCGCGCGTTGCCGCCGGACGTGGAGTGCGTGACGGACGGAATGTGCTCGGGGTGATGCGCTAAAATCCGGCTCGTGCCATGACCAGGGTTCAAGCCATCGAGGAACAGATCAAGAGCCTGTCCCGGACGGAGCTCGCCGAGCTTCGCGACTGGCTGCTGGAGCATGACTGGGCGGAGTGGGACCGGCAGATCGAGCAGGACTCCAGGAAATTGGACAAGCTGTTCGAGAAGGCACGTGCGGATCACGCGGCCGGTAAGAGCACGAAGCTTTGAATCACTCTCACCAGTCCTGAGTTCTGGCAGTTCTTCAATGATCTGCCGGCCGACATTCAGGATCTCGCCCGCGAAAACTACGAGTTGTTGAAGATCGATCCGCGCCACCCTTCATTGCATTTCAAGAAGGTTGGCAACTACTGGTCCATTCGCGTCGGCCGCCGCTACCGCGCGCTGGCGACTGAAGTAGCCGACGGCATGTTGTGGGGCTGGATCGGCTCCCACGCGGATTACGACCATATCATCGGTTCGTAGCACCCCTCACATCATCATCAACTGCGCGCTGACCACTTCATCTGGCCGATCTGCAGGAAGATGGCATGAGGCGGCGCTGAGCGAAGCGAGCTTGAAGCGCGGGTCGGTCACCGTGCCGCCGAGGTTGCGGCCTTCCAGCGATCTGGCGAAGCGCGTCGAATCCCGGCCGGGAACGGAGGGGATGGCGGCACCGCGGGGGTCAACGGCGCGTAGGACGTAGCGTACGATTTACGCATGACGAAAATCGATGTGCCCGGGGAATACGCGCAGAGTCTGCTGAACCGTCTGGGGGCCGACGACCCGCTGGAAGTGCTGGCCAATTCCGGCGCCGCCATCCGCGCGTTGTTCGACGGCATGCTGGATGACGCGATCCGCCTGCCGGAGCGGCCCGGCAAATGGTCGATGCTGGAGATCGCGCATCATCTCGCGGACAGCGACCTGGTCACCGGCTTCCGCATCCGGATGATGCTCGCCCACGATCAGCCGCCGATCGTGGCTTACGATCAGGACCTCTGGGCCTCGATGCTGCGCTACCGCGAGGCCCGCCTGGCGGACGTGCTCCACCAGTTCGACGTGCTGCGGGAGAGCAACCTGCGCCTGGCCCGCACGCTCGACAGCGCGCAGCTCGCCCGCTACGGCGTGCACGAGGAGCGCGGCGGCGAGTCGGTCGGCTACATGCTGCGTCTGATGGCCGGCCACGACCTGGTGCACCGCGATCAGCTGGAGCGGGTGGCCCGGGCGGTGTCCGCTTAGCGAGCGGCAGGCGGCGAGCAGCGAGCAGGAGAACGGGAGAGGATGGCCATTCGTCCTCCTGATCGCTGATCGCTGATCGCCGATCGCCTCACCGGTACAACGGCGACCAGCCCTCGTGGTTCGCGAACAGGCGCATGCAGCGGATGTGCTTGCGGTCGGTGAGCAGGAAGCGGTGGTACTTGCGCGCCGGGATCACGATCATGTCCCCCCGCGTCACCTCGATGCGGATCCACTGGTCGCCTTCGTCGCGCACGTCGAAGATGCCATCCCCCTCCACCACCATCCGCACCTCATCCTCGGTGTGGTAATGCTCCTGGTCGAACTTCGCGCAGATCGCCTCCAGGTTCTCCATCTCCGGCTTCAGCTCCACGAAGTCCTGGTCGACGTAGCCGTGCTCGCGCTTGACGGCGTCGAGGAGCGCCGCGCGCGCGGCTTCTTCGGCGGGCATGTTCCAGGACAGCACGCCGCGCCGGGCCAGCTCGTCAGGCCCGATTGCGGACGTCGGTTCTTCGAGTCGATAGGCTCGCATCGTCGGCACCTCTCTGGGCAGTGGTGGAAATCCCCATGCGCCGCATCTCCACGGCGGCGCGGAACAGGTAGTCGTAGCACTCGGCGTGCGTCTTGGCCCGCAGCCAGTCCTCCCCCCACACGTACACGCCGTGGCGGCGCACCAGCACCGCGTGCGCGGCCGGATAGGCCAGGATCGCCTCCTCCAGCGCGTCGGCCAGGTCGCACTCCCGCGCCGTGTTGTCGATGATCGGCACCACCAGGCGGTCCTGGTACTGCATGCCCGTGATGCCTTTGATCATCTCCAGATGGGAGATCTCGAACTCGCTTTCATAGATCAGCGTGGCCATCACCGCGTGGAGGGAGTGGCTGTGGATGACGGCGCCGGCCTCGCGCAGATTGATCGCCTTGAGGAAAAGGGAACTGCACTCGGATGGCCGCAGGGCCGGATCGGCCGGGCGGCCGAGGATGGAGCCGTCCAGGGCCATGCTGAACATCTGCTCGGGACGCATCCGCTCCTTCTGCACGCCGCTCGGCGCGAGGACGACGCGGTCGCCGTCCCGGATGCAGATGCCGCCGCCCGTGCCGCTGACCCAGCCGAGGTCGTAGAACGACCGGGCCAGGTCGCAGATGAGCACACGGACATCGTTGTTGACCATGCCGCTATGGTGAGGCTGGAGGAATGGAAACTCCTACCACTAATTTCGGAGCGGCGATCGAGGACGATGACGCCCGCGCCGCGCGCCGCCTCGGCGATGGCGGCTCAAGAGTGATGGGCATCCGTAAAGATAGACCTGCCGGCCGAGCATTACACTAGGCCAATGGAAGCACGCCGCCAGCTGCATCGCGCCGCTCAAGTCGCGGCGGGCGTCGGGCGCGCGCTGCTGCCTCCGCGGCCGGACTTCAGCCACGAGAGCTTTTCGTGGACGGGCGGGCGGCTGGTGCAGGGGCTGGTGGAGGGGCGATTCCGCTCCGGGCTGCGCTTCGCAGACCTCACGCTGCTGTTGCTCGACGGCGACGATGCCCTCATCGACCAGCTGCCGCTGGATGGGCGCACGCTGGAGGACGGCTTCAGGTTCTACGAGGAGCGTTGCGCCGCGCTGCTGGGGCGGAAGGTGGAGCTGGCGCGGCAGGGGGAGAGCGGCCCGTTTCATGCCGAGCGCGCGGCACTCGCCGAGGCCGCGCGGCTGTACGACACGGCGGATCAGCTGCTGCGCGAGCTGGACGAGGGCCCCATCCGCTGCTGGCCCCACCATTTCGACATCGCCACGCTCATTCCCCTCGGCGGCGAAAGGACGATCGGCGCGGGGATGAGTCCGGGTGATGCCGCCCATCCCGAGCCCTACTACTACGTCACGCCGTGGCCCTATCCGCCGCCCGAGACGCTGCCGCCGCTGAGCGCCGGCAGGTGGAACACGCATCACTGGGTAGGAGCCCTGCTCCCCGCCGCCGAGCCGCGCGAAACGATCGCGCGGTTTCTCAGCGAGGCGATCGCGATCCTGCGAGATAGCGCTCGATGACGTCGGCGGCGAGGGCGACCTCGCGGTCGAAGGCGCGCTTGCTCATGCCGCCAGCCGCGGCGAGGAGGGCCCAGAAGTGCCGGTCCATCATTCTCGCGAACGCGGGGAGGTCCGCGTCGCGCCGGCTGGCGAGCTTCTTCAGCACGCCCAGGATGCGCTGCTCGGTCCATTGCAGGATCTCGTGCTGCATCGCGCCGAGCTCGGCGTCCGTGAGCGCGGCCTCCTGCCAGGCCCGGATCACGCCGAGGTTCTCGCGGTCGGCTTTCAGGATCTCGCCGAGGAAGGTGCGGAGGTCGCCGCGCGGGGTGAGATCGATGCCGGCCAGGCGGGCCAGCAGCTCGTTCATCAGGATGAGGAGCAGCTGCCGCTTGGAGCGGAAGTAGATGTAGAACGCGCCGGAGGCCGTGCCGGCTCGCGCGGTGATCTCCCCGATGGACGTCGCGTCGTAGCCCCGCTCGCCGAACAGCGTGCGTGCCGCGTCCAGCAGCTTGCGCCGCTTCTCGATGCTCCGCGCCTGCCGCGGCGCGGCAGGCAGGTCGGCCACGGCGAGCGTCACCCTCGCAGCCACGACCCCACCACCGCCCCCCCGCAACAGATCAGCATCCAGCCGCCGAACGCGCCCGCCATGGCCGGCTCGCTGTTGGCGAGGTGGAGCGCCGTGAACGCGTCCAGCACGAGCGTGGGCAAGGCGAGCAGCGTCACCGCCTTCGGCCACTCCGCCCGCGGCACCTGCAACGCGCGGAACAGGAGGCGCGCCACCAGCGCCATGGCGACGAAGCTCACCGCATAGAGCGGCAGCGGGTGCCGCAGCAGCGGCGCGCCAACGAGCCGGACCAGCACGGTGCCGCCGAGCCAGAAACCGACGCCGATCGCGAACACTCTGAACATGAATTGTGATTCATGTTCGTACCGCGGGCGCGAAATGTCAAGGAACTGGCCGTCTATCTCCCCATGACCCCTCGGCTCCATTCCGCCACCGCTTCCGCGGCAGCGCTGGGCGCCGCCCTCCTCCCCAAATGTCCGCTCTGCTTCCTGGCCATCGCCTCGGCGGTGGGGCTGAACCTCTCCGCGAGCTGGCTCCTGCCGCTCACCCTCACCTCCCTCGCCGTGTCGCTGACGCTCATCGGCCGCCTGGCCATCGCGCGCAGGCGCTACGGCGCGCTCGCGGTCGCCGCGCTCGCCGCGGCCATCCTGATCGCCGCACGCCTCGCCGGCGCGCCCGCCGTCGTCATGTACGGCGGCGCGCTGCTGATGACCGGCAGCGCCGTCGCGGCGGGAAGAAGATGCGTATCGGCCGGCTGTCCTCTACCATGACGCCTGCATGATCCGCCGTCTCACCATCGCTTTCCTGATCGCCCTCCCCGCTCTCGCCGCCGACGGCCCGGCGCTGTTCAAGCAGCAGTGCATCGTCTGTCACGGGCCGAAGGGGAACGGCAACACGCCGGCCGGCAAGAGCATGAAGGTGCAGGACCTCGGCTCGGCCGAGGTGCAGAAGCGGACCGATGATGAGCTGGCGGCGGTGATCACGAAGGGCAAAGGGAAGATGCCCGCCTTTCCGCGGCTGGCTCCCGGCGATGTGAAGGCGCTGGTCGGGGTGATCCGGTCGCTGAGGAAGGTGTCGTCCTGAGCCGCGCAGACGGTGAAGGAGCTCCCGGCAGGATCGGTGGCGATCCTTCATCCTCCGCCGGACTGAGGATGACCCGTCCGTACGCCATCCTCGCCTCCATCGGCATCGGCACCTTCATGTCCGCGCTGGACGGCAGCGTGGTCAACGTCGTCCTGCCGCTGCTTCGCGAGCAGCTGCGCACGGACGTGGCCACCATCGAGTGGGTGGCCACCGTCTATCTGCTCGTGGTCAGCGCGCTGCTCCTCGGCGTGGGGCGGGCGGGCGACCTGTACGGGCAGAAGCGGCTGTACATCGGCGGCTTCGTCCTCTTCGTCGCCGGCTCGGCCACGTGCGGCCTCGCCCGCGGCGTCGGCATGCTCATCGCCATGCGCGGCCTGCAGGCGGTCGGCGCGGCCATGCTCTTCGCCAGCGGCCCGGCCATCCTCACCCGCGCCTTCCCGCCCGAGCGCCGCGGCCGCGCCCTGGGCGCGCTGGCCACGTTCACCTATCTCGGCCTCACCGTCGGCCCGGCGCTGGGCGGCTGGCTGGCTCACGCCTACGGCTGGCGCTCCGTTTTCTACATCAACATCCCCATCGGACTGATCGGCATCGTGATGGCGTGGCGCGCGCTGCCGCATGATGCCGTGGCCGATCGCGGCGAGCCGTTCGATCTGGCCGGCGCGGCGCTCTTCACCACGGGCCTGGTGGCGCTGCTCATCGCGCTCAATCAGGGGCACGCCTGGGGATGGAGCGCGCCGCTGACGCTCGGCCTGATCTTCTTCGCCGTTTTCCAGCTCGTCCTTTTCCTTTCCGTCGAGCGGCAGCGCAGCCATCCCATGCTCGACCTGAGCCTCTTCCGCAACCGCGTCTTCAGCGCGGCGACGCTCGCCGCGTTGCTGAACTACATCTGCGTCTACAGCGTCCTCTTCGTGCTGCCGTTCGTGCTGATGCAGGGCCGCGGCTTGAGCGTGCAGCGCACGGGCCTCATCTTGACCGCGCAGCCGATCGTGATGGCCATCGTGGCTCCGCTGAGCGGCGCGCTCTCTGACCGCATCGGCTCGCGCATCCTGGCTGCCCTGGGCATGTTCTTCCTCTTCGTCGGCCTGCTCACCGTGGTCTGGGTGGCGTCGCTCACGCCGTGGCTGATCGCCGCCGGCCTGGCCATCATCGGCCTCGGGGTCGGTCTCTTCGTCTCGCCGAACAACAGCGCGCTGATGGGCGCCGCGCCGCCGCATCGGCAGGGCATCGCCGCCGGCGTCCTCGCCACGGCGCGCAACCTGGGCATGGTCCTGGGCGTCGGCATCGCCGGCGCGGTGCTCACGACGTACCTGGCCCAGACCGGCTACATCGTCGCCGGCGCGCAGGCGGCGCTGGGCGTGGCGGCGGCCATCGCCGCGGTGGGGATGGTCGTGGCCGCGTTCAGCGAGTCACCGGGCGCGGGCGCGCGACGGCATTCGCCGCCGCCCGCACACCAGAGATAAATCGCTCACTCCGCCGGCAACTCCAGCAATAGCCGGTACGCCGTCACGGCGTGGTTCGGGTTGTTCATCACGCCGGCCGTCCCCATGAACAGCAGCCGGAAGAGGCGGTACATCTCCTCCCCCGCCTCGGCCACCACCTTCGTCTTGTTCTCCACCCAGCGGCGCTGGCCGTTGCGGGCCCAGAGATAGTAGTTGCGGCGGTCGTTCCAGAGCGCGGCGAGCTGGATGCGGGAGCGGTCGATGGCTTCCATCAGCTGCGGCATGTACACCATGCGGAAGGTGCCGGGCCAGATGTACTTCGTCACGAAGCCGGAGGTGGCGAACGGCACCTTGCCGGACGCGAAGTCGAGATACGCGCGCGCGCCGGGCTTGAGCAGCGCCGTGAAGCGCTCCATCACCCGCGGATAGTCGGAGAGGTCCTCGATCACGCCCATGCAGGAGATGGCGTCGAAGCGGCGGCCGGGCTCGAAGGTGAAGAAGTCCTGATACGTGGCATTCGCCTTGTCCTGCAAGCCGAGCCTTGCGACCAGCGCGTTGGTGTACCCCAGCTGGTCCTTCGAGAGCGTGATGGCCGTGACGCGCACGCCCCGCTTGGCGCAGAACTGCGTCATGCCGCCCCAGCCGCAGCCGATCTCCAGCAGCTCGTCGCCTTCCTTCAGCCCGAGCTGATCGAAGGCGAACTGGTACTTGCGGTGCGACGACACCTCGAGCGTCTCTTCATCGGTCAGGTAGATGCCCGGCGTGTAGGCGTGGTAGTCGTCGTCGGTGGCGTAGAGCTGGATGTTCTTGGAGTCGTAATGCTTGGCGATCCATGAGGGGTTGAGCTTCTTGCGACCGACCAGCAGCGGCAGGAGCTTGCGGTTGAGGAGCTTGAGCCAGCGGTTGTCGTCGAAGAGCGCGTCGCGCAGCCACATGGCCTTGACCACGTCGCCCTCGATGTCGAGATCGCCGCGCACGTAGGCGTCGGCGATGTGCAGCTCGTCGAGAGTCTTCAGGGCGGAGAGACCGCCCTGGTTGTGGATGGTGAGCTCGAACTCCGGATCGCCGTCGCCGACGCGCACGGTGCCGCCGGGCGTGCGCACGTCGAAGCTGCACGGAAGCTTGCCGGCGCGGGCGAAGAGGCGCTCCACCCAGCCTTTGATCGTGGCGCCATCGCGAGCGCTTTCAGTTTGGACAAGGGGGTATTCGCTGGACATCAACCGGGCCCTCCTTCCGTCATGATACCTGTTGAGCCGGCGCGCAGCAGCCGCGGACCACGTCCACCAGCGCATCGAGCTTGATCGGCTTGCGCAGGACCGCCCCGACCAGGCCGTATGCGTCGGTCAGCGCGGCGTCCGGCGCGGCGCTGATCACGATGATGCGGGAGAGCACTTCCGGGTGGTCGCGGCGGAGGACGGAGAGCACGGTGGCGCCGTGCAGGCCCGGCATCACGAAGTCGAGGAGGACGGCGTCGTAGCGCCTGGTGCGCAGCCTGGCCAGCGCCTCGCTCCCGTTGGCGACCTGCTCGACGTCAAAGCCGGCGCGCACGAGCGCCGCCGAGCAGAGCCGGCGCACCGATTTGTCGTCGTCCGCGCAGAGGACCACCGGCGGCTTCGGCCGGTTCCAGGGCAGCGCTTTGCGGAATCGGCGCAACGTCTCGGCAAACACGGTGACGGACTCAAGCAAAAAACGGTCCGCGTGTTTTCTGCTAAAACAGGCGCCGCATGCTCGACCCCCGCGTCGCCGCCGCCCTCGAAACGCTCGGCATCCGATACGAAGCGCTCGTTTGCGAGCCGCACCTCGCCGACACCGCGGAGTTCTGCGCGCACTACGGCATTTCGGCGGAGGAGGCGTGCAACGCGATCATTGTCGCGCTGAAGACGGAGCCGCGCCGCTACGTGGCCTGCCTCGTCCGCTCGGACACGCGCCTCGATGTGAACCACAAGGTGAGCGCCGCCGTCGGCTTCAAGCGCCTGTCCTTCGCCTCGGCCGAGGAGACGGCGCAGCTGACCGGGATGCTCATCGGCGGGGTGACGCTCGTCGGCCTGCCGCCCGACCTCCCCATCCTCATCGACGAGAAGGTCATGCAGCAACCCACCGTCATCCTCGGCGGCGGCAACCGGTCCAGCAAGATCCGCGTGGCGCCGGCGGAACTGCTCAAACTGCCGAACGCGCGCGTGGCGGACATCGCCAGATAATCACCTGATGATGACTTCGATCGGCGCCGGCGGCACGGCCGGATCGGTGCTGGCGATGACGAAGCGCTGGCCGTCGCGGTCGACGTCGTACGACTGGGAGATGCCGAGGTAGCCGACGGAGAGCGTGGTGTCGAAGAGCGGCTTGGGCGGCGAGGCGTCGAATGCGCCCGCGCCGAGGGTGACGCCGGCCGCCATCAGCTTCTTGTCCGGCCCGACGAAGAAGAGCTCCCGGCCATCGCGCCGCCAGCGCGGCTGCTCCCCGCCGCTGCCCGAGACCTGCCACTTCGCGCCCGTCGGCGGGAAGGGCTGCACGTAGATCTCCGGCCGCCCCGACTCGTCGGAGGCGTAGGCGATGAAGCGGCCGTCGGGCGAGAACTGCCCCTGCGCCTCGTCGTTCGGACCGGCGATCACCACGCGCTCCTGCACGCCGCCGGCGAGCGGCAGCGCGCGCATGTCGAGGCCGGTCGCCGGCTCGTCGGAGCGGTAGAGCAGCTGCCGGCCGTCCGGCGCGCTGCTCAGCGCGTATTGGGAGACGTGCGGCTGCGAGCCGGGGATCGTCTCTTCTTCGCCCGCGCCGCTCGCCGGCTTCTGGGTGAGGCGCTCGATGCCGGTGTGGTCGTCGCTGAAGAAGAGGCGCGCGCCATCCGGCGCCCAGACGGGCGAGTATTGGTTGCCGCGCGTGAAGCTGAAGCGCCGCGGCACGCCTTCCGTGGCCGCGGCGATCCAGATGTGGTTGAGGCCTTCGTCCGGATCGAAATGGCCGAAGGCGATGCGGCTGCCGTCCGGCGAGAGCGCCACCCCTTCCATCTCCCCCGGCGTGCCGATGATCGCCGTCCGCCTGCCCAGCCGGTCGTACCAGCCGAGGCGCATGGGGACGGTGGCGTGACGGCGGAAGGCAATGACCTCCGGACCGGCCGCGGCGAGCGGCGCCCAGCCGCGGTCGAGGTAGAAGACCATGCCATCGGCGACGGTCGACGTCTCGCCGCTGAGCTGTTGGTCCTTTGCGTCGAAGCGTTGCCGCACCAGGACGCCGTCGCGGATATAGAGCAGGTCGTCGCCCGCCAGCGCGACGCTGCCGGTGGTCGCGATCACCGCCTTGAGCGCGCGCGGTGCGTCGAGCGAGGCGGACCAGATGCCGCTCTTCGACGCATCGAGCGCCTGGGCGAACATCAGGAAGTGGTTCTGATCGGGCAGGAAGACCGGCCAGCGATGGGAGTAGGTTTGCGCATCGGGGACGGTCACCGGCTGGGGCGTTCCGCCGGCCGCGGCGATGCGGAACAGCCCGCCCTTGCTGTTCGGCGCGAAGAGGATCACGCCGTCGCGGCTCCAGGCGCCGCCGCGGCCGGAGGTGGCGTCGCAGATGGTTTGGGGCGGCCCGTCCGGCAACGACATCCGCTTCAATTTGCCGGCCGCGAAGAAGGCGATGGCATCGCCCTGCGGCGACCAGAAGGGGTACTCCGCCCCTTCCGTGCTCTTGAGCTGCTGCGCCTCGCCGGCGGCGAAGTCGCGCAGCCAGAGGAAGGAGCGGCCGTCGGGCGTGGTGGCGGCGAAGACGAGGCGGCGGCCGTCCGGCGAGAGCGCGAAGCCGCCGCCTTCGCCGAGGGAGGGGAACTCGGAGCCGGCCGGCGGGGCGACGGCGAAGCGGACGGTCTCTCTTGCGCTGCGCGGCCGGAAGATCAGCGCCGCGGTGAGGAAGGCGAGCAGCGCGGCCACGGCGGCCGTTGCCGCGACCGGCCACTTCGGCCGCTCGCGCGTCATCGCCCTGGCTTCTTCCGGATCGCGCAGCCACTGCAACGCGAGCTTCACATCATGCGTGGACTGGAAGCGCTCGTCCGGATCTTTGGCCAGACAGGTCTGCACGATGCGGTCGAGGCGCGGCGGCAGCAGGCCGCGCACGCGCGACGGCGGCTCCGGATGCTGGCTCATGATGAACGCGATGAGGCTGGCGTTCGACTCGGCCTGGAAGGCGCGGACGCCGGTGGCCATCTCGTAGAGGATGGCGCCGAAGGCGAAGATGTCCGTGCGCGCGTCGAGCGGCTTGCCTTCCAACTGCTCGGGCGCCATGTAGGGAACGGTGCCCAGGACGGTGCCCGCCGCGGTGAGCGGCTTTCTCGTCGTCGTCTTGTGATCTTCGATCCCTTCCAGCACTTTCGGCTGCTCACCCATCCACTTGGCCAGTCCGAAGTCGACCAGCTTCGCCCCGCCGCGGGTCAG
>DASYMJ010000251.1:0-10864 GCA_036009105.1 Thermoanaerobaculia bacterium | reverse complement strand
GGGCCGTGCCCGGCGCGTCGCCGGCTGCACCTTTACCGGGGCATCCTCCGTATATAGCCCTCGAATGTACGCGATCCTCGAAGAGCGGGACGCCGGGGGCGACACCTTGAGGCGGGCCAGGGAAGGCGATCACGACGCGTTTGCCGAGATCGTCGGCGCGCACGAAGCGATGGTCTACAGCCTGGCCTATCACTTCTTCCAGGACCGGAGCCGGGGGGAGGAGATCGCGCAGGACGTGTTCCTTCAGCTGTTCCGCAACCTGGGGAACATCGAATCGCCGGCGCATCTGCTGTTCTGGTTGCGGCAGGTCACCGCGCGGCGCTGCATCGACGTGATGCGTCGCGGCAAGATGCTGCGGCCCGTGCCGCTGGAGGCGGTCGAGCTGCGCAGCGTCACCCGCGATGCCGACCCGCTGTTGGAGCGCCGGCTGCGCCAGCTCGTGGCCGACCTGCCGGAAGCGCAGCGTCTGGTCCTCACCCTCCGCTATCAGGAAGACCTCGACCCGTCCGAGATCTGCCGCATCGTCGACATGCCGGTCAACACCGTGAAGAGCCACCTGCACCGCGCCTTGAGCGCGCTGCGCAAGAAACTGGGAGACAACGTATGAACCTCGATCACGAGCTGCGCGCCGCGTTGCGACGCAAGACCCCGGCGCCGGGGCTGGCGGAGAGGGTGCTGGCGCGTGCACAAGAGCCCGCGCGGCGGCCCCGTCGCGCGCAATTCGCCGTCGCGGCGTCGCTGCTGCTCGCCGTCACGCTCGCCGGATGGGGCGCGCATCGCCGCGCCGAAGGGGAGCGTGCCCGCGAGCAGGTCCTGCTGGCCATGCACATCGCCGGCTCCAAGGTCGCGTACGCCCAGCAGCAGGTCCGCGGCATCTCCAAGTGAAAGGAATGATGATGAAAACGCTTCTCCGCCTCACTCTCGTCCTCGCCCTCGCCCCCTCGCTTCTCGCCCAGGGGCCGCACATCAATCTCGACTTCCCCGGCCTTGCCGACAAGGCCCGCGAAGTGGTCGACGTCACGCTCGACGGCGCCCTCCTCCGCCTGGGCGCCCGGTTTCTCTCCGACACGGACGCCGACGAGCGCGCCGTGCGGCAGATGGTCAACCGGCTGGAAGGCATCTACGTCCGCAGCTACGAATTCGATCGCGACGATGCCTATGACCGCACCGTCATCGACTCCATCCGCAAGCAGCTCGGCCCGAACTGGAAGCGCGTGGTCACCGTGCGCAGCAAGCTGCGGGAGAACGTCGAGATCTACACCGAGCTGCGCGGGGAGAACATCGTCGGCCTGGTGGTCATCGCGGCCGAGCCGCGCGAGCTGACCATCGTCAACCTGGTCGGGCCCATCGATCTGGACAAGCTGGCCAGCCTGGAGGGGCAGTTCGGCATCCCCCGCGTTTCGAAGAAGGGAGATGGACAGTGAACCGGCGCCTGGCTGCCCTGCTGCTGCTCAGCGCACTCGCGGTGCCGCTCCATGCCGACTTCCGTCAGGTCGCCGCCGCCATCGAAGCGCGCCACGGCATCAAGCGCGTCAACATCCCGCTCCTCGGGCTGATGAGGTTCGCCTGCTGGGTCGTCCATCCGAAGGGCGTTTACGACTTCGAGCTCGCCACCTTCGAGAACCTGCGCGGCGCCGATGCGAACGAATTCGCCGGCATCCTGCGCGAAAAAGTGGGGGAGGGCTACCGGCCCATGGTCCAGGTGCGTTCTACGCCGCGTGGAGAATTCACCTTCATCTATGCGAAGCCGGCTCCCGATCAGCACCGCGTCGAGCTCTTCATCCTCACCCACGACCGCAGCGACACGGTGCTCATTCATCTCGACGCGGATGCCGATGTGGCGGCGCGGGAGGTGGCGAAGCAGCGCGGAGGGGTGCGCATGGCGTGGAATCGCTGACGGATTTGCAACTATCACGGGCCATCGATTCGGCGATAGAATCCGTATCTCTCTCGAACAACGATGGCCCGTTACGAAGAACGCGACGAGTCGTACGATCTCCTGAATCAGTATCTCCAGGAAATCTCCCGCATCCCCCGGCTCACGCCGGAGCGGGAGCGCGAGCTGGGGAAACGGGTGCAGGAGAATGACAAGGCGGCGCTCGAAGAGCTCGTCAAGTCGAACCTCCGTTTCGTGGTTTCGTACGCGAAGCGCTATCGCAACTCGCACGTCCTCTTCCTCGACCTGATCAACGAGGGGAACATCGGGCTGATCCACGCCGCGAAGAAGTTCGATCCCGAGAAGAACGTCAAGTTCATCACCTACGCGGTGTGGTGGATCCGCCAGTCCATTCTGCACGCGCTGTCCGAACAGGGTGGCGCGTTCCGCCTGCCGCCCAAGCGCGCCAATCTGATGTATCGCCTGGAGAAGGCCATTGGCGCGGCCATGAGCGAGGGGAACCACATCCCTACGCCCGAGGAGCTGGCCACGGAGCTCGGCGTCACGGTGAAGGAAGTGCAGACGCTGATGCAGGCCAACACCGACAACTTCTCGCTCAACGCGGAGCTGGATGACGAGTCGCATACCGAGCTCGCGGACGTGATCGAGCAGACGTCGGTGCCCTCGGCGGAAGAGGAGATGCAGGAGCAGTCGCGGCGGCACGAGCTGCTGGCGCACATCGCCGACCTCTCGCCGAAAGAGCGCCTGGTGCTGATGCTCCGCCACGGCGTGAGCGACAACCTGCCCAAGTCGGTCCGCGAGCTGGCGGACTTTCTCAACCGCGAGCCGGAGAATGTGACCGAGGTGCTGGAGCGGGGGAAGGCGAAGATCTGCGAGGCGTTGCAGATCAGCGAGAGCGAGCTGGCCGTGCTGCTGCTCTACACGAACCCGAACGAGAGCGCCTGGAAGCGCTTCTGGGACGACCTCGGCGACCTCACGCCGGGCATGACGCCGCAGATCGACGCCCGCCGCCTGCCGGCCCTCCAGACCCTCCGCCAGCACGGCGCCGTGCAGAAGGCGGTGGAGGAGCTGACCCTGGAGGAGAAGACGATCCTGAAGCTCCGCTACGGCATCCTGCAGGACGACGAGCTGACCCTGCGCGACATCGGCGAGATCCTCGGCCTGTCGCGGGAGCGGGTGCGGCAGATCGAATCCCGCGCGGAGGCGAAGTGCAGAAGGTCGGTTAGGCGGGACCGGTAGGCTTTTTGCGCTTCGCGCGTTTTTTGGGGGGTGGGGAGAGGGGGATGTTGCGACGTTGCAGGATGTCGGCAGCGAGCTGCTGAGCGTTGGCGTCGCGATTCGACGCGGCGATCTTCGCCAGCAGCGAAGCGACTTGCGGTTTGTGTAGATATCTTTCCAATCGTCTCAGCGCGTACGGGGCCTGGTTCCTCTTAACGACACTCATCAAATGAGGTAAGGCGCGACGGTCGTCGTACAGATTCAGGGCAATTGCCTCTTCGGCTTCTGCGGGGTGCACTGAGCTGGCTTGTTCAAAAATCCAATTCACAGCCGAAGGTAGATGCCTCATGAAGCGCGCCGCCGCACGGAGAGGAGCGGCCTTGAACGCGGTCTTGCTCATTATGAGCTTCAGTGCTGCCAGCGTCCGTTCGTCAGGCCATCCGGAGGCGAGTGCGTAAGAAAGAAACCACCGGCGCTCGGCTGCGTCCTTCCCGGTCGCCTCCTGCAGCAGAAACACCCGTAAATCCGCGAGTCCTCGACCGACCGAACCGACGACTTCACCAACAGCAAAGTCTTCCGCCCCCTTTCCTATCCATTCCATCAGATGCTCCCTTCCGGGCCAGCGCACGCCTATTTCCACTGCGCTGTCGATTGCGAGCCCAACCTCGGATTCCGAGGCCGACATCAGGGTTTCCAGCAGCTTCTCCGCCGTCTCCGCTACCAACTCGATCCGCCGGACTTCGGACAGGCATGCGACGGCAAGGGCAACGCGACCGGGCGCCTCATCCCCGCCACCCGCCCGCAAATACTCGATCAACTCCCCCGCGAACTCCTCCCCGATCATCCCGCACACCAGGCGCAACACCTCCTGCCACGCCTTCTCCTGCCAGTGGGCGCCGAACACATCCTCCTTCAGGTCCTCGATGGACAGCTCCTTCGTCTTCTCGAACTTCGTCACGATGGCCGAAGCGCAGAAGAACTCCAGGAACGCGCGGTGGACGAAGCCGTACACGTTCGCCCCATAGAACGACAGGATGAAATTGCGTTCGCGGAACTGGGCGATCATCGCGCGGGCGGTGATCTTGGCCTGGTCCGGACGGGACCCGTAATAGCGCTCCTTCAAATACGCCTCGAACTCGCGCTGCAGCTCCTCGGCGTGGATGTAGTTGCCGGCCAAGCCGCCCTCGCCGCGCTGCATGGCCCAGGCGAGGCGGCGCAGCAGTTCCTTCTTGTCGTCCTCGTCCATCACCGGGTCGAGGTCCTTGTTGACGAGGTAGCGGTGCACGTCCCAGTGCTGCACCAGGACGCTCGTCGCGTGGTCGTACAGCTTCCAGCGCTCCCGCGGCAGTTCCTGATGCTTGCCGATGATGGCCATGATGGTCAGCAGCATCGGGTTGCCGGCCAGCTGGCGGATCGACGACGACGCGGCGAACGACTTCCGGATGCGGTCGACGCGCGCCTTCGCCTCGTCCGGCCGATTGGAGAGCGTCAGCGCGTACCACTGCGTCACGAAGTCCGTCACCTGCTGCTCATCCAGATCCTGCAGCGTGAAGTGGCGGAAGCCGGCCTGGGTCAGGAGCGTGCGGCGGTAGCCGATGACGCGGCTCGTCACGATCACGCGCGCGGCCGGGTACGCCTCGGCCAGCTCGGCAATCTGACGCGTGATCGTCTCCTGCTCCGCCGGCTCGAAGATCTCGTCGATGCCGTCGAAGAGGAGCACGGCCAGCAGGCCGGCATCGAGATAACGGCGCACCGTCGCGCCGTTGGCCGGCGCGTTGTCCGACTTCGCGATGGCGTCGAAGTAGTCGAAGAGCGTCTCGCACTTGCGCTGGCCGCGCAGCGAGGCATAGGTCTTCAGGTCGACCAGGAACGGCACGCGGCCGGCGAGCGCCGGCTGTAGGCGCGCGTTCGGCACCGCGTCGAGCAGCGAGAGGAGGATGTAGCGCAGGAGGGTCGACTTTCCCGCGCCCGGGTCGCCGAGGATGATGGTTCGGGGGTGGGCCTCGGCGGAGAGGATTTCGAGGACGGGACGCGCAGGGCGGCTGGAGTAGGCGGCCTTCAGCTCCTGCAGCGCCTCGGAGGTCATGCCGGTGGGGAGGTCGTCGGCGTGGATGTCGGCGCGGGCGGCGAGGACGTCCAGCGCCTCCTTCGGCAGCTCGAGGGGCGGCGCGTCTTCGCGCGCGCTCTGCTCCACGAATATCGCCTGCACCCGCAACTGCAGCAGCTCGTCGCGCTTCGGATCGGTGAGCGCATCGAGGTCGAGCACGTTGTAGCGGCGGCGGAGGAACTTCGCGTACGCCTCGAAATCGAGACCGGGGGCGTTGACGGTGCGGCTGCCATGCGTTTCGAGCGCGGCCGACAGGTGAGCGGCGAGCGTGTCGGGCGTGGAGAACGTGGCCGTGAGGCGGTCGTGGCGGACCAGCTGATGAAAATCCGCCATCTTCTGATCCCGGTCCACCCACTTCGGCGGCCACGGCGCTTCCTCATCGATGATGAAGAGCAGCCGCGGCTTCCCCAGCTTCACCGCCCGTTCGTACTCCGCCGCCGTGATCCCCGAGCCGTGGCGCCACGCGTAGATGCCGACGAAGAGCTCGCAGCGCGCGACATCCTCCAGGCACTTGTCCAGCGGCCGCTGATCCTCGGAGGGGTACGACTCCATCGCCACGTCCTCGTAGCCGAAGCGCTTGAGCACGTTGGCGGCGACGGCGCGGTGGGGCTGCAGATCGAGAGAGGTCGAGGAAAGGTACGCCTTCGGCATCCGGGTATTCTGCCGTAGGATGTGCAGCCGATGCCGGACCTCCCGAACCCGCCCATGGGGCGCCTCGACGCGCTAGACGTCGGGGCGAAGAAGCTCACCGTCCAGACCGAGTTCTTCGAGAGGCCCTCCTGGCGGATCGAAACGAAGATCTACCTCGGCGGCGCGCTGAAGAAGCTCTACACCGCCGACCTCAGCGGAATGCCCGCGGCAGAGCTGCAGGGCGAGGTCAACGCTTTCCATCAGGCGAAGCTCGAGGAAATCGTGGCGGGCCTCCGGAAGTTGGCGCAGTAGCACATGCGCCTCGAACACCTCACCGAAGAGGACGAAGACCACTGGCGCGGCGAGTTCGCGCAGGAGAACTGGATCTTCGGCTCCCTGTCCCTCAGCGTCACCCTGCCCGAGTTCGCGGGAGGCGTGCCGCAGCTGCGGGAGATGCATTTCGGCTACTACCTCCAGCCGCTGCACCTCAACGCCGATGACCGGGAAGACCTCCCCCGCAAGCTGCTGTTCGTGCTGGCCCGGCGCCGCCCGCCCCTCGACTTTCTGGAGCTGAGCGGCGCCGGCATCCGCATCCCGCATTGTTTTCCAACCGGCTTCACCCTGGGGAGCGTCTTACGCATCACACTGCAGGAGATGAAACGCCTGCCGTTGCGCGAGGAGGTCGCCCCATGAGCCCGCGCCAGCGCCTCATTCACTACCTCCGCCTGTACAAAAAATCGCTCGGCATCGGCGCGCTCTGCGTCATCGGCTCGGCCGGCTTCTCGCTGATGAAGCCGCTGATCGTCGGCAGCGCCGTCGACACCCTGGCCAGGGCGTTCACCCGCGCCCAGCTCGTGCGCTACGGGCTGATGCTCATCGCGGCGGCCGCGATCGAGGGGGCGTTCCTCTTCCTGCAGCGCCGGATCATCATCGGCGTGTCGCGGCGCATCGAGTACGACATGCGCAACGACTTCTACGGCCACCTGCAGACCCTGCCGCTGTCGTATTACCAGGAGCAGCGGACCGGCGACCTGATGTCGCGGGCCACGAGCGATCTTTCCTCCGTGCGCATGCTGGTCGGGCCGGCGGTGATGTACACCTTGTCTTCAGTGCTGGTCGTGATCGGCGCCTTCGTCATGATGCAGCGCCTCGACAAGTTGATGGCGCTGGTGGCATTGCTCGCCGTCCCGGTGGTGGCCACGCTGGTGAAGATCTTCGGCGAGCGGATGCACGTCCGCTACAAGGACGTGCAGGACAACTTCGGCGACCTCTCCGCGCGCGTGCAGGAGAACCTGGCCGGCGTGCGCGTGGTCCGGGCGTTCGGCCAGGAGGGCAACGAGCTGGAGCACTTCAAGAGCGCGAACCGCGAGTACGTGGACAAGAACCGCTCGCTGATCCGGCTCACCGCCACTTTCTATCCCTCCCTGCACGCCCTGATCGGGGTGATGTTCGTCATCATCTTCTACCTCGGTACCCGCCGCATCGTGGCCGGCACCATGACCCTGGGCGATTTCGTCGCCTTCCAGTTCTACCTCGGCCGGATGATCTGGCCCCTGATCGCTCTCGGCTGGGTCATCAACCTCTTCCAGCGGGGCATGGCCTCCATGCAGCGGCTCCACGAGGTGTGGAGCGTGCTACCGGGCGTAGGAGAGCTCGAAGGGGAGCCGGTGGAGGGGGAGGTGAAGGGCGACATCGAGATCCGCGACCTGACCTTCGGCTACACCGCGGAAGGGCGGGCGGTGCTGCAGGACATCGACCTCTCGGTGCGGCATGGCCAGACGGTGGGCATCGTGGGGCGGACGGGCAGCGGCAAGTCGACGCTGCTCGCGCTCATCACCCGCACCTTCGAGCCGCCGCCCGGCACGATCTTCCTCGACGGGCGTCCCATCGAGACCATTCCGATCGCGCAACTGCGCACCTGGACGGGAGTTGTCCCGCAGGAGACGTTCCTCTTCTCCGAGTCGCTGGCGGAGAACATCCGCTTCGGCCGCGGCACCGCGACGGACGAAGAGGTGCGCGACGCCGCGAACCTGGCCGGCCTGGAGGAGGACGTCACCACCTTCCCCAAGGGGCTGGAGACCGTGATCGGCGAGCGCGGCATCACCCTCTCCGGCGGGCAGAAGCAGCGCACCGCGATCGCCCGGGCCCTGGTTCGCGATCCGGCCATCCTCATCCTGGACGACTCTCTCAGCGCCGTAGACACCTCTACGGAGGAGAGAATCCTCCAGGCGCTGCGCTCGGTGCGGCGGGGGCGGACGGTGCTGATCGTCTCCCACCGCGTTTCGTCGGTAAAGGATGCCGATCACATCATCGTGCTGGACGAAGGCCGCATCGTGGAGCGAGGCACCCACGAGTCGCTCCTCGCCCACGACGGCTACTACGCGGACCTGTATCGAAGACAGACGCTGGAAGCGGAGATCGAGGAGATTGCCTGACCAGTTGTCGGTGGTCAGTTGTCGGTGATCCGTAGAGACCGACAACTGACAACTGACAACTGACAACTGACGCCATGCCCGACGAACGCCACGAAGACGAAGCCGCCAAAGCCTTCGATCCGAAGCTTGCCCGCCGGCTGTTGCGGTATTTGAAACCGTACCGGCTGCGCACCATCACCTCGGTGGGGTTGATCATCCTCTCCTCCGCGCTGGAGATCGTCGGGCCGGCCATCATCGCCGTTTCCAT
The DNA here is from genome assembly GCA_036009105.1 of Thermoanaerobaculia bacterium. GTDB lineage: Bacteria > Acidobacteriota > Thermoanaerobaculia > Gp7-AA8 > Gp7-AA8 > JAFAVZ01. The sequence goes on along the minus strand of DASYMJ010000251.1, from coordinate 2,330 downwards.
CGACCTGTTCGTGAAGCCGTTGCGGGGGGCGCATCCGATCGGCATCAGCGCGCGGATCGGGCAGTTCCTGCAGGCGCAGGGCTGGTCGCTCGAGCCGATGCACGGCATCACCGTCGCCTCGCTGCTCTACCTCACCGCGCTCATCCTCGGCTTCATCGTCCTCTACACCCAGATGGTCATGATGAACCTGATGGGGCAGTACATCATGTACGACCTGCGCAAGCAGATCTTCGGGCATCTGCAGCGGCTGGACGTGCAGTTCTTCGACCGCAACCCGGTGGGCCGATTGATGACCCGCGTCACCACCGACGTCGACGCGCTCAACGAGATGGTCACCGCCGGCTTCGTCTCCATCTTCGGAGACATCGTGGTCCTGCTCGGCATCGTCATCGCGCTCTTCTGGATGAACTGGCGGATGGCGCTCGTCCTCTTCTCCATCACGCCGGGCATCGTGCTCGTCTCCATCTGGTTCCGGCGCGGCGCGCGCATCACCTACCGCCAGGTGCGCGTGCGCATCGCGGCCATCAACGCCTTCCTGCAGGAGCACATCTCCGGCATGTCGACGGTGCAGCTCTTCAACCGGCAGCAGGACCAGGCCGCGAAGTTCGACACCCTCAACGTGCGCCATCGGGACGCGAACCTCGACTCGGTCTTCTACTACTCGGTCTTCTATCCGCTCATCGAGCTGATCGAGACGGTGGGCATCGCGCTCATCGTCTGGTACGGCGGCGGGCAGGTCATCCAGGGGACGCTCTCCGTCGGCGCGCTGGTCGCGTTTTTCACGTACGCCCAAAGGTTCTACGAGCCGATCAGCGATCTGTCAGAAAAGTACAACATCCTGCAGGCCGCCATGGCCGCCAGCGAGCGGGTCTTCCATCTGCTCGACACGCCGGTCAAGGTGCTGGATGAAGGGCCGCTCCAGGCCGCGCAACTCCAGTCCATCGAGTTCCGCGACGTCTCGTTCGCGTACAAGGAAGGGGAGTGGGTGCTGCGCAACATCTCCTTCCGGGTCAACCGCGGCGAGCGGGTGGCGCTGGTGGGGCACACCGGCGCCGGCAAAACGACGGTCACCGCGCTGCTCCTCCGCTTCTACGAGCCGCAGAGCGGGCAGATCCTGATCAATGGCGTGGACATCCGCCAGTACACCCTCGCCTCGCTGCGCCGCCTCTTCGCCATCGTGCAGCAGGATTTCTTCCTCTTCACCGGCACCATCGGCCAGAACATCTCCCTCGGCGACCCGGCCATTACCGACGCCGCCGTGAACGAGGCGGCGCGGCGGGTGCAGGCCGACCGGTTCATTTCCCGCCTGCCCGATGGGTACCGGTCGGAGGTGCGGGAGCGGGGGGCGGGACTTTCCGTGGGGGAGAAGCAGTTACTGTCCTTCGCCCGCGCATTGGCGTTCAACCCGCCGGTGCTCATCCTCGACGAAGCGACGTCCTCCATCGATACGGAGACCGAGCGGCTGATCCAGGAAGCGATCCAGACCCTGCTCGCCGGCCGGACGTCGCTGGTCATTGCCCACCGCCTCTCGACCATCCGCTCCGCCGATACCATCCTCGTGTTCCACCATGGGGAGATTCGCGAGCGCGGCACGCATGAGGAGCTGATGCAGTTCGGCGGGCTGTACCGGAAGTTGTACGAGATCCAGTACAGAGAAGCGGTTACAGCTTAGCTTCTCCACGAAACGTTGCTTATTTGACATCCGTAAAACGTAGGAATACCGTTCGCATACTCAACAAGCGAACAAGACCACCACCGGGTGGGAAGGGAGGGGGAGAAATGACCGTCAGGTTTTTCCCCGGCAGTAAAAAGCAGAAGACGACCCTCATCGAGGGGTTTCTGCATCAGTTTCACGTCGACCACGAGCTCGTGCAGCCGGACCAGGCAGTAACGCCGTCGCACACGTTCCATCTCGGGACCGACCCGGCCGTCGAAGTGGATGGCCGCACCTACGTCGACCCGAACGTCGACGCCCTGAAGAAGATCTTCAGAGTTCAGTAACGAGGGGGCCGGCGAAAGCCGGCCCTCACGCTTTGCGGAAGAGTTGCGCCGCTTCCTGCTCCACGGCGGCCTTGATCCTCGGCTCGAACGGCTTGGCCAGCAGCGGCAGCTTGCCGTTCAGGATCACCTCGCTATCGGTGATCTCCACCGTCCCTTTGCCGGTGAACCCGCGCGCCTTCACCTCGAAGGCGAGGGTGTCGCCGTTCCAGTTCTTGTCCACGTCGCTGGCGTAGCTGCCGTACTGGCGCTGAAGCTCCTCCAGCTTCTGCTCCACGCGCTGCCGTGCGTCCTGTTTCGTCGTGTTGTGGGGCACAGTGATCTGCATCGGC
>DASYMJ010000250.1:0-4503 GCA_036009105.1 Thermoanaerobaculia bacterium | reverse complement strand
GCCGTGGGGAAGGCGCCGCGCGGCTCGCTGCGCACCACCCGTCCGGACGACATGGCCGCGGAGGTCATCCGCGCCGTCCTTGCCAGGACCCCCCAACTCCAGCCGCAGGACGTCGACGACGTGATCCTCGGCTGCGCCACGCCGGAAGGCGAGTCGGGGATGAACGTGGCGCGCATCGCGTCGCTGCGCGCCGGGCTGCCGGACAGCGTGCCGGCTGTCACCGTCAACCGCTTCTGCTCGTCGGGCTCGCAGACCATTGCCATGGCCGCGGAGCGGATCATGGCCGGCATGGCGGAGCAGATCATCGCCGGCGGCACGGAGTCGATGAGCATGGTGCGCGGCAACACCCGCTTCCGCCCCAACCCGCACCTGATCGACAACCGGCCCGAGGTCTATCTGACCATGGGGTTGACCGCGGAGAACGTGGCGCGCAAGTACAACGTCTCCCGCCAGGACGCCGACGCGTTCGCGTTCCGCAGCCACCAGCGCGCGCTCGCCGCGCAGGAGGCGGGCAAGTTCGCCGACGACGGCATCCTGCCGCTCGACGTCTCCATCGTCGAAGAAGGCAACACCCGGCGCTTCACCTTCGACAAGGACGAAGGGCCGCGCGCCGATACGACACCGGAGGCGCTGGCGAAACTGAAGCCCGCCTTCCATGCGAAGGGGGTGGTCACGGCGGGCAATTCGAGCCAGACCTCGGACGGCGCGGCCGCGGTGGTGGTGATGTCGGGACGGCGCGCGGAAGAGCTGGGCCTGAAGCCGCTGGCGCGCTTCGTTTCGTACGCGGTGGGCGGCGTGGGACCGGAGATCATGGGCATGGGTCCGGTGGTCGCCGTGCCGAAGGCGCTCAAGCTCGCCGGCCTGAAGCTGGAGAACATGGACGTCATCGAATTGAACGAGGCGTTCGCCGTGCAGGCGCTGGCCGTGATGCGCGAGCTGGGGATGAACGAGGAGAAGGTGAACGTGAACGGCGGCGCCGTCGCCCTCGGCCACCCCCTCGGCGCCTCCGGGGCGAAGCTCACCGTGCAGCTGCTCGGGGAGATGCGGCGCCGCGGCTCGCGCTACGGCATGGTCACCATGTGCGTCGGCGGCGGCCAGGGCGCGGCCACCATCTTCGAGAACCTTCAGTAATGGACTTCGCGCTCGATCCGCCGCTCCTCGCGCTGCGCGACCGCGTGGCGGCGTTCGTCCGCGACGAGGTCATCCCCGCCGAGTCTTCCCCGGTGGACGACGCGCTCGTGGCCTCGCTCCGCGCGAAGGCGAAGCAGGCCGGCATCTACGGCCCCCAACTGCCGGCCGAGTACGGCGGCCTGGGGCTCGGCATCGTCGCGCTCTGCGTGCTCTTCGAACAGGCCGGCCGCAGCTTGCTCGGTCCGCTCGCCTTGCACTGCTCCGCGCCGGACGAAGGGAACATGCACCTCCTCTCCCTCTTCGCCACCGAGGCGCAACGCGAGCGCTGGCTGCGGCCTCTGGCCGAGGGGCGGATCCGGTCCAGCTTCGCCATGACGGAGCCCGCGCCGGGGGCCGGCTCCGATCCGACCATGATGGAGACGCGCGCCACACGGGTCGCTGGCGGGTGGCAGCTCGATGGCCACAAGTGGTTCGCCACCGGCGCGGAAGGCGCGGCGGTGACCATCACCATGGCGGTGACCAATCCCGATGCCGCCCCGCACAAGCGCGCCTCGATGTTCCTCGTCCCCACCGACACGCCCGGCTATACGTTCCTCCGCGCCGTGCCGACCATGGGCAGCCACGGCCTGGGCGGCCACTGCGAGCTGGAGTACCGCGCCGTCCGCGTCCCCGATGACGCGCTCCTCGGCGCCCCTGGCGACGGCTTCCGCATGGCCCAGGTCCGCCTCGCGCCGGCGCGCCTCACGCACTGCATGCGCTGGCTCGGTGCCGCGCAGCGCTCGCTGGAGATCGCCATCGCGCGGGCCAAACAGCGCGAGGCGTTCGGCAAGAAACTGGCCGAGCACCAGTCCATCCAGTGGATGGTGGCCGACTCCGAGATCGAGCTGCACGCCTCGCGGTTGATGGTGATGGAAGCGGCCTGGAAGCACGAGCAGGGGAGCGACATCCGCCACGAGTCGTCCATCTGCAAGGTGTTCGTGGCCGAGGCGATCAACCGGGTGATCGACCGGGCCATCCAGGTTTGCGGGGCGCTCGGGTTTTCCAGCGACCTGCCGCTGGAGCACTTCTACCGCGAGGCGCGCGCGTTCCGCATCTACGACGGCCCGAGCGAGGTTCACCGCATGGTGATCGCCCGCAAGGTGATGGGATCAATGTAGGGCCGGCTCTCCAGCCGGCCGCAGTTACGAGCGACGGGCCGGCTGAGAGCCGGCCCCATATTTGGAAAAAACGATGACGAAGCGCTACGAGGGACAGACCGTCTGGATCACCGGCGCCTCTTCCGGCATCGGCGAGGCGCTGGCCGTGGCCTGGTCGCGGGAAGGGGCGCGCGTGATCCTCTCCGCGCGCAACGCGGCCGAGCTGGAGCGGGTGCGGCAAGCCTGCGAAGAGCCGCAGCGGCACGAGGTGAAGCCGCTCGATCTCACCGACATGCGCGCCATCGACGCGGCGGCGCGGGAAGTGGGCGAGGTCGACGTCCTCGTGCACAGCGGCGGGGTGAGCCAGCGCGGCCTGGTGGCGGAGACCTCGCTGGAGGTCGACCGCGGCATCATGGAGCTCAACTACTTCGGCACCGTCGCCCTGACCAAGGCCATGCTGCCGCGGATGCTGAAGCGGAAGCGCGGCCACATCGTCCCCATCAGCAGCGTGATCGGGCACGTCGGGGTGCCGCTGCGCTCCGCGTATGCGGCGTCGAAGCACGCCCTGCACGGCTTCTTCGATACGCTGCGCGCGGAGAACGAGAAGGACGGCATCCGCGTCACCATCGTCTGCCCTGGCTACATCCGCACGCACGTCTCGGAGAACGCCCTGCGCGGCGACGGCACGCGCCACGGCACCACGGACGACACGCACAAGAACGCCATGCTCCCGGAGGTGGCGGCGCCGAAGATCATCGACGGTGTTCATCGCGGGAAGCAGGAGGTGCGCGTGGGCGGCAAGGAGATCTACGCCATCTTCCTCAAGCGCTTCTTCCCCCGGCTCGTGGCGCGCGTGCTGAGGATGCGATGAGCGATACCCGTCCCGTCCGCGGCAGCGAGAACCTCGCCTGGGAACGGCTCGCGGCCTACCTGCGCGAGCGGCTGCCGCTGGAAGGCGAGATGGCAGTGGAGCAGTTCCCCGGCGGCCACTCCAACCTGACCTATCTCCTTCGCTTCGGGAATGCTCAGGTGGTCCTCAGACGCCCGCCCTTCGGCCCCGTCCCTCCGCGCGCCCACGACATGGCCCGCGAGTTCCGCGTCCTCTCCGCCGTCCATCCCCACTTCCCCCTCGCCCCCCGCCCGCTGCTTCTCTGCGAAGACACGGGCGTGGTCGGCTCGGTGTTTTACGTGATGGAGCGAAGAACGGGCATCGTCATCCGCACCAAAGAGCCGCCGGAGATCGAGCCGCTGCGCGCGGAGATCAGCGCCGCCGTCGTGGACACGTTGGCCGACCTTCATGCAATTGATGTCGCGGCCAATGGCCTGGAGACGCTCGGCAAGCCGGCCGGCTTCGTGGCCCGCCAGATCCGCGGCTGGACGGAGCGCTGGCACGGCGCGAAGACCAGCGACGTCGCGGAGATGGAGTGGCTCGCCTCCTGGCTGGAGCAGCACACCCCCGGCGACCCCCCCCGCCCCGCCCTCGTGCACGGCGACTACAAGCTGGACAACGTCATGCTCGACAGCGCCGACCCGCGGCGCCTGGTGGGCGTGTTCGACTGGGAGATGAGCGCGGTGGGCGATCCGCTCGTCGACGTCGGCATCATCCTCTGCTATTGGGTGCACGTCGCCTCCGCCGAAGACGACGCCATCTCCACCGTCACCAATCGCCCCGGGTGGTTCACTCGCGAGCAGATCCTCGACCGCTACGCCGGGCGCTCCGGCGCGAACCTGAATCGCATCGCCCTCTACGAGGTCTTCGCCGTCTTCAAGCTCGCCGTCGTCATCCAGCAGATCTACGCCCGCTTCGTGCGCGGCCAGACGGACGACCCCCGCTTCGCCCCGCTCGGCGAGCGCGTGGCGTCGCTGGCCCGCATCGCCGCCGACCTCGCCGCGAAAGTGTGACGCCATGCTCATCAACCGCCAGATCCTCCTCAAGTCCCGCCCCGAAGGCAGACCCGACGAGAGCAACTTCGAGCTCGTGCAGCGCGACCTGCCGACCATCATCGGCGGCCAGATGCTCCGCCGGACGCTCTGGCTCTCCGTCGACCCCTACATGCGGGGCCGGATGAGCAGCGCGAAGTCGTACGCAGCGCCGGCGAATGTGGGCGAGCCGATGGTGGGCGGCACGGTCAGCCAGGTCGTCGCCTCCAACGACCCGAAGTTCGCCGCCGGCGATTACGTGGTCGGCTTTGACGGCTGGCAGGAGTACGCCGTCGGCGACGGCAAGGGCCTGCGC
>DASYMJ010000249.1:0-14542 GCA_036009105.1 Thermoanaerobaculia bacterium | reverse complement strand
CATCCGCTCCCTTTGGAATCAGCGGCTCAACCTCCGGTAGCAGCAGCAGGACATCGCGCGCCTCGTGATCGATGATGTCGACGTGCTCCACGAGCGTGCGCGGCTTCTGAAAGTACGGGCCGCGACGCATCGCATACCGTTGCACGAGCGCCGCGCACAAGAGGATCGAAGCCGCGCCGGCGACGATCTGGCGCAGCGCGTCGCGGGTCATATCTCCCGGAAGATGTAAGGCCGCAGCACGTCGAGGTTGTCCTCCAGCTTCGACTCATCCAGATAGCGGAGGGTCGCGGCGATGGAGGAAAGCAGCGAGTTGCCGTCCTGGGGCGTGTAGCAGAAGCCGACCACCTTGCGCGCGCTCGGCACGGCGAGGGTGGAAGTCGGCATCACGGTCTGGGAGAGGATGCGCCCGAAGTAGCCGTGGTCGCGGCCGAAGGAGAAGATCTGGTTCACCGCCCGCTTGTTGGTGATGGCCACCCGCGGGTTGCCGCGCAGCGCCGCCTTGACCTCTTCCAGCGACGTGTCGAAGCCGAGCTCGAGGTCGAACCAGAGGGTGTGCATGTACTGGGTGTTGATCTTGATGGCCGAGGAGAACAGGTTCAGCTCCTCGCCCAGGGTGGCGAAGAGGTGGTGGGCATCGCGGGCGTGATGGGTGCCGAACTCGGGGTCATCATGCTTGCCGGCCTGCGGCGCGGGGATGAACGACTTCGTATCGGAGACGTCGTTCGCCCGGCGCATGCAGACGAAGCGGCCGGAGGCGATGGAGATCTTCCCCTTGTGCTCGCCGATGGTCTTGAGCAGCACGGAGATGTTGTGGGTGTTGCAGGAGACGACCTGCACGAAGCGCTCGTCCGCGCTCTGCACCGAGTCGTTGATGCCGCGCGCGTACGGCTTGCCGAAGCCGAACTCGGAGCCCTGGGCCAGGAAGCCGCGGGGGCCTTTGACGCGCTCGTAGTACCTCGCCTTGTTGTCGTTGCCGGCCGGCGTGCAATCGACGACGACGGTGGCGCGGGCCAGCGCCTCTTCGGTGGTGAACGACACGCGGTGGCCGAGGTGCTCGAACTCGCCGCGCGCTTCCTCGTCCACGACGAGCTTCGCGCCGCGGTTGACCAGGTACTCGACCATGGCCCGGTCGTCGGCCTTGGGGGTGCGCTTGTGGAACGTGACCTCGCTGATGTCCCACTTGTCCTTGAAATCGGTATACAGCCCGATCAAAGGCTCGCCGATGGTTCCCGTGCCGACCACGTGCACGATGTTCTTCGTCATTGCCGCGCAGACCTCCGCTGAATTCGGGCGCGGATTGTAGCGTTAGAATCGGCCGATGGCGAAGACGATCGAGATTCCGGACGCGTTGCGCGAGGAGCTGGTGAAGCGTGCCCAGCAGGTGGGGCTTCCTCGGTAGGAGGGGCGGCTGGACGGCCTCACCGCCTGCGACGCCTCCTACGTCGCCCTCGCCGAGCTCCTCGGCGCACCTCTGGTCACGCGATGTCCGCCTCGTTTGCAGCACCGGCCGCGCCGCGGCCATCGAGCTGATCGCGTAGAATCGCCGGCCCATGACGAAGAAGCCCGAGACGGGCGAGAGGTTGATCGCCTCGAACAAGAAGGCGCTGCACGACTACTTCGTGCTGCAGAAGGTCGAGGCGGGCATCGAGCTGACCGGCACCGAGGTCAAGGCGCTGCGGGACGGGAAGGCCAACCTCAAGGATGCGTACGTCATCTTCAAAGGGGGAGAGGCGTTCCTGTTCGGCGCGCACATCTCGCCGTATACGCACGGCAACCGGGAGAACCACGAGCCGGAGCGCACCCGCAAGCTCCTCCTGCACCGGAAAGAGCTGGAGAAGCTCCAGACCCAGACCACGGAGAAGGGGCTGACCATCGTCCCTCTGCGGCTCTACTTCAAGGGGAGCCGGGTCAAGACGGAAGTGGCGGTCGTGCGGGGCAAGAAGCTGTACGACAAGCGCGAGACGGAGAAACGCCGCGAAGCCGACCGCGAGGCCGCCGCCGCGATGAAGACGCGACGCGCGCCATAGTGTGGCTGGCGAGCCACAGGTGTGCGGCGGGAAAACCACAGAAAGTTGTCAGTCGTCAGTTGTCAATTGTCAGTTAAGTCCCGTATTTGCCTACTGATAACCGACAACTGACAACCGATGACCGCATGGCACCCCCCTCGCTCTAGTCCTCCGCCGGACATGTACTCACAGCGGAAAACCATCAACGCAAAGGTCGGCATCACCGGCATCGGCCTCCACTCCGGCATCTACACGAAGCTCGAGCTGCATCCGGCCGCCGCCGGCAGCGGGATCACCTTCGTCCGGGCCGACCTCGCCGGCCTGCGCATCCCCGCCCTGCAGGCCTCCACCACCGCCCTCGACCACGCCACCACCGTCGGCAAGGATGACGTTGCGGTGGGCACCGTGGAGCACCTCCTCTCCGCCATCGTCGCCTGCGGGCTGACCGACGTCGACATCCACATCGACGGCCCGGAAGTGCCGATCATCGACGGCAGCGCGCTGCCGTTCATGCACCTCATCGACGCGGCCGGCATCCGCTCCCTCGACGCCGAGGTGAAGGTGCTGCGGCTGAACAAGCCGATCGAGATCGTGGAGGGCGACCGAAGCATCCGCATGACGCCGGCGCACCGGCTGACCATCAAATACCGGATCGACTTCGACCACCCCACCATCGGCCGCGAGTCGATGCACTTCGACTTCACCCACGACAACTTCCTGCGCAAGATTGCCCCGGCGCGCACCTTCGGCTTCATGCGCGACGTCGAGAAGCTGCGCGCGGCCGGCCTGGCCCGCGGCGGCTCGGTGGAGAACTGCATCGTCCTGGACGACCACGGCATCCTGAACGGGCCGCTCCGCTTCAAGGACGAGTTCGTCCGGCACAAGATCCTCGACCTGATCGGCGACCTGGCTCTGGTCGGCCGCCCTCTCGTCGGCGAGATCACCGCCAACCGCGCCGGCCACGCCCTCCACTCCCGCTTCGTCGAGCAGGTGCTCGCCGCGGCGGCGGAGACGGACGACGTGCGGGTGGGGGTGCGGGCGCAGGGCGAAGCGTTCGCATAAAGTGTGGTAAATTTGCCACACTAGTGCGCAAACTACTCATACTCTTAACCCTTGCTGCCGCGAGCGCACGCGCCGACGACGCCCGCATCGAGAACCTCGCCGCCGCGGCCGCGAACGGGCAGGTGAGCGTCCGCTTCTCCCTCGCCAACGCGTTCCGCAACGGGCAGACCGTCCAGGGGCTGCAGAGCGGCGTGCCGACCAGCTTCACCTACATCGTGGAGATATTCCGCGACCGCCCCAACTGGTTCGACGAAGGCATCGACCGCTCCCGCATCGAGGTCATCGCCACCTTCAACTCCGTGACCCGGGAGTACCTCCTCAACTACCGCCGCGACCGCAAGCTCGTCCGCTCCGAGACCTTCAGCGACCTCGAGTCGCTGGAGCGGCGGATGACCTCCATCGACGAGCCCGCCCTCTTCGACATCGGCAAGCGCCGTCCCTACAAGCTGAAAGTGCGCGTGAAGGCCGACCTCTCCCGCGGCTGGATGCTGTACGTCATCCCCTGGCAGGTCTCCACGCACTGGAAGGAGGCGCGCGTGGCCGCGCCGCCGGAGGCCCGCGGCCGATGACCGCGCGCGAGCTGCTGCTGCGGTACCGCAAGGACCCGCGGGTCATCATCACCGTTCCGCTGCTGATCCTGGCCGCGACGTCGCTCGTCTACTACCTCATCCAGCGCGCGAAGGAGCTCTCCCCGGAGGCGCTCTCCAGCCAGGTGCTGCTCTTCGTCCTCTGGAACATCAACGTCCTGCTCATCGTCGGCATCCTCTTCGTCCTCTTCCGCGGGATCGTGAAGCTGTTGCTGGAGCGGCAGCGCGGCATCATCGGCTCGCGCTTCCGGACCAAGCTGGTCCTGACCTACGTCGCCACCTCGCTCCTGCCGGTCTTCCTCCTCTTCCTCGTCGCCACCGACCTGCTGCGCGTCTCCATCGACCGCTGGTTCAACACGCCGGTGCGGCGCATCCTGCAGAACAGCGAGGCCATCGCCCAGATGGCCCAGGATCAGGCGGGCGCGGTCGCGGCCGCCGCCGCGCGGGAGATCGCCGCCTCGCCGACCGTGACCGATGCGGCGGAGATGGACGGCATCCTCCGTCACGTGCAGCAGTTCCACGACGTCGAGATGGCCGGCCTCTATCGCCTCGATCAGGGCAACGACCAGACCGGTGCCACGCTCGTGAAGCTCAATGGCGATCCGCGGGTCCCGGTGCTGGAGCTGCCCGAGCCGCCGGCGCGCTTCTTCGAGGAGGTCGCGCGCAAAGGCCGCGCGGTGAAGATCGACGGCTCGGCCAGCGGGAAGTGGATCCGTTCCGCGTCGCTGATCGGCAACGGCCCGTACGTCGCCGTGGCCGCCGTCTTCATCCCGAACACGATGAGCCGGATGATCGACGAGTCGATCATCGCCCACCAGAACTTCGAGCAGCTCGACCTGCAGCGGCCGAACCTGAAGGCCTCCCAGACCTCGCTCTTCCTCGCCGTGACCCTGGCCATCCTCTTCGGCACGCTCTGGACGTCGATCTACGCCTCGCGCCGCATCACCGTGCCGATCAAGGCGCTGGCCGAAGGCACGGCCATGCTGGCCCAGGGCGGCTACGGCCATCGCATCGACGTCGCCGCGGGGGACGAGGTGGGCCGCCTCATCGACTCGTTCAATCAGATGTCCGCCCAGCTGGCCAGCCAGCGCCAGGCGCTCACGGAGACGAACCGCCGGCTGGACGATGAGCGCGCCTTCATGTTCACGGTGCTGGACAGCGTCTCCACCGGCATCATCGCCTTCACCGAGGAGCTGGAAGTGCTGTCCATCAACCAGGCGGCATTGCGCATGCTCCAGCTCGAGGCGCTCCCGCCGCGGGCCAGCCTGCACGAGGTGCTGGTCGGCGATCTCGCGCCGCTGGCCGAGGCGCTGTGCGATCTCACCGCCCGGCTGGGCCGCTCCCGGGAGGTGACGCTCATCCGCGGCGGCGAGCTCCATTACCTCGAGCTCTCCGCCGCCCGCCTGGGCGGCAAAGACGAAAGCGGCTGGGTGCTGGCCATCGAAGACTCCACCCAGCTGATGCAGGCCCAGAAGCTCGCCGCCTGGAACGAGGCGGCGCGGCGCATCGCGCACGAGATCAAGAATCCGCTCACGCCGATCCAGCTCTCCGCGGAGCGGATGGCGAAGAAGTTCGGCCGCGGCGAGCCCGGCATCGAGGAAGGCTGCCGCACCATCGTCAGCGAGGTGAGCCAGCTCAAGCGGATGGTGGATGAGTTCTCCCGCTTCGCGCGCATGCCGGCCGTGCATCTGCGCCACGCCCAGCTCGCCGAGATCCTGCAGCAGGCGGCGAGCCTCTATCGCGACGTGAAGAACGGCGTGACCGTGAGTGTGAACGTGGCCCAGGACATCGAGCTGCTCATGGACCCGGAGCAGATCCGCCGCGCGGTCGGCAATCTGCTCAAGAACGCCGTCGAGGCGACCGAGTCGGGCGAGATCCGCGTCTCCGCGCGCCGCGCGCAGCACCGCGTGGTGATCGAGGTGGCCGACCCCGGCCGCGGCGTTCCCGACCGCGACAAGGACAAGCTCTTCCTCCCCTACTTTTCGACGAAAGGCCGCGGCACCGGCCTCGGCCTGGCCATCGTGCACCGCATCGTGCGCGACCACGACGGCCAGATCTCCGTGCACGACAACCATCCGAAGGGAACGCGGTTCGAGATCGAGCTGCCGGCGTGAACGATGTAGGATGAACGATGAACGCCCGCACACCATCGTTCATCGTTCATCCTTCCTCGTTCATCGTTTTCTAATATGGCCAAAATCCTGATCATCGACGACGAGCCGTCCATCCGCACCACGCTCGCCGGCATCCTGGAGGACGAGGGGCATCGCACCGTCGTCTGCGAGTCGGGGGAAGAGGCGCTGGCGCAGTTCACCCGCGAGGAGTTCGATCTCGCGCTGCTCGACCTCTGGCTGCCCGGCATCGACGGCCTCTCCGTCCTGGAGCGCATTCGCGGCGCGGCGCCGCCGCCGGTGATCGTGATCTCCGGCCACGGCAACATCGACACCGCCGTCCGAGCCACCCGCCTCGGCGCCTACGACTTTCTGGAGAAGCCGCTGTCGCTGGAGCGCGTGCTGCTCACCGTCAATCACGCCCTGGCCGACCGCCGCCTGCGCGAGCAGGTGCGCGACCTCCGCCGGCAGATCTCGCTGGAGGAATTGCTGATCGGGGAGAGCGAGCCGATGAAGCGCCTCGAGCAGCAGATCCGCAGCGCCGCCCCATCGAACAGCCGCGTGCTCATCACCGGCGAGAACGGCAGCGGCAAGGAGATCGTCGCCCGTACTTTGCATCGCCTCTCGACGCGGGCCGATGCGCCTTTCGTCGACGTCAACTGCGCGGCCATCCCGGAGGAGCTGATCGAGTCCGAGCTCTTCGGCCATCGCAAGGGTGCCTTCACCGGCGCCATCGACGACCGCAAGGGGAAGTTCGAGCTGGCCGACGGCGGCACGCTCTTCCTCGACGAGATCGGCGACATGAGCCTCAAGACGCAGGCCAAGGTGTTGCGCGTTTTGCAGGAGCAGACGTTCCAGCGCGTGGGCGGCCAGCAGACGATCAAGGTGGATGTGCGCGTGATCGCGGCCACGAACAAGGAGCTCGATCAGGAGATCGCGAACGGCAGCTTCCGCAGCGACCTCTATTACCGGCTGAACGTCATTCCCATCGAGGTGCCGCCGCTGCGCGATCGCAGCGCGGACATCGTCCTGCTCGCCGATCACTTCCTCCGCCGCTTCGCCGCCGAGACCGGCGCGCCGCGCAAGAAGCTGTCGGCCGGCGGGGCGACGAAGCTGAAGGGGTATCACTGGCCGGGCAACGTGCGCGAGCTGCGCAACGTCATCGAGCGGCTGGCCATCCTCCTGCCCGGCGATACGATCGAGCCGGACGACATCCAGCTCGGCGCGCGGACGGACGTGGCGACTTCGATTCCGCACAACCTGACCCTGCGCGAGGCGCGGGACGAGTTCGAGAAACGCTACATCCTCTCGCGCCTCAAGGAGCTCGCCGGCAACGTCAGCCGGACGGCCGAGGTGCTCGGCGTGGAGCGGTCGAATCTGTATCGGAAGCTGCACGCGTACGGCATCAAAGTGGAGCGGAATTGAGCCGGACCGGCGCTTCAGGCGCGACCGCTGGCCGCGGCTTTGCCGGCCAGCGCTGCGGGCCGCGCCCGCCGGAATAGCACCCGGGGGGGAGGCGTTAGCCGGTCTTGACTGCGCGGGACGGTTCGCCTATCCTTCGCCGCTCAACAAGCGGGCATAACTCAGTTGGTAGAGTGCAACCTTGCCAAGGTTGATGTCGCCGGTTCGAGTCCGGTTGCCCGCTCCAAAACGCTCACGGATTCAGGGCCGCGTCTCGACAGCGCGGCCCTTCGTGTATCTTGACGAACCATGAATGACCACACGCGGGTCCGCGGCGCGGGCGGGACGGAAGGCGGCATCGGGACGTTCCTGATCGGGTTCGTGATGGCGGTGGCCGGCGGCTGGCTGCTGACCAACCAGGTCACGGTGACCAGCGGCGGCTGGCACCTGTGGGGCTACAACGCGTTCGGGCTGTCGCTGCTGCCGTTCATCCTCGGCATCGCGCTGCTGTTCTTCAACGGCAAGTCGGCGCTCGGCTGGCTGCTGACCATCGCCGGGGCGGTGATCATCTTCGTCGGCATCCTCACCAACCTCGACATCTACTTCCGGCCGACGACACTCTTCAACACCATCCTGATGCTGGTGCTGCTGGTGGGCGGCATCGGTCTGGTGGCCCGCTCGCTGAGCCCGCGGCGCTAGTCGCCGCTGCCGCCCTTGGCGCCGCGCGCGCCGCGCCGCAGCACCTTCAAAAAGTCGACGCCCTGGGTCATGGTCTTCTCGGTGAGCGCCCTGGCCAGCTCGCGATGCGCCTCGTGCCAGCGGTCAGCCGCGCGGCGGAGGGTGTTCCGCCCCTTCGCCGTGAGGGTGATGAGCCCCGGCTTCGGCCCGGACGAGGGTCCGATCTTGACGATGCCTTTCTCGCGCAGGAGCGCCAGGTTGCGCGAGAGGGTGGAGCGGTCGAGGTCGAGCTGCTCGGAGAGGAGGCGAAAGCTCGGCTCCTCGGCGGAAGCGATGATGGCGATCATCGGCAACTGCACGGCCGTGACGCCGGCCGAGGCGAGATAGGAGTCGTAGTGGCGCGTGACGACCCGTTCCGTTTTGCGAAGGTTGGAGCTCAGACAGGCCCGGGCCATGAAGATACAAGCCTCGGGATCCGGATCGACGTCGCGTACGCGGCGCGGCTGCTTCATCGCGACCTCCTCGATTTCGACACCCCATTGTAACCATGTTGCCGGACGTTGGGGGGCGGAGGTGCGTAGATACACAACTACTGGAGATGGTCGAGGTGCTGCTGCGCGTCTTCCTTCCAGCCGGGGTCGGCTTCCGTCTGGATGTACTGCTCCCAGGCGGCCTTCGCCTTGACCGGGTCGATCCCCTCCAATGCCAGCGCCCTGTTGAAGAGAGCCTCCCGAAGTTCGGGCTTGAGCTTCAGCGCTTCTTCCGCCGCCGCGAGCGCGTCCCTGTACATCGCCTGCTGAGGGTCTTTCTCTCGAATCCACTCCGCCCGCGTGAGGCGTGCCGCGGCAAGGTCATTCCAGAGGTACGCATTGCGCGGCTCCCGTTCGGTGAGCGCGGTTAATTCGGTGACCGCGCCCGGGATGTCGCCGCCGTAGGGCTCCTGCCACAGTAGCAATTTAGCGAGCCCTTCGGCGTGCTTCATCTTCACGGAGTCGCTGTGTTCCGCACGAGCGAGTATGGCGGTGCCGGCGGCGGACAATGAAATATGGTCAGGCTTTTCGGCGCCGCGGAGCCGTTCGAATTTACGATGCGCGAACCCGTAGAGCCGCGGCTCTACGATCCGATTGTCGGCCGGCAGCGAACGCCGCAGGGCATCGGCGGGATCCGCCGTCACCATCCGCCACACCCCCGCCCCCCCGGCCACCACCACCAGCGCCGCGGCGGCGGCCAGCCACCCGCCGCGCCGCCCGGAGCCGCCGCGGGGCATCGGCACCACGTTCGCCGGAGTTTCGGTTGCAAAGCGTGTCACCTCGCCGACCTCGTCCAGGCAGTCGTTGCACGTCGCGAGGTGCTCCCGAATGCGGACGGTCTCCTCCTGGCTCGCGCTTCCCTCCGCGAAGATCCCCAGCGCTTCGGGGTCGGGGCATAACGGACGTTCGGTCATCTCGATCATCTTGGCTCCCGTTCGTCTCCCGGCCCGGACCCATTACCGGGTGACGAACGCTTTGCCGGTTTTCCCATGAATAACAAGCTGAACCTGAGCCGAATGTCGTTCCTTCCGATGAGATCGTCGACATCGCCGGGCTTGATCCCGGCGCTCACCAGCTCTTTTCCCAGATTCTTGAGGATTGCCTCGATCCGCCGGTAAAGCGGCTTCTGCTCCATATGCAACATGCGCGCGATGTCCGCCACGCTGATCTCCTGCGCGAACCGCATCCGCAGGATCGTCAAATCCTTCTTATCCAGCGTCGCCAGGAAGGCCATCGCCGTTTTGGTGACCTTGTTGGCGGTTCTCTGCCTCTCATCCGCCATCGCGCCCGACTCGGCAGCCTCCGCCGAGACGGACAGTTCCTGCTCCTCATCGTCCGCCTTCACAAAGGAGGGAGGTGCGGACCTCCGAGGCAGCTCGTCCGCCAGGTTTACCAATTCCGCTCGCGACGGTGCCGCTTCATTGACGCTGACGATCTCAATCGCCTCGTCCAACTGCTTCCGGTCCCGGTGCAATAGCAGCTCGAGCCATACCGCAAAGGGTCCCAGCTGCCGTGCCTTCGCCGAGGTGTGCCACTTGCCGCGCCGATGAATCTGATAGTCGCTGAAGAGTCGCTTGATGACGGTCGTGAGGTACGTCGCCAGGCTGCAGCGCCGTTGGAACTTCCGCAGGATGCCGTAGTGGTTCTCCACCAGCCGGAGCTTGACCCACGCCGAAAAATCCTCGACTTCACTCGGCTCGAGCTTGTTGCGGCAGACGAACCGGGTCAGCCGCTCGACCAGATCGAGGTTCTCGACGAGCAGCCTCTCGCCGGATGAATCGGTGAAGTCCTCCATGAAGTGACGCTCATTATCGCCTGAACCTGGCACTCATAGGGGACTGGTACATACCGATCTACTTCAAATACTTCTCGAACCAATCCACCAGCCGCTTGACCGAATCGATCTGGTTTTCCCGCTTCTGGAATCCATGCCCCTCGGCCGGATAGTAATGAGCGTCGACCGTCTTGCCGGCCTTCTGCAAAATCGACACGACCTGCTCCGACTCCTCTTTCGGGACGCGGATGTCGTTCTCCCCCTGCAATACGAGCAGCGGCGCCTTCGCATCCGCCAGATGCTTGATGGGCGAGGTGTTCTCGTACACCGCGCGGTCTTTCACCGGGTCGCCAAGGAGCGATTTCTCGTACTCCTGCAGCCGCGGGTCCTCGTGCTGGAGCATGGTGTACCAGTCGACGATGCCGAACAGGTCGACCGCCGCCGCCCACACGTCGGGCGTCTTGCCGATGGCCATCAGCGTCATGAACCCGCCATACGAGCCGCCCGCGATGCCGATCTTCTTGGCATCGACATAGCCGGTCTGGGAGAGGAACTTCGCGGCATGGACCTCGTCCTGCAGATCGGCGCCGCCGAGGTCCTGATAGTTCATCTTCTGGAAAGCCATGCCGTAGCCGCTCGAGCCGCGCACGTTCGGCGCGATCACCGTATAGCCGCGCGAAACGAGCGCCGCCGCATTGCGATTGAAGCTGTCGATGGTCTGGCCGGTCGGGCCGCCGTGCGGCATGACCACACCCGGGTTCCTGCCATTGCGCGCCAGGTTGAACGGGACCCAGAGCAGTGCGCTGATCAGCGTGCCGTCGAAGCTCTTGTAGGTGACGATCTGCGCCGGCGGCAGCACCGCCGCATCGAGACTGGCCAGCGCCGAGCGGCTCAGCTGCGTCGCCTTGCGGCTCTGGAGGTCATAGATCCAGTAGTCGTTCGGTGTGATGGAGCTCTGATGGGAGACGAGCAGCCGGTCGCCCCGCGGGCTGAACACGCCCGTGGTGCCGACCGGGGAGTTGATCCCGCGCGGCAGGTCGATGCGTTGCGCATTGCCGCCGCCGGCTTGGGCGAGGAAGATGTCGTTCTGCCCATCCTCGTTGGCCGTGTAGGCGATCCATTTCCCGTCCGGCGAAAAGTCCGCCCCCTTTGCCTCCCACTTCAGGTCCGTGATCCAGGTCAGCTTCTTCGTCGCGACGTCCAGCAGCGCAACGTTGTCATAGCCGCCTTTCTCGTTCGAGGTGATGAGCAGGGTCCGGCCGTCCGGCGAGAGCGCATCGGCCGTGGTGGAGATCGCCTTCAGGTGCGGGGTCAGGTTCTCCAGCGCGCCGGTCGCGGCGTCGATGCGCCAGATCTCGCCCACCGTTTCGTCGGGGTTCCGCCGGTTGGCAAAGATCGTCTTGCTGTCCGGGCTCCATGCGGCGACGCTCCACGTCCGGTCCGCGGACTTGTCGTTGGTCAGGTTGCGCACCGCGCGGGTGGTGAGATCGAGCACGGCGATGTCCGTCACCGAGGCGGTCTTCGGCTTGTAGTTGATGGCGAGGCGGGTGGAGTCGGGCGAGGGGAGCGCGTCGGACTCGGAGATGTCGGGCGTCGCGGTGATGTTCACCGGCGCGCCGCCCGCGGCGGGGATGGAGTAGAGGTCCCACTGCTCGTTGCCGCCGCGGTCCTGCTGCCAGAGGATCCACTTGCCGTCCGGCGTCCACATGCCGCGCATCTGGCGGTCATCAGAAACCGCGAGCTGTACCGGCCAGCCGCCGGCCGCCGCGACCTTCCACAGGTTCATCCGGCCGGTGAGATTCGTGGTGAAGACGATCTCTTTGCCGTCCGGCGACCAGGCGCCGTTCGTGATGTTGCGGGTGAAGAAGAGGTCCTCGATCGGCACCGGCCGGGCGCGATCATTTTTCGCCGAGGTGATGGATTGCGGGTCGGTGATGGCGCGCTCTTCCGGCGAGCGGGCGAAGACGAAGGAAAGAGACGCGAGAGCGAGGGCGAGCAGCTTCATGCGCATGGCCGGCGGATGATACGCCGCTTGCAGGGTGGCGGCGTGGGGAGTACGGTTCCGGAAACGCCAACCCCCGAGTGACGCACTAACCTACTGACATCATGGAGCCCGGCGCCCTGGTCGACGGCAAGTACGAGATCCTGACGCTCCTCGGGGCGGGCGGGATGGGGGAGGTCTACAAGGCGCGTCACATCCACCTCAACGCGTTCCGCTGCGTGAAGGTGATGAAGGCGTTCCTCATGTCCGACGAGTCGTACCGCCAGCGCTTCCTGCGCGAGGCCCGCCTGGCGACGCAGGTCCACCATCCGAACGTCGCCCTCGTCCACGACTTTTCCATCCTCGGCGACGGCGGCAGCTACATGGTCACGGAGTTCATCGAGGGCTCGACGGTGCGCCAGTGGAGCAACGCGCACGGGCGCTTTCCCGTGCCCCTCGCGGCCGAGGTGGCGACGCAGGTGCTGGCCGGGCTGGAGCACATCCATCGCCGCGGCCTGCTCCATCGCGACATCTCCGCCGACAACGTGATGCTCTCCTACGACGGCGAAGACCGGCTGCTGGTCAAGATCATCGACCTCGGCGTGGCAAAGGACATCGGCGCGGCCAGCGATACGACGCAGGCCGGCATGCTGATCGGCAATCCGAAGTACATGTCGCCCGAGCAGCTGGGCAGCCTGCCGGACGGCGAGCAGCTCGACGGCCGGGCCGATCTCTACTGCTTCGGCGTCGTGCTGTACGAGATGTTGACCGGCGTGCCGCCGTTCGCTTCGAAGACCCCGCATGGCTACCTGCTGAAGCATCTGACCGAGGCGCCGCCGGCGTTCAGCGCCGCGAACGCGGAGCTGGCGCTGCCGGCCGGGCTGGAGGCGGTCGTGCTCAAAGCGCTGGAGAAGGATCGCAAGAAGCGCTACGCCTCGGCGCGCGAGTTTGCCGACGCGCTGGCTCCGTTCCTGGTGACGGGCACCGGCACGTTCACGCGCACGGAGATGACCGGGTCGAAGCAGGAGGAGGCGACGGTGGTCGTCTCGGCGGCCACGGTCTCCGGTCCGATCGATGAGGACGCGTTTCAGGCGACGTGGGAAGACGGCAGCTCGGCGTCGTGGCAGCGTTTCCTGGAGGCGCATCCCGACTCGCCGCGCGTGGCGGCCGCGCAGGAGCTGCTGAACGAGGCCGGCGCGTTCGAGGAGGCGATGGCCGCCGGCTCGACCGACGCTTTCCGTTCGTTCCTCCGGGCATGGCCCGAGGGGCGGCATCGCCTTGATGCCGACATCCGCCTCGCCGGGATGCGGCAGAAGGCCGCTGACGAGGCGGCTGCTTTCGCATCCGCTTCGGCGGCGGATACGGAGGAAGCGTGGGATGCGTATCTGGGCGCCTGGCGCGAGTCGCCGCGCGCGGGGGAGGCGCGTTTGAAGCGGAAGGAGGCCAAGCGCCGCGCGCGCCACGCGGCGGACGACGCGGAGTACGCCATCGCCCGCGAGCACGACACCATCGCGGCCTGGAACGTGTACCTGACCGCCCATCCCGCCGGCCTGCATCGCTCCGAGGCCTGGGAGCGCGTCGGCGAGCTGCAGCGCGCGGTGACCGAGCGCGAGCCGCGCGACTGGGAAACGGCGTGGGAGACCGGTTCGAGCGCCGCCTGGGATGACTATCTCGGCCGCCACGGAGAGTCGCTCCGCGCCCGCGACGCCCGCCACTGCCGGGAGGAGGCCGCCGAGTTCGAGATGGCCACCCGCATCAACACCCCGACCATGTGGCGCGCCTTCCTGAAAGCGTGGCCGGAGGGGCGGCATCGGCTGGATGCGGAGATTCGGTTGCGGGCGGTCGCCACAAAATAGAGTTGGCGGTGTCTTCTCGTTCATGAACGTGCCGTCGCGTACCGCCGAGCGCCTTGCCACAGGCTTGAAACGCTTCCAGCCGATCCTGACCGCCGCCAAGGCGCGCGACGTGAACGAGTCCGACACCTCGCTCATCGTCACCGACGTCATGGCCGAGATCTTCGGCTACGACAAATACAGCGAGGTCACGCGCGAGCTCTGCATCCGGGGCACCTTCTGCGATCTGGCCACCGCATCGACGGCAAGTTCCAGATGATCATCGAGGTCAAGGCCATCGGCCTGGAGCTGAAGGACGGCCATGCCAAGCAGGCCGTCGACTATGCGGCGAACCAGGGCGTGGAGTGGGTCGCGCTGACCAACGGCAATCTCTGGCGCGTCTTCCGGGTCATCTTCGCCAAGCCGATCGATGCGGAGCTCGTGCTGGACATCGACCTGCTCGCCCTGAACCCGAAGAGCGGCGGCGATCTGGAGAACCTCTACCTCCTGACCCGGGAGAGCATGATCAAGTCCGGCCTCTACGCGTACCACGATCACCTGCAGGCCACGAACAAGTTCT
>DASYMJ010000248.1:0-49211 GCA_036009105.1 Thermoanaerobaculia bacterium | reverse complement strand
TCCGGGGCTGATCGAGCGCTCGCCGGAAGTCATCTCCGCCGTCCTCTTCCGCGATTTCTGCCGCGGCAAGGACGACGCGACGGTCATCGTGGCGAAGGCGGTGTGAGATGCCGGTGATTCCGCTCTCCTCGGTCTCACTGCACTACGACTACGACCTCGTCGCCGCCCGCCGCCGCGCGCGCCAGGTCGCCGCGCTCCTCGGCTTCGATGAACAGGAGCAGACGCGCATCGCCACCGTCGCCTCGGAGATCGCGCGCAACGCCCTCCGCTACGCCGGCGGTGGCCGCTTCGAGCTCGCCGTCGACCAGCGGCAAGGCCCCGACGCCTTGCTGATGACGGTCAGCGACCGCGGCCCCGGCATCCCCAACCTCGATGAGATCTTCGAAGGCCGTTACCAGTCCACCACCGGCATGGGCCTCGGCATCACCGGCGCCCGCCGCCTGATGGACGACTTCTCCATCAGCTCCGGCGAGGGGAAGGGCACCGTGGTGGCGATGCGCAAGAACCTGCCGCCCGGCGCGCCGTCCGTATCGAAGGAGCGCGTGGCGGAGGTGGTGGACGCGCTGGCCCGGCAGAAGCCGGAGAACCCGCTGGAGGAGATCCAGCAGCAGAACGGCGAGCTGCTCGCCGCGCTGGCCGCGCTCAACGAGCGGCAGGAGGATCTGGAGCGGCTGAACAAGGAGCTGGAGGATACGAACCGCGGCGTGCTCGCGCTCTACGCGGAGCTGGACGAGAAGGCGGAGCATCTGCGCCAGGCGGACCAGCTCAAGACGCGTTTCCTCTCCGACATGTCGCACGAGTTCCGCACGCCGGTCAACGCCATCCTCGCCCTGGCGCGCCTGCTCGCCGAGGCGCCGCTGGGCGAGGAAGAGCGCAAGCAGCTCTGGCTCATCCAGCGCGCGGGGGATGACCTGGCCTCGCTGGTGGCCGACCTGCTCGACCTGGCCAAGATCGAGGCCGGCAAGGTGGATGTGCGCCCCTCCGAGGTCGAAGTGCCGAACGTCTTCAGCGCGTTGCGCGGCATGCTGCGGCCGCTGCTGTTCAACCGCTCCGTCGCGCTGGTCTTCGACGAGCCGGAAGAGTTGCCGGTGATGTACACCGACGAGCCGAAGCTCTCCCAGATCCTGCGCAACTTCATCTCCAATGCGCTGAAGTTCACCGAGGCAGGCGAGGTGCGGGTGTCCGCGGTGCAGCAGGGGGATGCAATCGTCTTCACCGTGGCCGATACCGGCATCGGCATCGCGGCGGAGGATCACGAGCGGATCTTCGAGGAGTTCACCCAGGTAGACAACCCGCTGCAGGCTCATCAGAAGGGCACGGGCCTCGGCCTGCCGCTCACGCGCAAGCTCTCCGCGCTCCTGGGCGGACGGGTCGGCGTGCACAGCGAACCGGGCCTGGGAAGCGCGTTCTGGACCGAAATCCCGGTCCGGTACCAGGGGGCCGCTGCCTCGCGGCGCACGACTACAATGGGCCCGATGGGCGACGCTGCAAACGGCGCGGAAGGGCGGGCGCTGCGCATCCTCGTGATCGACGATGACGAGACGGCGCGCTACACCATCACCAGCTTCGCCATTCGCCCCGGGACGGAAGTGCTGGAGGCGGAGAGCGGCGTGCAGGGCATCCTCCGCGCGCAGACCGAGCGTCCGGACGTCATCCTGCTCGACCTGATGATGCCCGGCGTCGGCGGCCACGAGGTGCTGCAGCGCCTGAAGGCCGATCCCAACACGGCGGCCATCCCGGTGGTGGTGATCACCTCCCGCTTCGTGAACGAGGACGAGAAACGCCAGATCCTCTCCAAGGCCGTGGCCGTCGTGTACAAGGGGGACCTCTCGAGCGAGGTGGTGGCACAGGCCCTCGACGAGGCGCTCGGCGAGCGCTAACGCCTCAGCGCTTCATCCACCGTCTGCGCGAGCAGCATCACATCCAGCGGCTTGCGGAACACCGCGCGTACCAGATTGGGGAAGCGCTGCTCGATGGTCTGCGCGGGGAGCTCGGCGGGAGGCGTGGCGGTGATGACGATGACGCCCGGCAGGCGGTCCAGCGTCTTGAGGGAGGGATCCTCGGCCAGCGCCTTCAGCGAGTCGAGAAAGTCGACTCCGCTCATCTTCGGCATCCAGACGTCGAGCACGATCACCGAGTAGTGATGCAGGGCCAGCTGATGCAGCGCCTCGATGCCGTCGCGCGCGCCATCCACGTTGATGAACGCGTGTTGTTTGAGGTACTCCACCAGCAGCTTGCGGATGGTCTCGTCATCCTCCACCACCAGGATCCGTTTGCGGGCCTCCATACGAAGCATAAAATCGGCCAGAGGGAGGCAGGGATGGCGGCAGCGAAGGGAAACACCGAGCGGGTGAACGTGTGGCTCACGCCGGAACAGATCGCGTGGCTGAAGACGAAGAAGAATGTCTCCGAGACCGTCCGCGCCCTGGTCACCGAGGCCATGAACATGCAGCGGCTGGCGGAGAGCGTGAAGAAGAAAAAGAGATGAGTGTCATCCTGAGCTTCCCTCTGCGGGGCTCAGGACGACACTGAGTCCCGCACCGTCAGCAGCTGGGCCACGATGCTCACCGCGATCTCGTACGGGTGATTGCTGCCGATGGGGAGGCCGATGGGGCAGCGGAACGCCCCCTTCGCCTCCTCCGGCAGCCCGGCCTCGGCGATGTCGCGCTTGAGGATGTTCGCCTTCGCGTCGCTGCCGATCACGCCCAGGTAGGGGAACTGCCGGGTGCGCAGGATCTCCAGCAGGATCGGCTTGTCCGTGGTGTGGCCCATCGTCATCAGGATCACGAACGCGTCGCCGGGGATGCCGGCCACGAGCGAGGGCATGTCCGCGGCGAGCACCGGCGTGAGCCTGGGCGAGCGGGGCAGCTTGTCCAGCCACTCCTGGCGCGGATCGATCACGGTGAGGCGGCAGTCCAGATGGACCAGCAGGTTCGTCAGCGCCTGAGAGACGTGGCCCGCGCCGAAGATCACGATGTTCCAGCGCCGCGCGTTGTGGGCCTCGAAGTACAGCTTCACCACGCCGCCGCAGGTCATGCCGACGTCTTTGGCCAGGTTCCATTGCGCGAAGCGGGTGGACTCCGCAATCTCGCCGCTGAGCATCTTCTGCGCCTCGGCGATCGCTTTGGTCTCCACCCGTCCGCCGCCGACCGTGCCGAAGCGCAGCCCCTCGGCGGTGACGATCATCTTCGAGCCGCGGTCCTGCGGCACGCTGCCCATGACGTCCACGACGGTGACGGTGACGAGCGGGACTTCGCCGGAGAGCAGCTCGCTCAGCGTCTCGAAGAAGGTGGCCACGGCGCGATTGTAAGATGCGCGGCGTGGATGTGATCGAGATGGGGCCGTTGGCTCAGGCGGCGTTGTCGCGCTGTCCCCGCTACGACGTGGTGATGACGTTCTCGCGGGGGGAGGTGTGGCGGACCTGCGCGGGCGAGATCATCTGGGTGGACTCGGAGCCGGACGCCTTCTCACCCATCGGGGTAAACGTAGGGCCGGCTCTCCGGCCGGCCCGGACCGGCTGGAGAGCCGGTCCTACATTTCTCGATGCCGCCCTTGATCGCGCCATCGAACGCTTCCTCGGCACGCTCGACCCGCAGCACCTGGTGGGCCTCGGTCCCGGGCTCACGCCGGCAGGGGACGACTTTCTCGGCGGCTTCGTCATGGTCCATCCGCTGTCCATCGACACGAACGACACGAACGAGATCAGCCGCGCGCGCCTGGCCATGCACATGCGCGGCGAGGGCACTCGCGCCGAGGTGCGCTTCATCCGCGCTTTGACGCGCGGCGAGGACACGTCCTTCGCGGAGCGCGCGCTCGAAAAGCTCGGCGCCACGAGCGGCCGCGACTTCATCCGCGGCGCCCGCGCCGCGCTGGAGCTGACGCGATGACGTGGGGCGAGCGCATCGACGCCGCGAACGCCGAGGCGGTGCGGCGCATGCTGGCCACGCGGCCGTTCTGGATCGATGTGCAGACGGTGCCGGGCATGGGCGCGCGCGAGATCTACCACTCCGGCCCGCCGGTCACCATCGAGCGGATGAGCGGCGCGCAGTCGGGAGCGCTGCTCTGCGCGAAACGGTTCGAAGGGTGGGCGGACAGCGAGCCGGTGGAGCTCTCGCCGAATCACCACCATCGCGGCGTGGGGCCGATGGCCGGCGTCGTCTCGCCGTCCATGCCGGTCTTCATCCTGGAAGACCGCACCACCCGCCGCCGCGCGTACGCCGCGCTGGAAGAGCCGCGCATGAACTTCGGCGCGTTCGATGCCGCGGCGGTGGAACTGCGCCGCTGGTGGACCGCCTTCCTCGCGCCGGCGCTCGGCAAGGCCATCCGCGAGCTGGGCGGCCTCGACCTCGTGCCGCTCATCGCCCGCGCGCTGCACCGCGGCGACGAAATGCACAACCGCCCCGCCGCGGCGACGAGCCTGATGCTGGTCGAGCTCGCGCCGCTCCTGCCGCGCGAGGCGATCGAGTACATCCGCGAAGACGAGATTTTCTTTCTCTCCCTCAGCATGGGCGCCTCCAAGCTGATGGCCGACGCGGCGTTCGACGGGGAAGACTCGACGCTCGTCACGGCCATGGCCCGCAACGGCACCGACTTTGGCATCCGCGTGGCCGGCACGGGCGACCGCTGGTTCACCGCGCCGTCGCCCGTGGCGAAAGGTCTGATGCTCGCCGGCTTCACGCCCGACGACGCGGGCGCCGACATGGGCGACTCGGCCATCACCGAAACGGTCGGCCTCGGCGGCTTCGTGCTGCAAGGCGCGCCCGCCATCAACGAGATGCTTGGTACCACGGCCTCCGAGGCTTGGGCCATGGCGGAGGAGATGCGGCGCATTACCGTGGCGACGCATCCCAGCTGGACCATGCCCGCCCTCGACTTCGCCGGCGCGCCGCTCGGCATCGACGTGCGCAAGGTCGTCGAGACCGGCATCCTCCCTCTGATCGATACCGCCATCGCGCACAAGCGCCCCGGCTTTCCCATCATCGGCGCCGGCCTGACCCGCCCGCCCATGGCCTGCTTCACCGCCGCCTTGCGCGCGTTCGCCGCCGACCGGGGGATCGCGTGACGTTCGCTACCCGCGTCCGCCGCAACGAATACCGCGACTCCGGCACGTTGATGTCGCTCGCCGCCAGGCTCCAGGCGCTGCCCGGCATCGCTCGCGCCGCCGCGATCATGGCCACGCCGAAAAACGTGGAGCTGCTCACGTCGATGGGCTTCGCCTCGGAGCCCGCGACGTCCTCGGACCTGCTGATCGTGGTGGAGGGTGCGTCGCAGGATGCGGTGGAACAGGCGCTAACCGCGATCGACGCGCTGCTCGAACGCAGGGCGGGCTTCAGCCCGTCCGGGCGAACTGAAGTCGGCCCTGCGTCCCCGCCCAACCTCGCCGTCATCTCCGTCCCCGGCCCCTTCGCCGCCCGCGAAGCTCGCCGGGCCTTGCGCGCCGGGCAACACGTCTTCCTCTTCAGCAACAACGTCCCGGTCGTGGACGAGATAGCGCTGAAACGCGAGGCGCGGGAGCGCGACCTCCTGCTCATGGGCCCCGACTGCGGTACCGCCATCCTCGACGGCACGCCGATCGGCTTCGCCAACCGCGTGCGCCGCGGCGCGATCGGCATCGTCGGCGCGTCCGGCACCGGCATCCAGGAGATCTCCACCCTCGTCCACCGCCTCGGCCACGGCGTCTCCCACGCCATCGGCACCGGCAGCCGCGACCTCTCCGACGCGCTCGGCGGCAGCTCGACCATGCGCGGCGTCGACCTCCTCGCCCACGACGAAGCGACGGAGGTGATCGTCCTCGTGTCCAAGCCGCCCTCTCCTGCCGTCGCGCAAAAAGTGCGCGAGCATGCGCGGCAGACCGGCAAGCGCATCGTCGAATGCTTCCTCGGCGGCGAGAAGACGCTGGAGGATGCGGCGTTCGAGGCCTGCGGCATCGAGGTGCCGCGGCGCGGAGCTTCACTGCAAAACGTGGTCGGCCTCTACAGCGGCGGCACCCTGGCCAGCGAAGCGCGACGGATCACGAAGGGCGACATCACCGATCTCGGCGAAGACGAGTACACCCGCGGCCGTCCGCATCCAATGATCGATCCCACCATCCGCATCGAGCGCATCGCGCACGTGCCCAAGGATGCCGTGCTGCTGCTGGACGTCGTGCTCGGCGAAGGCGCGCACCCCGATCCGGCCGGCGCCTTGATCCCCGCGCTCATCGCGCGCGGCGGCACGACCTACGCCTCCGTCACCGGCACGGACGAAGACCCCCAGCACCGCGCCACCCAGGTGCGCAAGCTTCAGGACGCGGGGGTGATCGTCTGCCGCAGCAACGCCGCCGCGGCGCGGGGTGACGAACGCGAATTGCCGCCGCCGACCGCCGCATCCTCAAAGCCATCACCCCCCATCCTCGGCGCCCCCATCGTCGCCATCAACCTCGGCCTCGACTCCTTCGCCAACACCTTCGCGCACGTCATCCGCACCGACTGGCGCCCGCCGGCCGGCGGCGACGAGGAGCTGGCCCGCATCCTCGACGCGCTGACGTGACGCCTCAGTCCCGCTCGCAGATCACGTTCAGCAGCACGTGCGTCCGCTGCTCGCGCGCCGTGCTCAGCGCGCGCCGCAACGCGGCGGGCAGCTCCCGCGGCTCCGAAACGCGCAGGCCGATGCCGCCCGCCGCCTCGGCCACCTTCTCGTACTGCAGCTCCACGTCGAAGTCGCACAGGGGGAGGCGCCCCGGCGGCGCGGCGTTCTCCGCGAGATAGGAGCGGCGGATGGTCGACCACGCCGTGTCGTTGAAGACCACGATCACCATCGGCAGCTTGTACGCGGCGGCGACGTAGTGCGCCGAGAGCGGCGTGTTGAAGAGATACGAGCCGTCGCCGAGCGTGACCAGCATGGTCTGCTCCGGCGAGGCCAGCTGCGCTCCGAGCGCGGCGCCGAGGGACCAGCCGAGGCCGCTGGCGATGGAGTTCTCGAACCAGGAGTCGGGCAGGCGGCGCGGCACGAGCTGCGGATCGAGATCGTACTCATTGAAGATGACCGTCTGGTCGTCGATCGCCTCGCCGATGCAGTAAGAGAGGAACTGCTTGGTGATGCGCGGCTTCGCGGCGTCGCCGATGGCCGCGCTCTGCGCCTGCTGCAACACGCGGCGATGCTCGGAGGCGAACGTCTGGTAGCGCGACTCGATGGGCGCGCGGTCCGGCTTCCCTTTCTCCAGCGCGGAGTAGAGGCGGCGCAGGGTGAGCGCGGGGTTGCCGGCCAGCGTGACGTCCGCCGGGAAGCTGCGCATGGGGATGCGCGCGTAGAGCGGATCGACGCCGATCTGGATCACCTTCGGCTGCTCGCTCAGGCCCGCATGCGCCGGGATCCAGGGCACGGGCGACTCGACGGCGATGATCACATCCGCCTGCTTCACGAACGGCGAGGGGTTGAAGCCGACGTGCATCGGATGCCGCGTCGGGAAGTTGAAGAAGTTGCGCTTGCCGTGCTCCACCACCGGGATGCCGTTGCGCTGCGCGAGCTGCAGCAAAGCCTCCGGAGCTCCCCGATACCGCCCCGCCTCCGCCGTGATGATGAGCGGCCGTTGCGCGCCCGCGATCAGCCTCGCCGCGCGCTCCACCGCGTCGATGGCGGGCTCCGACGCGGCGGCCGGTTGCTGCTGCGGCACGGAGTGAAACGAGAAGCCGTCGATGCGCTCCATCAGCGGCTCCTTCGGCAACATCAGATAGACCGGCCCGGCCGGATCGCTCGCCGCGATGGCCAGGGCCCGGTCGACGATCGTCTCCAGATTGCGCGCGCCGCGCAGCTCGTAGTCCCACTTCGTGAACTCGCGGAAGTAGGCGCCCTGATCGAACGTGTCCTGCCCCCACTGTACGAAGTTCGTGCGGCAGCCTTCCACCTCCGACTCGTACCACGGCGAGAGGCCGGCCATCACCAGCATCGGCACCTTCGAGCGCGACGCGTTGATGATGCCGAGGCCCATGTTCGCCGTGCCGACGTTCACGTGGGCCATCACCACCTGCGGCTTGCCGCTGAGCAGCCAATAGCCGTGCGCCATGGCGATGGCGGTGTTCTCGTGCGGGATGGCGATCGTCCGGAGGTGAAAGTCGGGGTCGCCCTCATACCGGGCAAGGGCGTCGATGATCGGCGTAAAGTCGGTGCCGGAGTTGGAGAAGAAGTAGCGGATGCCCCGCCGGCTGAGCAGCGACATCAGCGCGTGGGCCGTGGTGCCCGCCTCCACCTCGATGGTGCGCGCGTTCTGCACGTGCAGGCGCTGCGAGTCGTGGGCGCGGGCGCGCAGCAGGTGCGGGCGCAGCGCGCGGGTGAACTCCGCCGGATGGTCGAGGTTGGAGAAGTGATTGGCGCCCTCGATGTTGACCAGCTGCGAGGTCGGCACCGCGGCGTGGATCGAAGTGGAGAGCGGATCGGTGGGGGTGATCTGGTCGAGCGAGCCGCCGATGAGCAGCAGCGGGACGTCGATCAGCTCCAGCATGCGGCGGTAGTCGCTCTGGAACATCGAGGTCCAGGAAGCGAGGAAGACCTGCCGGTCCTTGCGCCCCTCGATCTCGATGGCGCGCTCCACCACCTCGCGCGCGGTGCCGGGCGCGAGGAGGCTGGGGATGAGCATGCGCGAGCTCTCCGGCAGCGACATCTTCGCCAGCTGCTCGGTGATGAACGCGATGCGCCCCTCGCCTTCCGGATGATGGGCCCAGGAGTTGGCGAGGGCGAGCGACTGCACGACGTCCGAGCGGCGGTTGAAGACTTCCAGCGCCACCACGCCGCCCATGGAGAGGCCGACCAGGTGCGCGCGGCGGAAGCCGAGGTGCTCGATCAGGGCGATGGTGTCGCGGGCGAAGGCGGCGATGGAGATCTCCTCGCTCGGCGCGGAGCGGCTGTGCCCGCGGAAGTCGTAGCTGGCCACGGTGTAGCGGTCGGCCAGCGCTTCCATCTGGTGGTACCAGGAGGAGTGGTCGCCGCCCACGGCGTGGAGGAAGAGGACGAGCTCGTCGCCCGTCCCGGTGGTGGCGACGAAGACGTTCGCGCCGCTCGTCAATGCCACGAGGTCGGAATGCATGGCCGCGATTCTAGTGTCATCCAGAGCCGCGCAGGCGGCGAAGGATCCGTACCGATCTTGCGCCGCGTTCCAGGGCACGGATCCTTCGTCGTCTGCGGGACTTCAGGATGACACGCGTGCGATGACGGCCATCGTCCCCCCGCCCAACGGCCCGTGATGCTCGGCGCGGGTGGAGACGTATACGGCCGGATCGCCGGTGACCGAGGCGATCACGGAGGAGAGGACGCAGCGCGAGTAGCGCGTGTCGCTGATGTCGTCGTCGGTGAGCATGGTGTGACGCTTGCCGCGGATCGTCCCCCGCGGGTCGGCCTCGGATTTGGCGAAGACGCCGACCAGCCGCTTGCGCTGCTCCTCGCTGAGCTGCCCGTTCACCGGCATCTCGAGCCGTGCGAAGAGCGCGTGCATGGAGGGGACGTCGAGCATGTCCTGCAGCACGGTGTGATCGATGACCAGCTCGCCATCAGCGGACGCGCTGTTGGCCATGACCATGATCTCCGTCCGCATCAGCCCCGGCTTCGCCGAGCACGACGCGACGGACGAGTAGAGGCTCCAGTCCTGGCAGACCACATCATCCGAGAGCCGCGCGCGATCCACTTCGCCCAGCGCCAGCGCGGCGCCGAGGGCGGAGGCGCCGCGTGAATAGATCATGTTGGACCGGCCGCCGCCGGGCGGGATGGCGCCTTTCATCTGCACCAGGTGGACGTCCGCCGGATCGACGGCAAGGCCGTGCACGATGTGGCCGATCACGCGCGCGGTCTCTTCGATCTGCGGCATGCGTCCGATCTCCGCCGCGGCGAAGGCGCGCGTGTGGCCGGTGCCGAGGACCAGGCGCTTGCCATCGCCGCGCCCATCGCCCTCGCCGCGCCCATCGCCCTCGCCGCGCGTGAACACGATGATGTGCGGCGAGGTCACGCCTTCCGTGCCGCCCGACAGCGAGAAGATCATCTCGCGCGTGGTGCCGAGGTGGCGCGAGAAGAGATTCGCGAACGCCATCATGGCCAGGTCGCGCGTGAAGTCGTTGCGGCCGCCGTTGCCTTCCGTCTTGCCGATGATGCAGGCCACTTCCTCCGGCTTGATGCGGCCTTCGCCGATGAGCTGTTCCAGCCCGGAGACGTCGGCGGGATGGGCGGTCGGGATGTTGAATGCGTCCACTCGCATGCGGCTCACAACGCTAACACCATCTCGAGCTGCCGCACGAAGCGCCGCGCGCCGACCGCTTCGAAGAACGCCGCGATGCCGCGGTCGCGATCGTCGACGTTGAGGATGCGCAGCGGCTTGCCGGCGATGGCCGCCGCCGCATCGAGCAGCGCGCGTCCGACGCCGCGCCGGCGATGCTCGCGAGCGACCGCGAGCTGGGCGAGATCGCCGCTGCCCGGAAACACGACCGCGTAGCCGCGCTCGTCGCCGATCACCACGTGCGGATCGCGCGCGCGGGCGAGCGAGGCGGTGGAGTTCTGCCACGCGGGCTGAACGTCCCACCATGCCGTGTTCACGGTCCCGGCAGGGAAGGAAGCAGATCGTCCTTCGTACGCGTAGCAGTCGAACCGCCGCGTCTCCACGAACCCCATCCCGCGATACAACGCCTCGGCCGCGCTGTTGGTCTCGATCACCTCCAGCAGATAGCGCGACGCGCCGGCCGCGCGCAAGCGCGGTGTCACCCACTGGAACATCGCGCGGGAGAGGCCGCGGCGGCGATGCGAGGGCACGACGCCGGTGCCGCTGTCGTACGCCGTGGCGCCGTCGAAGCCGTTCGCGGTGAAACCGACCATCCGCTCGCCGTCGAACGCGCCGACGGAAAGCTCCGGCGACCAGCCGCGGCGGGTGAGCATCTCCAGCAGCTGCTCGCGCGTCGGCGCGAACGGCACGACGTAATCGCTGAACGCCTCGCGGAACGCGGCGTACAGCGTTTCGAAGTCGTCAGCAGTCAACGGCCGCAGGCCGCCTTCACCGCTCGTTTTCATCTTCGTGACGTTACAAGCCAAACCGTGCCGCCTGCAATCCGTCATTACGTGTACAGGAGGAGCACAAAATTGAAACGAATGATCACGCAGTTGGCGCTGGTGGCTCTGGCCGTCGGTTGCAGCTCGGTCGGCACGATGAAGGATCAGGACGCGGTGCGCAATGCCGCGTTGCAGAACAATGCCGCGCAGCGGATGGCGTGGGAGAAGGACGCCCAGCCGGTCAAGCAGGTCGACCTCCACATCGACAGCGTGGAAGTCAGCGGCACCACGGCGAACGTCGTCACCACCCAGAAGCTCGCCAAGACGGACGGCTCGGTCTCCACCGTGAAGTCGAAGCAGCAGTTCAAGAAGGTCGGCGCGACGTGGCAGGCCGAAGGCTCCGCCGAGCAGCTCGCGGACAGCTCCGCCGCCGCGAAGCCGAAGGCGTAATGCAGGGCCGGCTCTCAGCCGGCCCAATGCTCGCTGATCGGGGTATGCCGCGATGGGGCCGGCTGAGAGCCGGCCCTACATTCATCGCGCGAGCGCGCCGCTGTAGTACTGCTTCACCGCCGCGACGTAAGCCACCGCTTCTTTCGTCGCCGCCGGGCCGGATCTCGCCACGAGCTCCGGTCCGGCGTTGTAGGCCGCGAGCGCCAGCTCGAGGTTGTTGCCGAAACGGTCCAGCATCATGCGGATGTACTTCGCGCCGCCGAGGACGTTCTGGCGCGGGTCGAGCGCGTCTTTGACGCCGAGGGCGCGCGCCGTGCGCGGCATCAGCTGCAGCACGCCCTGCGCGCCGCGCGAGGAGACCGCGGCCTGCTTGAAGGCCGACTCGCGGAAGGCCATGGCCGCGATGAGGTTCGGATCGACGTCGTACGTCGTGGCCGCCTCGTCGATGATCTGGTGCAGGTAGTGCGGCACCGGAATGGGGAAGCCGTCGACGGCCAGCGCGTTCTTCGGCGCGGCGAACGCGGCCGGCGTGGCGGCCGCGAGGGTGAGGAACAGGGCGAGGACGCGGGTCTTCATCGAGAACGCTCCTTGTCGTGCCGGTCACGGGAACGTCCTCGCGGAACCTGTCGCGAGCAATCACGTTCGGGAGCCCGGCCGTCTCAGGATGGAGACCCGTTGGCTTTGCGTCCTCCCGTCGCCGGGAGTTTGCCGTTTCGTGTGACCTTGGTTATTTGCAGTTGAAAACGCGCCTTGGGCAGGGCGCGATTCCTCCGGCTGAGCTAACCGTCGAGCTAATGCTCGTGGCTGGTTCCCGCCTTGCGCGACCCCGCGTTGTCGCGCTCTTCCGGCTTCTCCGCTCCGAAGTTCTTGTCGCCCGACTTGCCCGCTCCCATGTTCCCGCCGCTGGGATGCCGCCGCTCATCTTCGGCGGGCTGATTGCTGGAGCCGTCGCTGCTGCCGCTGCGGTTGTTCTGGTTGGTCATTTGCGTTTCCTCCGGGGAGGGGGAAGGCAACGGGCGTGCCGTGTAGCGTCAACAACTAGCCTTTTCTCAACAGCGCGATCTGGCCCGCGTGATACGTGTTGTGCTGCAGCACGCCGTGCACCTCGGCGTAGATCGTGTGCTTCTTGCCGGCCACCTTCTTGTCCAGATCGTCCGTCTGCAGGCGCGCCACCGCGTCGGCGAAATGGCCCTGCGCGCGCTCCAGTGCGGCGACCTCGTCAGCAAACGAACCGAGCTCGGGCCAGCTTTGCACGTCGCGCGAGCTCAACACCTCGCCCGAGACGCGCCGGGCCGCCACGTCCATCCAGATCCGGATGTGGGCGACCAGCTCGCTGATGGAATGCGCCGCTCCGACCGGATGCGCCCGCGCCTGCTCCTCCGAGACCCCGTCGAGCAGGTCGCGCAGCGCCGGGCCGTGCCACGCCGGGCCGCCGTACACGGCGTTGATCTGTTCCAGCAGGCGCTCGATCGGCCTCAAAGCGACGCCCTCAGCAGCTTGCCCGTCCGCTTCGCCACGTCGATCTTGAACACGTCGCCGGTGTTCATCTCCGCCGGCTCCTTCTGCGAGGCGAGGGCGACCACGACCTCCGGGCTGTTCGCGGTCAGGCAGGTCACCGGCTGGTCGACGGCGAGGGGGAAGTCGTGCCACGTGCCCATGTGCAGCATGATCCCGTGGCCGGGAGGGAAGACGAAGCAGCGTACGTCGTCGATGTGGGGCAGCCCGTCCTCGTGCGGCTTGCCGAGGACCATGGCAAAGGGCTGGTCGCCGAGGCCGATGAAGAGCTGGGTCATATCCATGTGGCGCTCCAGCCACGTCACCTCCGGGGCGCGCTTGTGGATGCGCGCGGAGCGGATCACCGCCTGGCCGCTGCACATGAAGGGGATGTTGTGCCCCTCTTCCACCGCCCCTTTGTAGAACGGGATGGTGAGGCCGGAGTTGGGGATGTCCGTACCGATGAAGAGGCCATAGTCGGCGGTGTTCTCGCGCGTGGCCGGGATGATGGGGACTTCGACGGTCTCGAGAGTGGCGTTCGTCATGATCGGCGCATTTTATCGCGGTAAAATCGCGGTTTCATGCGCCGGCTCCTGATCGTCGTGCTCCTCCTCGCCCCGCTCGCGATGGCCCAGCCGCGCCGCCGCGCCAGCGGGCCGGCCATCCCCACCGCCCTCATCGATCCCATCGCCGCAAAGGCGCTCGCGGACGGCGCCCCGGCGGTCTCCATCGCCATCGGCCGCGGCGACTCCATCCTCTTCGCGGCCGGCTACGGCACCGCATCGGCGAACACCATCTACCAGGCCGGCTCGGTCTCGAAGCAGTTCGCCGCGGCGGCGATGATGCTCCTCGTGGAGCGCGGCGCGGTCAGCCTCGGCGACCCGGTCGAAAAATACGTGCCGGCGATGGCGGGCAAGGGGATGACCATCCGCCAGTTGCTCTCGCACACCTCCGGACTCACCCGCGACATCCCGAACCTCACCAGCGCCTACGCGCCGATCAGCGAGGCGGACGCGGTGGCCCGCATCGCCGCGGCGAAGACGCTGTTCCAGCCCGGCGCGGGATGGAGCTACAGCAACGCGGGCTACTACCTGGTGGCGGTGGTCATCGAGAAAGCGTCCGGCAAGCCGTACGCGCAGTTCCTCGATGAAGAGCTGCTCCTGCCGCTCGGCCTCGCCTCCACCGCCGTCTGCGGCTCCACGCCGCGCGTGCCGACGCCGGACGGCTATCTGCTGATGACGGCCACGAAACAGGTGGTCCCGGTCCGGGCCGCCGACATGTCCCTCCTCCTCGGCGCGGGCGATGTCTGCTCGACGGCCACCGATCTGGCCCGCTGGAGCCACGCCCTGGCCACCGGCCGCGCCGTGACGCCGGCCTCGTACGAGGAGATGACGCGGCCGCGGGCCTCGATCAGCGCCACGGCGACGTACGGCTTCGGCCTGCTCATGGACCTCGACCGCGGCAATCCGGTCGTCCTGCACGACGGCCTCGTCCTCGGGTTCCAGACCATCCTCATCCACTATCCGGATCAGGACTTGACCATCGCCGTCGTGGTGAACGCCATCGACGACACCCTGGCCTGGGTCCCGGCCACCACCGCCGGCATTCAGATCGGGCAGACCCTCGTCCCCGCGCACTGACGTATGAAAACCGCAGCTCTGCTCCTGCTGCTCGCTCTTCCCCTGGCCGCCCAGGAAGTTGGAAAGACGTTCGAGACGAACGGCGTCACGATCTGGTACGAGGTGCGCGGTGCCGGCGCCGCGACGCCGCTCATCATCGTGAACGGCGGCCCCGGCTTCGACCACGCCTACACGCACCTCGGCGACCCGGTGTGGGACCGCGTGGCCAAGACGCGGCGGGTGGTCTTCTACGACCAGCGCGGCAACGGGCGCTCCTCCGAGTTGAAGCCGGGCCAGTCGTGCAACCTCGCCGACCAGATCGCCGATCTCGACGCCTTGCGCGCGCAGCTCGGCCTCGAGAAGTTCGTCCTGCTCGGCCACTCCTGGGGCGGCTATCTGGTCATGGCTTATGCCGCGCGGCATCCGCAGCGGGTGGAGAAGCTGATCATCGTCGACTCCGCCGCGCCGAAGATCGGCGACACGAAGTTCATGTTCAACGACTTCTTCCCCGACACGACGGCGAAGCAGGAAGCCTTCAACTTCGCCGACACGATGGGCGACAAGAACGCGACGGCCGAGGGCCTGAAGCTCTACCTCACCATGCTTTTCTACTCGCCCGAAAAGCGCGACGCCGCCATGCCCCGCCTGGTCGCCTCGGACTATCACAAGGCCGTGAACGAATCAGTCTGGAACGACCTGCAGCGCTTCGACCTCAACCCCGAGCTGGCCAAATTCCGCATGCCGACCCTGGTCGTGACCGGCCGCTACGACCTCAACGTGGCGCCGAGCGTGGCGTGGAAGATCCACCAGGCGATCCCCGGCTCCCAGTTCGTGATCTTCGAGCGCAGCGGGCACATTCCGTACTACGAGGAGGCGGAGGCGTTCGCGAAGATGTTGGAGGGGTTCCTGTAGGCGCGCCGCGCCTCCGTCAACCGCATCAGAATCTCCTCCCCCGTGGCCGGCGCGTGCAGCTTCGGGATCTCGCCGCCGCTCACGTACGACAGCGCGTTCTTCACGGCGCACCAGACGGAGATGGCGAGGAGCAGGGGCGGCTCGCCGACCGCTTTGCTGGCGGCGATGTTGCGCTGGTTCGTGTCGTTGTCGATCCAGTCGACATTGAAGACGGGCGGGAGGTCGGTGATGTTCGGGATCTTGTACGTGGTGGGTGAATGCGAGAGCAGCTCGCCGCCCGCCGTGTAG
This sequence comes from Thermoanaerobaculia bacterium, assembly GCA_036009105.1. Taxonomy (GTDB): domain Bacteria; phylum Acidobacteriota; class Thermoanaerobaculia; order Gp7-AA8; family Gp7-AA8; genus JAFAVZ01. The sequence goes on along the minus strand of DASYMJ010000248.1, from coordinate 33,450 downwards.
CGCAGCTCCTCGTTCGTCAGCCAGCCCATCCCCTGCACGAACGCGCCGGTGATCTGGCCCCGGTCGATGCCGGGATTGATCGGCCGGCCGATGTCCATCAGCAGGTCCGAGCGCAGCACGCGCATCATGCCGGTGAAGCGGTCGATCTCCACCTCCGACACCGCGACCCCCTTGGTGAAGTAGAGGAACGGCGTGCCGGAGCCCCGATCGTTGTCCCAGTCGATGTGCTTGGTCGCGTAGAAGCCCTTTTCGCCGAGGGGGATGCGCTCGAGATAGCACATCTTGACCAGGCCCTGGAAGGGCACGCGCTGCTCGGGCGCCCGGCTGTCGTGCACGTGTCCGTCGGCGAAGACGATGCGCTCCGGCGCCGGCTCCACCTGCAGCACCCGCGCGAAATAGTCGGCCGCGACCGGCGCCATCCGCTCCCGGATCTTGATGCAGGCATCCACCGCCGCGCTGCCGTTCAGGTCCGCGCCGCTGGAGGCGGCCGTGGCGGAGGTGTTGTTGTTCTTCTCGGTGGAGGTGGCCATCACCAGGACCTGCTCCGTTTCGATGGCGAACGAGTCGGCCACCAGCTGGCGGATCTTCGTGTTCACGCCCTGGCCCATCTCCGTCGCGCCGGTGGAGACCTGCACCGAGCCGTCGAGGTAGACGTTCACCAGGGCGTTGGCCTGGTTGAGGAACTTCGTGTTGAAGGAGATGCCGAACTTCACCGCCGTCATGGCCATGCCGCGCAGGTGGGTTGGCGACTGGTCGTTGAAGCGCGCCACCTCGCGGACGCGCCGCCGGTAGTCGCTCCGCTCCAGCGACTCGGCGAAGAGGCGGGGGAGCGTGTTGAAGTCGACCAGCTGGCCGTACGGCGTGATGTTGCGCTGGTCGATACCGTAGCAGTTGCGCATCCGCACGTCCGCCGGATCGAGGCGGAGGTAGACCGCGATCTCCTCCAGGATGTTCTCGATCGTGGCCACGCCCTGCGGGCCGCCGAAGCCGCGGAATGCCGTGTTCGGCGGATAGTTCGTGCGGCAGACCGTCCCCCGGATCTCCGCGCTGGGCAGGTAGTACGCGTTGTCGGCGTGCGTCATGGCCCGGCCCATCACGGAGGTGGAGAGGTCGGCGTACGCGCCGCCGTCCGAGTAGAGGTCGGCCCGCAGCGCGGTGATCACGCCCTCGTTCGTGTACGCGACTTTGTAGTCGTTCTGGAACGGATGGCGCCCGCCCGTGACGCGCATGTCGTCGTCCTTGTTGTAGACGATGCGCGCCGGCCGCTTCGTTTTCAGCGCCACCAGCGCGGCCATGGCCGCGGGATGCGTGGCCTGACACTCCTTGCCGCCGAAGCCGCCGCCCATCCGCTTGGTGATCACGTTCACCTTGTGAATGGGCAGTCCCAGAAGGTGAGCGATCACATGCTGCACCTCGGACGGATTCTGAGTGGAGGAGTGGACGGTGAGCTGGTCGAATTCGCCCGGCTGCGCCAGCGCTGCCTGCGACTCGAGATAGAAGTGATCCTGCCCGCCGTTGACGAATGTCCCTTCCAGGATGTGCTCCGCCGCTTCGAACGCCGCGTCGATGTCGCCCCGCTTGATCGTCTTCGTGCCGCCGATGAACTGCTGCCGGCGCTTCGCCTCGTCGATGGTGAAGACCGGCGCCAGCTCTTCGATGTCTGCCCTGATCGCCGCTTTCGCCAGGCGGATCGCCTCCCGGTTCTCCGCGGCGATCACCACGATGGGATGGCCGATGAACGTCACCACGTCTTCGGCCAGGAGCAGCTCGTCTTCGATGATGGGGCCGAACTTGTTGTGGGCGAGGTCGCGGTATGTGTACAGCGCGGCGACGCCCGGCACGGCGCGCGCGGCCTCCAGGTCGAGCGCGCGGATGCGGCCATGGGCTACGGGCGAGAAGAAAAAGTCGACGAGCAGCTCCCCGCGCGCGGGCGGCATGTCATCGATGTAAACCGACTCGCCGGTGACGTGTCCGCGCGCGGAATCGTGAGGGATGTTGCGGCCGACCGTAGGCATGGAGCCTGATTATAGGAGGGTCAGGACACGCGGGCTGGCGATCAGCCCGGAGAACCACCTGAGCAATCAGGGCAGCTGGACGGATTTCAAGCCCGCGCCGCGATGTTCCAGCCTCGGAATGAGTGATCAGTCGAGCATCGAATGGACCGATGCGACGTGGAACCCGGTGCGCGGCTGCGTGAAGATCAGCCCCGGCTGCACCCACTGCTACGCGGAGACGTTCGCCGAGCGCTTCCGCGGCGTGCCGGGCCATCCGTACGAGCAGGGCTTCGACATCCGCCTGGTGCCGGAGAAGCTGACCGCGCCGCTGCAGTGGAAACAGCCGCGCCGCATCTTCGTCAACTCGATGAGCGACCTCTTCCAGGCCGGCATCCCCGAGGCGTTCGTGCTCGACGTGGCGAACGTGATGCGCACGGCGGACTGGCACACCTACCAGGTGCTGACCAAGCGCGCCGACCGGATGCGCGAGTTTCTCAACGGGCCTTTGCGCGAGGCCGCGCTCGAGCCGCACATCTGGTGGGGCGTGTCCGTGGAGAACCGCAAGCACGGGCTGCCTCGCCTCGACGACCTGCGCGCCACGCCCGCCGCCGTCCGCTTCCTCTCCATTGAACCGCTCCTGGAAGACCTGGGCGAGATCGACCTGACGGGCATCCACTGGGTGATCGTCGGCGGCGAGAGCGGCCACCGCGCCCGGCCGATGCAGCGCGAGTGGGTGACCAGCATCCGCGACCAATGTGCCGCCGCCGGCGTGCCCTTCTTCTTCAAGCAGTGGGGCGGCAGGCGCAAGAAGGCCGCGGGGCGGGAGCTGGATGGGCGCCACTACGACGACATGCCGCTACGCTCGGCCTAGCGCATCCCACCAGAACTTGCTGAGGATGTTCTCGGCCAGCTGCAGCCGGTAGTCGCGAGAGCCGCGCACGTCCGAGATCGGCGTCACCTCGGCGCGGGCGATGGGCGCGGCGGCCTCGAACGTGGCGAGCGTCGCCGGCTTGCCGAGCAGCGCCGCCTCGGTCTTGGCCATGCGCAGCACCACCGGCCCCACGCCGCCGTACGCGATGCGCGCGGTGGCAATCGAGCCGCCGTCCACCGTGACGCGGAAGGCGGCGGTGAAGGCGGAGATGTCGAGATCGCGGCGGCGGCTCACCTTGTAGAGCCGCAGCGTGTCGCGCACCACGGGCACGAAGACGCGCGTGATCAGCTCATCGGGCTGGAGGTCGAACTTCTTGTATCCGAGGTAGAACTGATTGACCGGGACGCGGCGGGTGCCTTCCGTGCCGGTCAGCTCCAGCTCCGCATCGGAGACGAAGAGATAGGGGAGGGTGTCGGCGATGGGGGAGCCGTTCGCGATGTTGCCGGCCAGCGTGCCGGCGTTGCGGATCTGAGGGGAGCCGAAGATGTTCAGGATGTGGAACAGCTCCGGGATGCGCTTCTCCACGAAGCGCTCGAAGTCGGCCAGCGTCGCGTTCGCGCCGGCGACGATCACGCCGCCTTCTTCGCCGATGCCGTCCAGCGCGCGGATTTTCTGCAGCGAGAGCAGCGCCGGCGCGGTGAAGTGGCGCTTGTTCACCCACACGCCGACGTCCGTGGCCCCCTGCACGATCGTGCAGCCGGGATTCGCGGCCTTGAAGCGCACCGCATCTTCGATCGTCGCCGGCGCGAAGAAGCGCTCGATCTGCAGCGCGTCCCTGGCCGCGGGCACCTCGGGATAACGCACCTTCAGGCGCGGCTCGGCCGAGCCGTCGACCGCCAGCGCCGCCTTGATGATCGGCTCGTAGCCGGTGCAGCGGCAGAGATTGCCCGTGAGGCCCGCACGAACGGTCGGCTCGTCCACCCGGTCGCGGTTCTCGTACAGCGCCGCCATCGCCACCACGAAGCCGGGCGTGCAGTAGCCGCACTGCGCGCCGTGATGGGCCACCATGGCCTGCTGCACGCCGCTCAGCGCGCCGTCCAGGGCCAGGCCTTCCACGGTCACCACGCTCGTGCCGTCCAGCTGGTACATCGCCTGGATGCAGGAGTTCACCACGCGGAACTCTTCGTCCGGCGAGCGGCGCACCAGCACCGAGCAGGCGCCGCAGTCGCCCTCCTCGCAGACGATCTTCGTCCCGGTCGCCCCCTCGTCGTAGCGCAGCCAGTTGGAGAGGGTGGCGAATGCCGCACGGCCGCGAACGCGATGCTCGCGGCCGTTGACATGAAGGACGATGGTGTCGCGCATCAGAGGCGGACGAGGCCGTTGTAGGTCTCGGGACGGCGGTCCCGGTAGAACTGCCAGGTGTGGCGCACTTCGCGGATCTTGTCGAAGTCGCACTCGGCCGTGACCAGGGCATCTTCATCCCGCTTTGCCGTGGCCAGGAACTGGCCGCGCGGGTCGCAGAAGTAGCTCTGCCCGTAGAACTCGCCGATGTTCCACGGCGCCTCGTAGCCCACGCGGTTGATCGCGCCGACGAAGTAGCCGTTCGCCACCGCGTGGGCCGGCTGCTCGAGCTTCCAGAGGTACTCGGAGAGGCCGGCCACCGTGGCCGAGGGATTCATCACGATCTCCGCGCCGTTGAGGCCGAGCTCGCGAGCGCCTTCCGGGAAGTGGCGGTCGTAGCAGATGTAGACGCCGACCTTGGCGTACTTCGTGTCGAACACCGGGTAGCCGAGGTTGCCGGGGCGGAAGTAGTACTTTTCCCAGAAGCCGGGAGCGGTGTGGGGGATGTGGTTCTTGCGGTACTTGCCGAGGTAGGAGCCGTCCGCATCGATGACGGCGGCGGTGTTGTAATAGACGCCGGTCGACTCCTCCTCATAGAGAGGGACGACGATGACCATGTTGTACTTCTTGGCGTACTCCTGCATCAGCTTCGTGGTGGGGCCGTCCGGGATGCGCTCCACGGAGTCGTACCAGCGCGGGTTCTGCTCGGCGCAGAAGTAGGGGCCGGTGAAGATCTCCTGCATGCAGAGGATCTGCACCCCTTCCTGCCCGGCCTGATCGATGTACTTGAGAGTGCGCTCGATCTGCGCGTCGCGGATGGTCTCGAGGCTCTCATCCACGCTCGCGGCGAGGGAGGTCTGGATCAGACCGCATTTCACGATTCGGGACATTTGCGGGTCTCCTTTTGAGGTGGGCGCCGATTGTAGCAGCGTGTCATCCTTCGTCCTCTTCGTGACAGGATGACACCGCGGTCAGCGCGGCGAGTTGAACAGCCCTCGCTTGAGGAACTGTCCCTGCCCGGTCCGCCCCACGTACTTGCCTTCCTCGATCACCAGCTCGCCCCGGGAGAGCACCGTCTTCGTCACCCCGCGCACCTTCATCCCCTCGTAGCAGGAGTAGTCCACGTTCATGTGATGCGTCGCCGCGCTGATGGTCATCTCCTCGTCGGCGTCGAAGATCACGATGTCGGCGTCGGAGCCGACGGCGATCGTCCCCTTGCGCGGGAAGAGGCCGAAGATGCGCGCCGCCGAGGTGGAGGTGATCTCCACGAAGCGGTTCACCGAGATGCGGCCGCCCACCACGCCGCCGTTGTAGACGAGGCTCATGCGGTGCTCCACCCCCGGTCCGCCGTTCGGGATCTTGGTGAAGTCATTCAGGCCGAGCTCCTTCTGCTCCTTGAAGCAGAACGGGCAGTGGTCGGTGGAGATGACCTGCAGGTCGTTGTACTGCAGGCCGCGCCACAGCTTCTCCTGGTTGAACTTCTCCCGGATGGCCGGCGTCATCACCCACTTCGCCCCCTCGAAGCCGGGCTTGTCGTACACGCTGGAATCGAGGAAGAGGTACTGCGGGCAGGTCTCCGCGTAGGCCGGGATGCCCTGGTCGCGGGCGCGCGTCACTTCCTGCAGCGCGTCGTCGCAGCTGAGGTGGACGATGTACACCGGCGCATGGGCCATGTCCGCCAGAGCGATGGCGCGGTGCACGCCCTCCGCTTCCGCCTTCGTGGGCCGGGTCAGGGCGTGATACTTCGGCGCCGTCTTCCCCTCCGCCAGCGCCTTCTTGATCATGACGTCGATCACGACGCCGTTCTCCGCGTGCATGCAGATCAGGCCGCCCTTCTCGCCGGCCACGGTCATCGCCTTGTAGATCGTGCCGTCGTCCACGAGGAACACACCGGGATAGGCCATGAACAGCTTGAAGCTCGACACGCCCTGATCGATCACCGAGCGCATCTCGTCGAGGCGCTCGTCCGGGAGGTCGGTGCAGATGAGGTGGAAGCCGTAGTCGATCGACGTCTTCCCCTCCGCCTTGGCATGCCACGCGTCGAGCGCCTCGTTCAGGGCCTGCCCTTTGTACTGCACGGCGAAGTCGATGATGGTGGTGGTGCCGCCGAACGCCGCGGCGCGCGTGCCGGTCTCGAACGTGTCGGAGGCGGAGGTGCCGCCGAACGGCAGCTCCATGTGGGTGTGCGGGTCGATGCCGCCGGGGATGACCAGGCGGCCCATGGCGTCGATGACCTTGTCCGCCTCGGCTTCGATCGACTTGGCGATCATCGCCACTTTGCCGTCTTCGATGAGGAGATCGGCGTGATAGTCGTCGACGGCGGTGACGATGCGGCCGTTTTTGATGATGGTGCGCATGGCGGGCGATTCTACGGCATCGTTAACGATCCGTTTCCTTGCCGCTTCAAACTGGGGGCATAGAATGCCTGGATGCTCGCAGGCCTGCTGCTGTCTTCTTTCCTCGCCGCCACCACAGCCGATGTCGCCCAGGCCGTCGCTGCCGCCGATCCGGCTGCCGTCGTTGCGGACGGGCTTGCCTCGCCCACGCCGCTCACCCGCGCCACCGCCGCGCGGCTCGCCGCCGTGCGCGACGTGAAGTCGGCGCTGCCCACGCTGCGCACGCTCGCGGCCAGCGAGAAGGACGGCGACGCCGCGCGCGAAGAGCTCCGCGCCCTGATCATCCTCGGCACCGATGAGGACGTCGCGCTGGCCGCGAAGTCCTCCGCCCGCTTCCCCGCCCGCATGGACGCCGCCGTCGGCGACGCCGTCGCCCGCCTCGGCGCTCCGCGCTCCGTCGATCTCTACCTCGCCGACGTCAAGCCGCTGCGCCATATCTCCAACGAGGCGAACTTCTTCACCCTCGCCCTTTGGGGGAGGCCGGAGCTGCTGACCGCCAGCGCGGCGCGCGTCCTCGGATCGCAGGACGAGCGCGGCTGGCGTGAGCTGCTGGAAGCCGCGCGCGACGCGCGTCTCCCCATCGGCGAAGGCGTGCTCACCGCCGGCGCCGGCGCAACCACGCCCCGGTTGCGCGAGGCCACGCTGTGGCATCTCGTCCGGACCGTCGATGAGGAGCATCCGATGGGCGCCGGCCTGAAAGAGGCGGCCACCACGGCGCGCGCCGATGCGACGCCGCGCGAGGCGTTCGCGCGCGAGCTCGTGCGCCGCGCGGGCGGCGGCACGCCCGCGGCCGAGCCCGACCCGCGGTTCGCCACCTATCTCGCGACGCCCGAGGCGAAGCAGGATCTGGGGACCATCCGCCCGGCGCTGCTGACGGACGGCGAGCTGCACGCGCTCGGCGTCGCGCAGCGGCCTGCTTCGCCGCCGTCCGGCGCCACGAAAGCGCCGCTTCCCGCGACCTCGTTCCTGCTGCCGTCCACGCTGCCGGCCGGCGTTGTGGACGCCGTCTTCTCCAGCAGCCTCTGCTCGACCGGCTGGCTCGGCGTCGCCGCGGCGGCCGTCGACCGCGCGGGGCGCGTGCGGCAGCTCGACCTCTCCCACATCACGGCCGAGCCGTCCTGCAACACCGCCTTGGCGACGCTCACCCGCCTCTCTCTGGTCCAGCCGGCCACGATGGTCAGCACCTTCACCGCCGGCGACCTGCTGATGGTGCAGCCGAACCGCGTCTCGGTCTGCCTCGACGAGCCCTCGGTCGGCGACGCGTTGCATGTCGGCCGCATCGCGCGCGTCGGCCGCGATGTCCGGGCGCCGTCCGTGGTGCGCCAGATCGATCCCATCTATCCGGAGGCCGTGCGCAAGAAGGCGATGGAGACGAATGCGCCGCCGCAGATCGTCACCGTCGAGGCGCTCGTCTCGGCGACCGGTTGCGTCCGCCCGCTGCGCATCGTGAAGGCCGCCACGTTCCCCGACCTCAACGCCGCCGCCCTGGAGGCGCTCGCGCAGTGGACGGTATCGCCGTCCAAGATCAATGACGAGCCGGTGCCGGCCGTGCTGAACGTGACCATCCACTTCAAGGCGCAGTAGATGTAGGGCCGGCTCTCAGCCGGCCCAATCGCCGCATGCGCCTGCACTGCCATGGGCCGGCTCTCAGCCGGCCCAATCGCGGCATGCGGCCTGCGCTGCCATGGGCCGGCTGGGAGCCGGCCCTACATGAGACAATGCGCGCCGCCCATGGTCCGGCTCGCAATCGACTACGTTCCCCTCGGCTCCCTCGCGCCCGCGGACGATCTGCTCGGCGTCGTCGCGTTCGGGGCGCGCCATCCGCTCGCCTCGCTCGAGCTGCCGGGCATGCGCCAGCTCGGCCCCGAGCTGCTGGCCGAGGTGTGGTGCGGGGAGGGGCTGTACTTCGGGACTTGGGCTTCGGATGATGAAGACGTCGAGCGCGCCTCGCGCGCGGCCTATGACGAGATCCTGCGCACCATCGGCGAGCGCGGTTTCCCCCATCTGCTCCGCGCCTGGAACCACGTCCGCGAGCTCAACCAGGGGACGGCCGACGAGGAGCGTTACCGCCGCTTCTGCGCCGGCCGTCACGATGCGTTCGATGCGGCCGGCTGGACGAACCGCATGCTGCCCGCGGCGAGCGGCGTGGGGATGCGGGAGGGGAGCCTCTCCGTCTACTACGTCGCCGGACGCGAGCCGGGCCGGCACGTGGAGAACCCGCGGCAGGTGAGTGCCTACGACTATCCGCGCCAGTACGGCCGGCGCAGCCCGTCGTTCGCCCGGGCCACCGTGGCGGACGACCTGGTGTTCGTCTCCGGCACCTCGAGCGTGGTCGGTCACGAGACGCGCCATGCGGGCGATGTCGACGCGCAGGTCGACGAGACGCTGAGCAACCTCGACGCCGTGCTCCGCACCGCCGGCACGCGCGGCGTGGGGTCGCTGCAGCTGGTCAAGACGTACGTCCGCCGCGCCGAGGACTACCCGCGGATCGCCGCGCGCATCGGGGCCGCGCTGCCGGGCACGAAGGCGCTCTTCGTGGAGAGCGACATCTGCCGCGCGGACCTGCTCGTGGAAGTGGACGGCGTGGCCCGGCTGTAGAGCCGGAGCCGTGTGCCGGCCATCTTTGCTTGGTCACTAAGACAACTATAAGAGTCACAATTGGCGGCAAGGACAAACAGCTCGCCTGGTTGTTGGCTTGGGCGCCAATTGGGCCGGGCCGACGCGCCGTTCCGGAGAGCTAGCTTGATTGCTGATGACGATTGGCGAGCGGCTCCGGCGGGCGTTGCGGCGCACGGCCCTCAGTCAGAGGGACATCGCCACGCGTGCCGGTCTGGAGGAGGCGACCGTCAGCGACCTGCTGAACGGCAAGACCCAGCGTCCTTATCACGACACCGTGGAGCGCGTGCGAGCAGCCATCGGAGTGACCTACAGCGAGCTTTACGATGAGCCCCGCCTGCTGCTGTCCCATGCTGATTCCGAGCTCGCCCATTCTTTCCATTCCTTCCTCGGCCGCCTGCTCGCCAACGATGCGGCCCAGAAGGAGCTGACCGGCCGCGAAGAGAGCGCTCCGCTGGCCGGCGTCCGCCGCCGCGACCGTGCCGCGTTCATTCGTGAGAGCGAGGGAGAGGTCGGCCCGCACGAGGTGGAAGACCTGCCCAACGAGCCGATCCCTGAAGTCTACGTCCGGCTCAATGCCCGTCGTGCCTTTCGAGTGGCGACGGATACGATGATCGAAGCCGGCATCATGGAGGGCTCGGTGCTCTTCGTGCGGCCCACCGTCGACGTCGCCGCCGCCGACGGCGAGATCATCGTCTGCCGCCTGAACGGAAGGCGCCACCTGAAGCGCCTCGACCTCCGAGGCAGCGAAAAAGTACTGCGCAGCGCGAACCCGCGCTACGACCCCATCCACATCGACGAGAAGCACGACCGCTTCGCGATGATCGGGGTGGTTTGCATGGAAAAGTAGTGGTTACATCGCGCTCGGCAAGCGCTCAACGGCAGCTCGGCACCAGCACGTTCGTCAGCCTTGCCGGGTTCTTCACCCGTTGCGCGTCCATCCACTCGTCGGCGGCGGCGACCATGGCCGCGTTGTTCGTCAGCTCGCCGAGGCGGCGGCGGGTGGCGGCGGCGTGGAGGTGCATCTCCACCTTGTCGAAGTTGGCCGCGGCGGAGGCGAGCACATCGTGGCAATTCGCCGATGACGCGCCGGCCTCGAGCAGCTGTGCGAGAGGCAGCGCCCAGGCGATGTTTTCCTTGCGCAAACGCTCGGCATCGCGCGCCCCCACGGCTGGATGGCCGGCGGCGATCGCCACGCGGCCGTGCAGGAACCACGACTCGATGCGCACCACCTGGATGCGCAGCAGCAGCGACTCGAGCAGCGCCGGCCAGCGCTCCTCGATCCGCCGCCAGGCCTCCGCCGCGTTGCCGTTGTACAGGTCGACCAGCGACTCCGTCCAGAGCGACTGCAGGTGCTGGAAGTGGAAGCCCTGCAGCGACCAGCGGGCCATGATCGAGCGCAGCGCGCGGCGCGCGCCCTCCGGGTCATCCAGCGCCAGCCAGACGATCGCCGGCCGGCCGACCATGTCCGTCGCGGCATAGAGATCGCCGCGCTCCTCGGCATCGCGCAGCTGCGAGAGCACGCGCCGCGAGAGCTGCTCCATCTCGCCCAGATAGGCCAGCGAAGAGACGGCGTAATTCTGGGTCGTGTTCATCTCCCACCACACGCCCGTGCAGCGCTCGCGGAATACGGCATCGGCCTGCTCCGCCTTCTCCGCCGCGGCGCGGAAGCGGCCGCTGGAGAACGCCGCGACGGCGCCCGACATCAGGGCCATCCCCATCGCGTGCGGATCGCCGAGGCGGCGGGCCAGGCGCTCGGTGCGGGCGAGCAGGTCCTCCGTCTTCTTCGCCGCCCCGGCGCCGCGCAGCGAGGTGAAGCCCGCCTCCACCGATAGCGCGCGCGCCACGCGGTACGGATCGCCGGCCTTGAGCGCGAGGCGGAGATGCATCGGCTGGAAGTAGACGGCGAGCACGTTGTCGATGCGCGAGAGGCCGGTCGTGACGGCCCAGCAGACGTCGACGCGCAGCAGCAGGTCGGCCGGGATCTCCGAGAGCTCGCGCTCGCGGAAGCCGAAGCCGCGGAACTTGGCCAGCAGCTTGTGAAAGAGGATGCCGGCGATGAGCTGCCGCCGCGAAGTCGGCAGGTTCATCCCCACCGAGGCGAGCACGTCGCGCAGCACGCGGAAGCCGTCGTCGACGTGGCCGCTGCGCAGCAGCCCTTCCATCGCGCGGCGCCGCATCTCCAGCGCGTCCTTCGCCTCCACCATGTCCGCCGCGCGCAGGTAGTACTCCGCCGCCTCCGCCGCGCGGCCGGCATTGGAGAGCGTATCCGCCAGCTGGATGAGACGCGGCGCCGAAGCGTGCTCCATCCCCTGCAGCTCCAGCGCGAGCTTGTAGAGGCGCGCCGCGTGATCAAAGGCCAGCGAGGCGGCCGCTTTCTCCGCCGCCTGCAGCGCGTAGCCGGCGGCGCGTTCTTGATCGCCCGCCCCCTGGAAGTGGATGGCCAGCACCTCGGGGTCGTTCCAGCCCAACTCCTCCAGCGTGTTGGCCAGGCGCAGATGCCACGCCCGCCGGCGCGGCGGCGCGATGCGATGGAGGATCGCTTCGCGGATGCGGTCGTGATAGGCGACGATCTCCTCCCGCCCGCCGCGCACGCGCGTCCGCACCAGGTGCGCGCCGCGCAGCGTGGAGACGAGCGGCTGCACGTCGCCCGCCTCGATGCGCGCCGCCATCCGCGCCACGGAGGCCTCCAGCGGCTGGCCCGCGATGGCCACCACCTCCAGCAGGTCCTGCGCGGTCTTGTTCAGCCGCGCCACGCGGGCGCGGATCAGGTCATCCAGCCCGCCCGCCACGTCATCCGCCTCGGGAGCGGCCATCGTCTCGCCGCTCTCGTCCGAGAAGCGGCCGATCTCGTGGATGAAGAACGGGCTGCCGGCCGCCTCGCGGGCCACGGCCTCGACCCGGTCGGAGGTCGCGCCTTTACCGAGCAGGGCGCGGGCCAGGTCGCGGGCATCGTCGGCCTGCAGCTCGTCGAGCGCGATCTCGCGGACGTCGGCCAGGGTGCGGTCGTCGCGCTGCTTGCGCAGCTCGGCCAGGAACGGGCTCTCCGCCTCCTCTCTGCGATACGTGGCCACGAGGAGCAGCGCCGGCGCGTCGGGCGGACGGAGCAGCTCGCCGATGACGGCGGCCGAGTCGCGGTCGCCCCACTGCAGGTCATCGAGGAAGAGGACCACCGGCCGCTCGTCGACGATGCGCGACATCATCTCGCGCAGCGCGGCGAACGCGCGCCGCCGCAGCTGCTGCGAGTCCACCACGTCCACGATCTTGCGCCGCCCTTTCTTCACCGCCTCGATGCCCTCGAGCACGGGGAAGAGGCGGGCCAGCGCCATCACATCGATGGGCAATACCGCCTTGGCCTCGAGGGAGCTGAGGCTGCGCAGGTATTGGGTGAGGTCGTCGATCAGGTTGTCGAGCGCTTTGTAGGGGAGGGACTCCTGCTCGTAGCAGCGGCCGGAAAGGACCACCACCGAGCGGTCGTCGGCGCGCGCCTCTTCAATGAAGCGCCGCACCAGCGTCGACTTGCCCATGCCGGAGCGGCCCTGGATCAGCACCGTCACGGCCTGGCCGTTGCGCGCGGTGGCCATCGCGTCCTGCAGCATCTGCAGCTCCGCGCTGCGGCCGACGAACGGCGCATCGAGCCGCCTGGTCTGCGTCTTCGTCACCGGCGCCTCGCCGCTCTGCGTGTTCAGCCGGCGGAGGATCTCCGGCCCGAGGGGACGATGCTCCGGCAGCCGGCGGAGCAGGTCGACGCAGAGGCGATTCAGATCGGCCGGGATGCCGGAGACGATGGACGACGGAGGCGGCGCGTCCATGCTCTGCTTGGCCAGCATCATCGAGTACGCGTTGCCGGGGAACGGGAGCTGGCCGGTCAGAGCCTCGTAGAGCATCACCCCGATGGAATACCAGTCGCTCGCCTCGGTTGCGGGCCGCTCGGCGATCTGCTCTGGCGACATGTACGCCGGCGTGCCGGCGAAGGTCATCTTCTTGTCCGGCTGGACGTCGGTGGCGAGCCCGAAGTCGAGCACCACCACCCGGCCCTGCGGCGTGATGAGGACGTTGGGTGGCTTGAGGTCGCGATGCAGTTTGCCCGCGCGGTGCAGCGCGGCGACGCCCTCGCACAGCTGGCGGAGCGCGGGGCGGAGGACGTCGATGCGCGCCACGCACTGGGCGACGACGGGCGGGGGGGTGTGGGAGTCGGGCGTGACGGGCGGCGGGGTGCTGTCCCGCTGCTGGGGGAGCATGGGCGGCAGCGGATCGGACAGGGGCGTGGCCATGGGCGTCTGCCGCTCGGTCGGCATCAGCTCGCCGTCTTTCTCGAAGTCGCGCTCGGTCTGGCCGCTGGGATGCGCGGAGTCGAGGGTCCAGCCGGTCGAGGGCCGCACGTAGGTGAGGAAGGTCATCCCCCGCACCAGTTCCATGGTGAAGAACCAGTCCTCGCCGCGGTTGACCAGCTCGTACAGCGCGACGAGGTTCGGATGCGCGACGTCGGCCAGTGAACGGAACTCCTGTTTGAGCCGGTAGATGGCCGCCGCGTCGGTCTCGATCAGTTTCTTGATCGCGACGACTTCATTGCGCCGCCGGTCGAAGGCCTCGTAAACCACCCCCATCCCGCCCGACCCGAGCCTGCGCCGAATCTCGAAGCGGTCCCCGGCTGGATCCGACCCGGTCGCGAATTCGGCCATGGGGGCATTGTGTCACGGCGGACGGGGTCATCCTGAGGCCCGCGGAGGCCGAAGGATCCGTACCGATCTTGCGCTGCGTTCTAAGGTACGGATCCGTTCGCCGTCTCCGCGGCTCAGGATGACACTTGTGCCGCCGCGGCGTACCCTTCGTGCTCCTCGTCATAGCCGCCGTGGTACTCCAGCTGCTCCGGGCGCTTGATCTGCGAGTGGGGCACGATGCGGTCGCGGCGGAGGCCGCGGAAGTCGTCCAGGCGGTTCCAGCCGCGGTCGGCGTGGCGCTCGATGAAGGCGGTCATGCCGTCGAGGAGGCCGCGGATCACGTTCGGGCCGATGGCCTGGTCCAGCATGGCGGCGGTGCACACCTGCGCGGTGCCGCATCCGAGGAGGAAATAGTTGAGAGCGTGCTCGAAGGAGGCGATGCCGCCGATGCCGGAGAACTCCTTGTCCGGGAAGCGAGCCGTCATGGAGGCCATCTTCGCCAGCGACTGGGGCAGGATCGCCGGGCCGCCCAGGCCGCCGGAGGAGACGTAGCCTTCCACATTCATCTCGAACTCGAGCGACTCGGCGTCGATCAGCGGCAGGGAGGGGAAGGTGTTCGACGACGAGATCGCGTCCGCGCCGCCGCGGAACGACGCGTCGGCTTCCATGCCGATGTCGGTCGTGGACGGCGTCAGCTTCACCCACACCGGGATGCGCGCCACCTCTTTGACCGCCTGCGTCACCACCGAGCAGAGCACCTTGTCCTTGCCGACGTTCGAGCCCATGTCGACCCGGTCCATGTGCGGGCAGGAGAAGTTCAGCTCCACCGCATCCGCGCCTTCATCCTGCGCGGCCCTGGTCAGCGTCTGCCAGTTGTGCAGCTCCTTGTCGCTGCCCGAGCCGGCCATGATCGAGGCCACGAGCACCCGTTCCGGGAAGGCCTTCTTGATGCGAGCCAGGCGGCCGATCCACCAGTCCATCGGCTTGTCGGAGATCAGCTCCCAGTTCCAGGACGAATGCAGCGCCGAGTTCGGCCGCTTCTTCATCGACAGCTTGGACGAGTCGGCGTCGGCGCGGAGGAACTTCGTCTTCGGCCCCTTCACATTCACAACCGGATGCAGGCCGATCGTCTTCGTCACCACGCCGCCCCAGCCCGCCTCGAAGGCGCGCATGATGTTGCTGTCCGATTCGGTGGGGGGAGCGGATGCGAGGAGGAACGGATTGAGGAAGCGGATGCCGGTGAAGACGGTCGAGAGATCGGCGGCCATGAGGTTCTCCTGTCGATTGGAAGACGATGAGTGTACACGAGTTACAATCTGCGGATGCCGACCAGCGATGAAGTGATCCAGCACGCCGACGGCCGGGTCGAGCTGGCCGACCGCGCCTCGATCGAGCACAGCCGTCTCTACTCGGAAGACCTGGCCCCGGTGCCGGTGTCGAAGCGCAACTGGACCACTTACAACTACGCCGCGCTCTGGATCTCCATGGCGCATTGCATCCCCACCTACATGCTCTCCTCCGCGCTCATCAGCGCCGGCATGAACTGGTGGCAGGCCCTCATCACCATCCTCCTCGGCAACACCATCGTGCTGTTGCCGATCCTGCTCAACTCCCATCCCGGCACCAAGTACGGCATCCCCTTCCCGGTCTTCGCGCGGGCCAGCTACGGGACCATCGGCTCGAACCTGCCGGCCATCATGCGCGCCCTCGTCGCCTGCGGCTGGTTCGGCATCCAGGCCTGGATCGGCGGCCAGGCGCTCTTCACCTTCTTCGAAGCTTTCATGCCGAGCTGGAAGCTCCTCCTCGGCGGCCCCATCGGCGGCCATACCCCCACCGAGTGGCTCTGCTTCCTCCTCTTCTGGGGCATGAACATCTACATCATCTATCGCGGCATGGACCTGCTGCGCAAAGTGGAGAACTGGGCCGCGCCGTTCGTCCTGGTGATGACCGCGCTGCTGCTCGGCTGGGCCGTGTGGCGCGCGAACGGCCTCGGCTATCTGGTGTCCCACCCGGGCAAGTTCCGCACCTGGGCCGAGTTCCGCCCCATCTTCATCCCCTCCCT
The DNA here is from genome assembly GCA_036009105.1 of Thermoanaerobaculia bacterium. Taxonomy (GTDB): domain Bacteria; phylum Acidobacteriota; class Thermoanaerobaculia; order Gp7-AA8; family Gp7-AA8; genus JAFAVZ01. The sequence goes on along the minus strand of DASYMJ010000248.1, from coordinate 17,509 downwards.
CACGGCGATGATCGGCTTCTGGGCCACGCTCTCTCTCAACATGCCGGACTTCACCCGCTTCGGCCGCAGCCAGCGCGAACAGGCGCTCGGCCAGGTGGTCGCGCTGCCGACCACCATGACGCTCTTCGCGGCCATGAGCGTGATCATCACCTCGGCCGCCGCGGTGATCTACTCGAACGAGAGCCTGAACGACCTGTGGGATCCGGTGAAGCTGGTCGGCCACTTCTCGCAGGCGTGGGTGGTCGGCATCTCCATGTTCACCGTGGTCGTGGCGACGCTCTCGGTGAACATCGCCGCGAACGTGGTCTCGCCGGCCAACGACTTCGCGAACGCGTTCCCGAAACTGATCTCCTTCCGCACCGGCGGCCTCATCACCGGCATCGTCGGCATCCTGATGCAGCCCTGGCGCCTGATCGCCGACCCCTCGGGCTACATCTTCCAGTGGCTGGTCGGCTACTCCGGCGGCCTGGGCTCCATCGCCGGCGTGCTCATCGCCGACTACTGGCTCGTCCGCGACAAGCGGCTCTCGCTGCCCGACCTCTACAAAGAGGACGGCGTCTACACCTACGCCGCCGGCTGGAACTGGCGCGCCGTGGCGGCGACCATCGCCGGCTGCGCGCTGGCCTGGATCGGCTTCTTCGTGCCGGCGTTCAAGCCGCTGTACGACTATGCCTGGTTCGTCGGTTTCGGCGTGTCGTTCGCGATCTATTTACTTTTGATGAAAGTGGCCCGGCCGGCGCACATCGCCGCGCCCGAGCCGGTATAGGGGGAGAACAATGGCACTGGAGAGTCTGATCTGGTTTCTGCTCATCGGTTTGATCGCGGGATGGCTGGCCGGCAAGGTGATGCGCGGCGGCGGCTTCGGGTTGGTGGGGGACATGATCGTCGGCGTGATCGGCGCGCTCCTCGGCGGCTGGCTGTTCGGCCGGCTCGGGATCAGCGCCGGGGGCGGCCTGATCGGCGCGCTGATCACCGCCTTCGTGGGAGCGGTGCTGCTGATCTTCCTGCTGCGGCTGATCCGGCGGGGCTGATTGTTCGAGAAGCTCGACTTCGAAGCGCGCTTGGCGTTCGCGCAGGCCGGCTATGACGCGCGCGCGTCCGGCGCGACGGAGTTGTCTCTGCCGGTGCTGACCGCCGCCATCGTTTCCTCCCCGTCCGTGGCGACCGCGGTGCTCGATCACGATGCGTTGCTCGACGACCTCGGCGCGCGGCGGGGGCCGCCCATCGACTTCGGAACGATGCCCGGCGGCGCGTTCCTCGCGCCGCTCGACCAGCGGGCGAAGCGCGCGTTCGCGGCGCTCGAGCAGGACACCGCGCTCGCGGCGCCGGAATCCATCGGCCCGGCGCGCGTGCTGCTCGCGTTCGCCGCCGCCGATGCCGAGCTGCGGGCCATCCTCGACCGCAACGACCTGACCGAAGAGGTGCTGCGGAAAATGTAGGGCCGGCTCTCAGCCGGCCCCGCTATCCGTTGATGATGGCCGGCTGAGAGCCGGCCCTACATTTATACTTCGGGCCGCCATGAAACGATTCGTACTGTTCGCCGCCCTCCTCCTCGCGACAACCTCCGCAACCGCCATCGACACCAGCGACACGCGCCTCGTCTCCAACCCGGCGGTGAGCGCGAACCGGCTGGCCTTCTCGTACGCGAACGACCTCTGGACCGCGAACGCGGACGGCTCGGACGTCCGTCGCCTCACCTCCCATCCCGGCATCGAGGACGGCGCGCGCTTCTCGCCGGACGGCTCGCTCATCGCCTTCACCGGCAGCTACGAGCGGAACGTCGACGTCTATGTGATGCCGGCCGCGGGCGGCGTGCCGAAGCGGCTGACCTTCCATCCCGGCAACGACGTCGCCCTCGGCTTCACGCCGGACGGCCAGTCGGTGCTCTTCTCCTCGCCGCGCGAGGTCTACACCACGCGCTACCAGCAGCTCTTCACCGTCCCGGTCGGCGGCGGCCCGGTGACGAAGCTGCCCATCCCGCACGCCTCGAAAGCTTCGTACTCGCCGGACGGCCGGATGATCGCCTACGTCCCGCTGCGCGACGCGATGACGCAGTGGAAGCACTACCGCGGCGGCCAGACCTCGCACCTCGTGCTGTTCGACGTCGCCTCGTTCAAGACGGTCGACGTGCCGCAGCCGGAGGGGCGATGCAATGACACCGATCCGGCCTGGGTCGGCTCCAAGCTCTACTTCCGCTCCGACCGCAAGGGCGAGTTCAACCTCTTCTCCTATGACCCGGCCACCAGGCAGGTCGCGCAGCTGACCTCGTTCAAGGACTTCCCGGTCGTCGGCCTCAGCGGCGGCGCGGGGAAGATCGCCTTCGACCAGGCCGGCTACATCCACCTCTTCGATCCGGCCGCGGCGCGCGAGCAGCGGGTGAAGGTGGGCGTGGCGGCCGACCTGCTCGAGACCCGGCCGCGCTTCGTCAAAGGCGCCAAGTACGTGCGCAACGTCGGCATCTCGCCCACCGGCGCGCGCGCCGTGCTGGAGTACCGCGGCGAGATCATCACCTTCCCGGCGGAGAAGGGCGACGACCGCAACCTGACCCAGTCCAGCGCGGCGAACGACCGCTCGCCGGCCTGGTCGCCGGACGGCAAGTCGATCGCCTGGTTCAGCGACGAGACGGGCGAGTACGAGCTGCGCATCGCGCCGCAGGACGGGCGCGGCACGGTCAGGAAGATCAAGATCGATGGCGCCGGCTTCTACGACGACCCGAAGTGGTCGCCGGATGGGGCGAAGCTCAGCTACAGCGACAACTCCCATTCCCTCTATGTGGTGGACGTGGCCAGCGGTACCACATCGAAGATCTCTTCGAACGTCGTCTACGGTCCGGAGAAAGTGCTCGACCACAACTGGTCGCCCGACTCGAAGTGGCTGGCCTACACCCGCAACAGCCCGACCTACTTCTCCACCATCTATCTCTACAACGTCAATGACAGGAAGTCGTACCCGCTGACCGACGGCGTCAGCGACGCGCGCATGCCGGTCTTCGACCCGAACGGCAAGTACCTCTACTTCGTCGCCTCGACTGATGCCGGCCCGGTGGCCGACTGGTTCGCCCAGTCGAACATCGACATGCGCTCCTCGAACTCGCTGTACCTGGCCGTGCTGCCGAAGGGCGTCGTCTCGCCGCTGGCCAAAGAGACGGATGAGGAGTCGCCCGTCGTCGAGAAGAAGGAGGAGAAGAAGGACGACGCCGCGAAGGGGCCGGTCACCATGACCATCGACTTCGACGGTCTCTCCCAGCGCATCCAGGCCCTGCCCACGCCGCCCGCCGCCTATTCCAGCCTCCAGTCTGCAAAGAGTGGACAGCTCCACTACCTGAAGAGCGCCGCCGGCACGAATCGCTATGGCCAGGACGACACCTCGCTCTGCCGCTTCGACCTCACCAAGCGGAAGGAAGAGACGCTGGCGGAGAAGGTCGACGGTTTCGAGCTCTCCCGCGACGGCAAGCGCGTCCTGCTGCAGATGGGCCGCAAGTTCTCGATCGCCGACCTCGGCGACAAGGTCGATCCCTCCAAGCGGATGCTCGCCGTCGATTCCATCCAGGTGAAGATCGAGCCGACGGCCGAGTGGCGGCAGATCTTCGAAGAGGCGTGGCGCATCAACCGCGACTACTTCTACGACCCGAACATGCACGGCAACGACTGGAAGGCCGTGCGCGCCAAGTACGAGCAGTTTCTCCCCGAGCTCGCCGTGCGCCAGGACCTCAACCGGGTCATGACCTGGATGTTCAGCGAGCTCTCGGTCGGACATCACCGCCTCTCCGGCGGCGACACGCTCACCGACACCGACGTCATCCCGGGCGGCCTCCTCGGCGCCGACTACGCGGTGGAGAACAATCGTTACAAGTTCGCCAGGGTTTACGGCGGCCTGAACTGGAATCCGGAGCTCCGCTCGCCGCTGACCGAGCCGGGCGTCGATGTGCGCGAGGGGGAGTACCTTCTCGCCGTGGAAGGGAAGGACCTCCGCTATCCGGACAACCTCGACGCGCGCTTCGAGCGGACGGCGGGACGCATCGTGGAGATCACGGTCGGCCCGAACGCGGACGGCACCGGCTCGCGCACGGTGAAGGTCGTGCCGATCGAGGACGAGACGCCGCTGCGCAACCGGGCCTGGGTGGAGAACAACCTGCGCAAGGTCACCGCCGCGACGCAGGGCCGCGTGGCCTACGTCTACGTGCCGAATACTTCCATCGCCGGCCACGACTACTTCAAGCGCTACTTCTTCCCCCAGGCCGACCGGCAGGCCCTCATCCTCGATGAGCGCCACAACGGCGGCGGCGCCTTCGCCGATTACTACATCGACATCCTCCGCCGCCCGCTCATCAGCTACTGGGCCATGCGCTACGGCGCGGACCTCAAGTCGCCGCTGGCCTCGATCCAGGGGCCGAAGGTGATGATCGTGGACGAGACGGCCGGCTCGGGCGGCGACCTGCTGCCCTGGATGTTCCACAAGCTGCAGATGGGCACTATCGTCGGCAAGCGCACCTGGGGCGGCCTGGTCGGCATCCTCGGCGTCCCCGAGCTGATGGACGGCGGCAACATCACCGCTCCCAACCTCGCCTTCTGGACGCCGGAGCGCGGCTGGGAGGTGGAGAACGAAGGCGTGCCGCCGGACGTCGAGGTGGAGCAGACGCCCGCCGACGTGATCGCCGGCCGCGACCCGCAGCTCGAGCGCGCCATCCAGATCGCGCTGCAGCAGCTGGAGGCGAATCCCCCCTCCACGCCGAAGCGGCCGGCCTATCCGGTGAAGACGATGAAGTAATGTAGGGCCGGCTCTCAGCCGGCCCAACTGTCCGTCGATGATGGTCCGGCTGAGAGCCGGCCCTACGTTTCCATGCGCTTCCCCAACGTACACGGCATCATCCGCCGCCGCCTGCTGGTCAACTTCCGGGTGGACCGGGAGGTGCTGCAGGCGCGGCTGCCGGCGCCGTTCGCGCCGAAGCTGCAGGGCGGCTTCGGCATCGCCGGCATCTGCCTCATCCGCCTGGAGGAGATCCGTCCCCGACGCTTCCCGAAGCTGGCCGGCCTGTCCAGCGAGAACGCGGCGCACCGCATCGCCGTGACCTGGGAGGGGAAGGAAGGCGTCTACATCCCGCGCCGCGACACCGGCTCGCTGCTCAACGCGCTCGCCGGCGGCCGCCTCTTTCCGGGCGAGCATCACCGCGCGTCGTTCGAGGTGCAGGACGACGGCGAGGCGATCTCTTTGCGCATGCAGTCTCTCGATCGCGCCGTGCGGGTGGAGGTCGCCGGCCGCACCGCCTCTGCCCTCCCGCCGACCTCCTGCTTCTCATCGATCGAAGAAGTCTCCCGCTTCTTCGAAGGCGGCTCCCTCGGCTATTCGGTCACCACCGCGGGTAGAAAACTTGACGGCGTGATCCTCGAGACCAGGACGTGGAAAGTGGAGCCGCTGGCCATCGACCGCGTCTACTCCAGCTGGTTCGCCGCCTTCCCCAAGGGGAGCGTGGAGTTCGACTGCGCGCTGGTCATGCGCAACATCGAGCACGAGTGGCACGCGGCGGAGGAGATGTACGTGTTGTCATCCTGAAGGGGCGGCGCGAGACCGGTACGGATCCTTCAGCCTCCGCGGGCTTCAGGATGACACGGGTGCTACGACATCCAGTTCACGCCCGCTTCCTTGTTCCACTTCGTGGTCATCTTCTTCGACTTCGTCCAGAACTCGATCGAGCCGCGGCCGGTGATGTCCCCCACGCCGAACTTCGACTCGTTCCAGCCGCCGAAGCCGAACGGCTCGCGCGGCACCGGCACGCCGACGTTCACGCCGACCATCCCCGCGCTCGCCTTCTCCATCACGTAACGGGCGACGCCGCCGCTTTCCGTGAACACCGAAGCCGCGTTTCCGTAGGGCGAGCGCCGCTGCACGTCCAGCGCCTCCTCCACGTCCTTGGCCCGGATGATCGTCATCACCGGCCCGAACACCTCTTCCTGGGCGATGCGCATGTCCGGCGTCACGTAGTCGATCAGCGTCGGCCCGACGTAGTAGCCGCCTTCCTTGCCCGGCACGGTGTACGCGCGGCCGTCGACCAGCACCTTCGCCCCCATCTGCTCCGCTTCCGTGATGTAAGCCTCGATCCGCTCTTTTGCCTGGCGGGAGATGACCGGCCCGATGTGCCGGCCCGGCACCATGGCCCGGACGATGGTGGTCATCCGCTCGATGATGTGGTCGCTCTTGCCGACCGCCATCATCACCGAGGCGGCCATGCAGCGCTGGCCGGCGCAGCCGGACATCGAGGCCACCACGTTCGAGGACGTCATCTCCGGCTCCGCGTCCGGCATCACGATCAGGTGGTTCTTCGCGCCGCCCAGGGCGAGGACGCGCTTGAGGTTCGCGGTGCCGCGGCGGTAGACGATCTTGGCCACCTTCGTGGAGCCGACGAAGCTGATGCCTTCGATGCCGGGGTGATCGCAGATCGCTTCGACGGTGGCCTGGCCGCCGTGGACGATGTTCAGCACGCCGTCCGGCAGGCCAGCCTCGCGCAGCAGCTCGGCGATGCGGCCGGCGCTGATCGGCACCATCTCGCTCGGCTTGAGGATCATGCAGTTGCCGAGGGCGAGGGCGTTGGGGATGGTCCAGTTCGGGACCATGTTCGGGAAGTTGAACGGGGTGATGGACGAGACGATGCCGACCGGATAGCGCTCCACCCGGCACTCCACGCCGCGGCTCACTTCCAGCACTTCGCCCGGCACGATCTGCGGCAGCGAGCAGGCGAACTCGCTCAGTTCGGCCGACTTGAGCACCTCCGCCCGCGCCTCGGAATCGATCTTGCCGTTCTCCTCCGTGACCAGCGCCGCCAGCTCGTCGATGTTCTGCTCGAGCAGCGTCTTGTAGCGGAAGAAGACCTGCACCCGCTCCTTGAGCGGCGTCGCCGACCAGCCCGGGAACGCCTTCTTCGCCGCGTGCACGGCGCGGTCGACGTCTTCCGCCGCCGAGAGCGGCACGCGCGAGAGCACGCTCCCATCGGCCGGATTGGTGACGTCGAGGTAGTGACCTCCCTTGCCCTCGACGAATGCGCCGCCGATGTAGTTGCGGACGTCGGGATATCGGGCCGGGGCCTGCTGTTCGATCGCGCTCATGGATGCTCCTCCGTGATGTGGCGAGCAATGTACGCCGCGGCATGCTGGATGGGCAATGCAGGAGTGGATGAGCCCCGGGTTGATGTCGCCAGCGAGGTGCGTAGTAACTGTTCGATTCCGGACAGCGCGGCCGTTAGCGCACACCGCATTTGTCGTAAATCATTGAAAAAACGTCTTCTGAGGCTGGCGTGCCGCTTGACTAAGAACGATCCCGCACATGGATCGAAACCTCACTCAGGAAGAACGCCGGCGGCGCGTCTTACGGCGGGCGGTACCGGCCGGTGTCGCCGTTGCGGCGGTCGCGTTCTCGCTTGCCGCGACGATGCAGTGGCTGCGGCCGTCCGTGAACCGGCGGGACATACGCACGGCGCGGGTGGAGCGCGGCGCGATCGATGCCACCGTGCAGGCGAGCGGCATGGTCGTGCCGGCGGACGAGCAGGTGGTCTCCAGCCCGGTCGAGGCGCGCGTGTTGCGCATCGGGCGGCGGGCGGGGGATCGGGTCCGGGCGGGCGACGAGCTGCTCACCCTCGACACCACGGCGGCGCAGCTCGAGCTGGCCCGCATCGGCGAGCGGCTGGCCCAGAAGGAAAACGAGCAGATGCAGCTGCGGCTGCGCATCGAGGAGACGCTGGCCGGGCTGGAAGCGCGGCTGGAGCAGAAGAAGCTCGACGACGAGATCGCGCGGCTCAAGTTTGACCAGACGCGCCGGCTCCGCGGCGAGGGGCTGGTCAGCGAGCAGGACGCGCTGCTGGCGGCGACGGCGCAGAAGAAGAGCGCCATCGAGATCGCGCAGCTGGAGCAGAACGTCGCCCGCGCGAAGCGGACGGCCGTGGCGCAGCTGCAGGCGGCGGCGCTGGAGGTGAGCGGGTTGCGCCGCGACCGCGACGAATCGCGCCGCCAGCTCGACCTGGCCATGATGCGCGCCACGCGCGACGGCATCGTGACCTCGATCGTGCAGGAGGAAGGAGCGACCGTGCGCCGCGGCGACGTGCTGGCCCGCATCGCCGACCTCTCCCGCTTCCGCGTCGTGGCCAGCATCGGCGACATGTACGTCCCCCGCTTGGCCCGCGGCATGCGCGCGAAGGTCAAGGTGGATGACGCGACGAGCGTCTGGGGCACCGTCGAAGCGATCGATCCGCGCATCGAGAACGGCGTGGCCAAGCTGCACGTCGGCCTCGACCCCGAGGCCCACGCGCGTCTGCGCAACAACCTGCGCGTCGACGTGCTGGTGATCACCGGCAGCAAGTCCGGAGTGCTCACCCTCCAGCGCGGCGCCCTGAGCGGCGAAACGCGAACAGAGCTCTACGTGGTGAAGAACGACAAGCTCGTACGCACCCTCGTCGCCCTCGGGATGCTCAGCGACGAGCGGGTGGAAGTGGTGAGCGGCCTGAGCGCAGGCGACGAAGTGGTGATCTCGAACATGAACGAATACGAGGGAGTGAAGGAGTTGCGACTTCGATAGCAATCAGCAATCAGCGATCGGCGATCACAAAGCCGGTCTTCCTGATCGCCGATCGCCGATCGCTGATCGCCGGGAGAAACCATGATCAAACTCGAAAACGTCAGCAAGACCTACCGTACCGACCGGGTCGAAACGCTCGCCCTGCAGAACATCAATCTCGACGTCGCCGGGGGTGAGCTCGTCTCCGTGATGGGGCCGTCGGGATGCGGCAAGAGCACGCTGCTCAACCTCATCGGCCTGCTCGACGCGCCGAGCGGCGGGCGGCTCGCCCTGGAAGGGGAAGACGTGCAGAAGCACGGCGACCGCCGCCTGGCGCGCATCCGCAACGAGAAGCTCGGCTTCGTCTTCCAGAGCTTCCACCTCGTGCCCGACCTGAAAGTGCTGGATAACGTCGAGATCCCGCTGCTGTACCGGAAGATCTCCTCCTCCCAGCGGCGCAAGCTGGCCCTGGAAGCGCTCGACCGTGTCGGCCTCGGCTCGCGCGTCCATCACTTCCCGACCCAGCTCTCCGGCGGGCAGCAGCAGCGCGTGGCCATCGCCCGGGCCATCGTCGGGCGGCCGCGCGTCCTGCTCGCCGACGAGCCGACCGGCAACCTCGACTCGCAGATGGGCGACGAGGTCATGGCCATCCTGGAAGACCTCAACAAGAACGACGGCACCACCGTGGTGATGGTGACGCACGACGATCGCCTGGCCCACCGCACCCACCGCATCATCCGTCTGTTCGACGGCCGGCAGGTGGCGTGATGCGGTCCTACCTCATGCTCGCCTTGAAGGTGCTGCAGCGGAGAAAGTTCTTCACCTTCATCTCCCTGGTCGGCATCAGCCTGACCCTGGTCGTGCTCGTCGTCGCCACGGCCATGCTGGACGACCTCTTCGGCCCGCACGCGCCGCAGTCGCGCTTCGACCGCGTGCTGATGGTCAGCCGCGTCGCGAAGTACGGACCGGAAGTCTCGACCACCATGAATCCCGGCTACGGCTTCCTGCACGACTACGTGCTCAACCTGCCCGGCATCGAGCGCGCCACCGCCTTTACCGACCTGGTGACCAGCGCCATCTACCGCGGCGGCGACCGCATCGAGACGCGCATCCGTCGCACCGATGCCGACTACTGGAAGATCCTCGATCACCGCTTCGTGGAGGGCGGCCCGTTCACCGCCGCCGACGTGCAGCGCGGCGCGCACATCGCCGTCATCACGGACGAGTTGCGCACCAAGCTCTTCGGCCCCGGCCCGGCCGCCGGCCGTTCCTTCGACCTGGAAGGGGACCGCTACCGGGTAGTGGGCGTGGTGGAGGCGGTGCCGATCACGCGCATCGCGGCCTACTCCCAGCTGTGGACGCCGGTCACGACGCTGCGCACCGACTGGCAGCGCAAGTTTCTCGGCGAGTTCAACGGCCTCGTGCTCGCCCGCGGCCGCGGCGACTTCGCCGCCATCAAGTCCGAGTTCGCGCGCCGGGTCGATGCCATCCCCATCGACGACCCGAAGACCTACAAGGAGATCCGCGCCTCGATCGATACGCCGTTCGAGACCTTCGCCCGGGAGCTGATGACCGGGCCGGGCATGCGCAAGTTCAACCAGCATGCTCCACTGGTGGTGGAGCTGATCATCGGCATCGTGGCGCTCCTCTACATGACCCTCCCGGCCCTGAACCTGGTGACGCTGAACCTCAGCCGCATGCTGGAGCGGGCGCCGGAGATCGGGGTGCGCAAGGCGTTCGGCGCGCCGCGCACCGCGCTGGTATCACAGTTCGTGCTGGAGAACGTCGTCCTAACCCTCATCGGCGGCTTTTGCTCGTTCGTGCTGGCCACCGCCGCGCTGGCGGCGATCAACGGCAGCGGCCTGATCGACGGCGCGCGGTTCGCGCTGAACTGGCGCGTTTTCATCTGGGGCCTCGGCATCGCCGTCTTCTTCGGCGTCCTCTCCGGCTTCTATCCGGCCTGGCGGATGTCGCGGCTCCATCCCGTCGAAGCGCTTCGCGGAGGTGCAAAGTGATCCGGCATCTGCTCAAGCTGGTCTGGCATCGCAAGCGCGCGAACGCGCTGGTGATGGTGGAGATCTTCATCTCCTTCCTCGTCGTCTTCGCCGTGGTGACGCTCGCCGCCATGGCCATCACCGGCTGGAACCGCCCCCTCGGTTTCGACTGGCACGAGGTCTGGCTCATCTCCCTCGATACGCCGCCGCTCTCGCCCGGCGCCCCGGTGTCGTTGTCGAGCGACGATCCGGCGCGGGAGACGATCGCCCGCGTGCTGCGCGAGGCGAAGTCGTTCCCGCAGGTCGTCGACGCCGCGCTCTCCGACACGCCCGCCTACAGCAACTCCGAGTCGGTGGGGAATTGGAACCGCAACGGGCATACCGTCTCGCTCACCCGCGACAACGTCTCGGACGACTTCGCGAAGGTGATGCGCGTGAAGCTGGTCCGGGGCCGCTGGTTCCAGCGCTCGGACGACGCCCTCGGCTACTCGCCGGTGGTGGTGGACCGCGACCTGGCCCGCGAGTTCTTCGGCGAGGCCGATCCGATCGGGCAGAAGTTCGATGAGTACGAGAACGTGACCTTCCGCGTGGTGGGCATCGTGGAGCCGTACCGCAAGTCGGGCGAGCTCGCGCCGCCGGGCGTGAACATGGCGTTCCTGCGCAAGTCGCTGGAGAAGCCGAACGGCGCCATCCCGAGCAACATCGTGCTGCGCGTGCAGCCCGGCACGCCGGCCGCGTTCGAGGAGGAGCTGACCCGCCGCCTGCACGAGGTCGCGCCGGACGTGCCGATGCGCGTGAAGCGGATGGACCGCATGCGCGAGCTCGGCCTGCGCGTGCGCCTGATCCCGATCGTGGTGGCCGGCATCGTCGCGCTCTTCCTCATCACCATGGTCGCGCTCGGCCTGACCGGCGTGCTGTGGCAGACCGTGACCCGCCGCACGCGTGAGATCGGCCTCCGCCGCGCCCTCGGCGCGAGCGGCGCCGCCGTCCGCGCCCAGGTGTTGCTGGAGGTGGCGCTGGTGGCCACGCTCGCCCTCATCGCCGGCGTGGTCATCGTCGCCCAGCTGCCCATCCTCGGCATCTTCCGCATCGTCACGCCGGCGGCGTTCGCCATGGGGCTGGCCTGCTCGCTTGCGATGATCTACGGCCTCACGGTACTTTGCGGCGTCTACCCCGGCTGGCTTGCCTCGCGCGTGCAGCCCGCGCAGGCGCTGCACTATGAATAGATGATCCTCCTCGTCGACGATGATCCGTCCATCACGGCGTCGCTGGCGCTGCTGCTCAAGCAGCATGGATACCGGACCGTCTCGACGCATGCCCCGGACGAGGCGCTGGCCGCCATGCGCGCGGAGCGGCCGCGCCTGGTGATCCAGGACATGAACTTCACGCGCCGCACGTCGGGTGAGGAAGGCTTGCAGCTGCTCACCGCCATCCGCTCCGAGGAGCCGTCCGTGCCGGTGATTCTGATGACGGCCTGGGGCTCGATCTCGCTCGCGGTGGAAGGGATGCGCCGCGGCGCCGCCGACTTTTTGACCAAGCCGTGGAGCAACGCGCACGTCATCCAATCGGTGGAGACCGCTCTACGCCTGGTGGAGGCACGCTCCGCGGCGGTCGAAGAGCTGACGCGCGCGGAGCTCGACGAGCGGTACGACTTCTCCAACATCATCGGCAGCGATCCGAAGGTGCTCCGCCTCCTCGAGCTGATCGGTCGCGTCGCGCCGACGGACGCCTCGGTGCTGATCACGGGCGAGAGCGGGACAGGGAAGGAGCTGGTCGCCGAGGCGGTGCATCGCAACAGCCGCCGGCGCGGCGGCCCGTTCGTGAAGGTGAATCTCGGCGGCATCTCCTCGACGCTCTTCGAGTCCGAGATGTTCGGTCACGTGCGCGGCGCGTTCACCGACGCGCGCGAGGCTCGCAAGGGCCGCTTCGAGGTCGCGGACGGCGGCACCATCTTTCTCGACGAGATCGGCGAGCTCGATCCCGGCTCGCAGGTCAAGCTGCTCCGCGTGCTGCAGGACCGGACCTACGAGGTGCTCGGTTCCAGCCGCGCCAAGACGGTCGACGTGCGCGTGATCGCGGCGACGAACCGCGAGCTGCACGAGCTGGTGTCGCTCGGCGAGTTCCGCGAGGACCTGCTCTATCGGCTCAATCTGATCACCATCCAGCTGCCGCCGTTGCGCGAGCGGCGCGGCGACGTCCCCCGCCTGGCCAACCACTTCCTCCGCCTCGCCGCGCAGGCCTACAGCGCGGAGGTCGATGCACTCACTCCACGCGCCGTGGAGTGGCTGCGCGGGCAGCCGTGGCCGGGCAACATCCGCCAGCTGCGCCAGCTCATCGAGCGCGCGGTGCTGATCCGGGGCGGCCGGGAGCTCGATGTGGATGACTTCGTGGCGGTGCGCGATGCCGCCTCCCGCCGCGATCCCTCCGCCCTCCCCGAGCCCGGCTCGATGACCCTCGACGAGATCGAGAAGGCGATGATCGAGAAGTGCCTCCGCGCGTATGACCGCAATCTCTCGCGCGCGGCCGAGGCGCTGGGGTTGAGCCGGGCGGCGTTGTACCGGAGGCTGGAAAAGTACGGGTTGGATGCATGAAGGGGTGTCATCCTGAGTCCCGCCGAGGACGAAGGATCCGCACCTTCATGCGCGGCGCGAGATCGGTACGGATCCTTCGGCGTCTCGCGCGCCTCAGGATGACACCATGACCCTCCGCGCCAAGATCGTCCTCTACATCGCCGCCCTCCACCTCGTGCTCGGCGCGGCGGCGGTGTTCGTGCTCATCGAGCAGCGGGCATTGCTCTTCGCCGTCGAGGCGCTGTTCGTCCTCTCCATCCTCATCAGCTGGCGGCTGGTGCGCGCGCTGTTCGTGCCGCTGGAGCTGATCCGCACCGGCGCGGAGCTGATCAGCGAACGCGATTTCACCACGCGTTTCACGGCGGTGGGGCAGCCGGAGATGGATGCGCTGATTCGGGTCTACAACGCGATGATCGATCAGCTGCGGGAGGAGCGGCTGGCGGCCGAGGAGCAGTCGCAGCTGCTGGGTAAGATCGTGGAGGCATCGCCGTCCGGCGTCGTGATCTGCGACTTCGACGGCGCGGTCGCGCAGATGAATCCCGCGGCGGCGCGGCTGATGCCGATCGAGCTCGCCTCCGTGCCGACGGGGGAGTCGCGGCTGCTCGCCCATCACGGCAACCGGCGCTTGAAAGTCTCGCGCGCCGAGTTCCGCGACCGCGGCTTCGCCAAGTCCTTCTACATCCTGGAAGAGCTGACCGAGGAGCTGCGGCTTTCGGAGAAGGCGGCGTACGAGAAGCTGATCCGGATGATGTCGCACGAGGTGAACAACTCCGTCGGCGCGGTGCGCTCCCTGCTGGAGTCGTCGCTGCGCTACGCCGCCGACGTGCGCGCCGAGGATCGGGAGGACTTCACCAACGCGCTGAGCATCGCCTCCTCGCGCATCGACGCTCTGAACCGCTTCATGGCCAGCTTCGCCGACGTCGTGCGCATCCCGCCCCCCCGCCGCACGCCCACCCCCCTCCGCCCCCTCGTCACCTCGCTCGCCTCGCTCCTCCGCCCCGAGCTCGACGCGCGGTCCATCACCCTGCAACTCGATCTCGCCGAGGTCACCGCCGACATCGACGCGCATCAGTTCGAGCAGGTGCTGTTGAACGTGCTGCGCAATGCGGCGGAGTCGATCGGGCGCGAGGGCGTCATCGCCATCACCCTGCGGCCGGATGGGCTGGTCATCGCCGACAGCGGGCAAGGCATCGCCCAGGACGCGCAGGCCGATCTCTTCACGCCGTTCTTCACCACCAAGCGCGACGGCCGCGGCCTCGGATTGACCATCGTGCAGGAGATCCTCACCAACCACGCCTTGCCGTTCTCGCTGGAGAACCGGGCGGGGGGAGGGGCGGAGTTCAGGGTGGGGTTCCATGCATGACGCGGTGATCGTGGGCAGCGGCGCTGGCGGCGGGGCGCTGGCGTGGCGCCTGGCCGGGGCCGGGTGGCGGGTGGTGGTGCTGGAGAAGGGGCCGCGCTTCGCCCGCGAGGACTACCGCCATGGGCCGGGCGGGCTGCAGCCGGGCGACTTCATCCCGTCGCTGGAGGACGATCCGCACACGGTGGTCACGGCGAGGACGACGACGCCGGTGCGCACCAGCCTGGGATGGATCGCCACCTGTGTCGGCGGCGGCACGGTGCACATGGGCGGGTACTTTTACCGCTTCCATCCGGACGACTTCCGGATGCGGTCGCGCTTCGGCCCTTACCTTTCCATCGCCGACTGGCCGTATGGCTACGAGGAGCTGGAGCCGTACTACGCGGAGGCCGAGCGGATGATGGGCGTCTCGGGCGCGGCCGGCGACGACCCCTTCGCCGGCCCGCGGTCGGGACCGTATCCGCTGCCGCCGCTGAGCGCGCATCCGTTCGCCGGCACGCTCGACGGGGCCTGCCGGCGGCGCGGCTGGCACCCCTTCCCCACGCCGCGCGCCATCAACTCGCTTGCTTACGACGGGCGACCGGCCTGCTCCTACTGCCGGGTGTGCGCTTCCTACGGCTGTCCGGTCGGCGCGCGGGGGACGTCGCAGGAAACCTTCATCGCGCACGCGGAGAGGACCGGGCGGTGCGAGGTGCGGGAGCTCTCCATGGTGAAGCAGATCGTCGTCGGCGGCGACGATCGGGCGTCGGGCTGCTGGTACCTCGATGCCGAGGGGCGGGAGCAGTTCGTTGCCGGGCGGGTGGTCTGCGTCGCCGCCTCGGCCATCGAGTCGGCGCGGCTGCTCCTGCTCTCCGGAGTGGGCAACGACGAAGGCCAGGTCGGGCGCAACCTGCAGTTTCACGCGGTGACCATGGGGCAGGCGCTGTTCGATCTCGAGCAGCTGCGCGACGACTTCCCCTTCCTGGGCCGCTCCATTGCGGATTTCTACTACCTGCCGGACGGCGTCTCCGATCTGCCGAAGGGGGGCGTGATCCGCTTCGGCATCGCGCCGCGGGAATCGGCGGCGGCCTACCTCGCGCCAACCGGGCAGCAGCGCGTGCTCTACTTCGAGGCCTTTCACGACTTCCTCCCGAACGAGCAGACCTTCGTGACCCTGGACGACGCGGTGACGGACCGGTGGGGACTGCCGGCCGCGCGCATCCAGCTCGACGTGCCTCCTCATCACCGCCGGGCCGGACGTTTCCTGGCCGATCGGGCTCTCGAGCTGTTCGAAGCCCTCGGCGCAACGGAAGGCGTCACGACCGATGTGGGCGGCACCTCGTCCTACCTGGTGCACGGGACCTGTCGGGCCGGACGCGACCCGCGCACCTCCGTCCTCGATCCCTTCTGCCGGGTGCACGCGCTGCGCAATCTCTTCGTCGTGGACGGCTCCTCGATGCCGACCTCCGGGGGAGCGTCGCCGACGCTCACCATCGTGGCCAACGCGCTGCGCACCGCGGACCACATCCTGGAGCAGTCAAGCCGGCTCAGCATTTGATGGCAGTGTGCCACTCCTCTGATATGTATTGACGCTTTTAAGGCCCTACGCCTAGACTTCTGGCCCAGACGGGGGCCGCAGGATGTCTTCGACGGCGCTGGAAGAGAAAGAGACGCTCGACGACCGCAGATCCGTCGCCGAGTTGCTGGACAGTCCGCGGTGGTGGACTGCCGCGACGCTGGCCGAGCGGGTGTCGCAGTGGCGCCGCCGCGGCTCGCCGCGGCGGCCGTTCGACAGCGCGCGCGCCGCGGCCCGGCTGGAGCGCTGGAAAACGCAAAGCGCCTTCGCCAACAACCCCGGACTGTGGGAAGAGCGCCTGGCCTCCGCGGGCATCGCCGAGGAGGAGCTTCTCTATCTCCTGGGCGAGAGCGCGGACGAGGTTCGCGGAGACGGCGAGGTGCCGGCCTGGCTGGAGACGGTCGCCGCGGCATACGGCGATGGGGGACAAGCGGCGGGATTTGCGTGGCCGCCACTGGCGGACCCGGAGCGATGTCCCTTCCGCCCGCTGATCGAGCCGCTCGTCGAGCATTTCTGGAGCCGGCTGGAGGAAGAGGCCCGAGCCATTCTGGAGGCCTACCCCGACGCCCCTTTCTCGCCGGGCATCGCCCGCACGGTCACCTCCCATCTCCCCGACCACTTCGCCTCCATGCTCAACCGCACGCTGCTGGTGGAGATGCACATCCTCAAGCTGGAGGAGGAGCTGAAGGGCGACACGCCGGAGGAGCGCTTCCGCGACTTCCTGGAGCGCCTCCGCTCGAAGCAGTACGCGCTGGAGATCCTGGAGCGCTTCCCGGTCCTGGCCCGCCAGATCGTGCTGCGGCTGGAGCAGTGGATGAACGCCTGCGCCGAGCTGTTCCGGCGCCTGGCCTCGGACGCGGAGGCCCTCTCCTGGCGCTTTCACGGCGGCCGTCCGCTCGGCCAGCTGGTGGAGGTGCAGGGCGCGCTGTCGGATCCGCATCGCGACGGCCGCTCGGTGTTCGTGCTCGTCTTCGACTCCGGCTTCCAGATCGTCTACAAGCCGAAGACGCTGGCCCTGGAGGTCGTGTTTCAGGACCTGCTGCGCTGGCTCAACGCGCGCGGATTCGAGCCGGCGCTCCGGCCGATCGAGCTCCTCGACCGCGGCCACTACGGCTGGATGGAAATGGTGCACGCCGCGCCGTGTCCGGACGAGGCGGCGCTGCGCCGCTTCCTGGAGCGGCAGGGCGGCTATCTCGCGCTGCTCTACGTTCTGGACGGCACCGACTTCCATCACGAGAACCTCTTCGCGGCGGGCGAGCATCCCATGCTCATCGACCTGGAGACGCTCTTCCAGCCGTGGCTCAGCACGCAGGACCTGCAGGACGTGGAGAACACGCCCGGCGCGCCGGTCGGCCGCACCGTGCTGCGCGCGAACATGCTTCCCGAGCGGTGGTGGGGCGATCGGACCACGCCCGGCGTCGATCTCTCCGGCTTCACCGGCCAGGAAGGGCAGATGACGCCGCGGCCGATGCTGGCCACGGCCGACGGCGGC
>DASYMJ010000247.1:0-15461 GCA_036009105.1 Thermoanaerobaculia bacterium | reverse complement strand
GTCATGGTTCGTGTCCAGCCAACCCACCGAGTTCAAGATCCGCAGGGCCCCTTCCGGGTCATAAGGCAGCACCGGCACCTCGGGGTTGAAGGCATACTCGTCCGGCGTGAAGGGGCCGGACATCGCCCGGGCGGTGCCGCGATAGAGGTCGTTGATGACCGACTCGAGGTTCACGCACATGCCGAGGGCTCGGCGGACGCGCTTGTCGGCGAACAGCGGGTTGTGCGCGTTCCAGCCGATGTAGTTGTAGTTCATGGTGTAGAAGCGGCGGAAGTCGACGAAGCGCTGCAGCTCGGGGCGCCGGCCGTCGCGCAGATAGATGTCCGAGCTGATCACCGTCTCGTCCAGGTCGCCCACCTTCAGCGCGTTCCAGGCCGTCTGGCCGTCGGCGATGACCTTGAAGAGCACCGTCTGCAGGTACGGCTTCTTCCCCCAGTAGTCGGCGCGCCGCTCGAGCAGCACTTCCTTGCCCGGCACGCGCCGCACCACCTTGTACGGGCCGCTGCCCACCGCGGTGGAGATGTAAGCCGTCTTGAAGTCGCCCTGGTTGTAAACGTGCTCCGGAATGGTGGCGAACTCGGCGAAGCGGATCAGCTGCGCCGCGAGCGCTTCCTTGAAGGCGATGACAACCGTGTGGTCATCGACGACGCGCGATCGTTTGACGTCCGCGGTGATGAACGCCGCCGCGATCTGCACCGACTCGGTGTCCGCCTCCAGGATCTTGCGCAGCGTGAAGAGGACGTCGCTGGCCTTGACCGGCGTGCCGTCCGAGAACGTCGCCTTCGGGTTGAGGTGGAAGGTGTACTCGAGGCCGTCTTTGGAGACCTCCCAGGAATCGGCCAGGCCGGCGACGGGGCGGAGGTTGATGTCGAGATAGACCAGCGGCGTGAAGATGTAGTCGCCGACCAGCTTGTCGTACTCGCCCGCGCCGAGGATGGGATTGAGCGTGGAGATGTCCGCTTCGAGGCGGCGGATGATCATGCCGCCGTCCTGCGGCCTGGTCTCGTCGATGACGGTGGAGGTGGCGGCGGCCGTCACCGGCGGCGCGCTCTGCTCGCGCGAGCAGCCGGCGAGGGCAAGACAGACGACGAGCAGAGTGATCAGCCGAGCGGGACGGTTCACGAGGGGGATTATAGATGTGGGGCCGGCTCTCCAGCCGGACCAGTAATGGATGATGGGCCGGCTGGAGAGCCGGCCCTACGTTTTCCTCACGGCAGCGTCACGCTCTCCGTGGCCACGTTGTAGAAGCCGTCCACCGCCCGCACGATCACGAAGCGGCCGGAGATCGCGGTGCGGGGGAGCTTGTAGGTCTCGTCGCTGGAGTCGGCGATGCCGTCCACCGGGGTCAGGCGAATCCACTTCTGCGCGTCGGCGGAGTACTCCACCTTGCCTACCGTGGAGAGCTTGTCCGTCACGCGGATCTGCACCTCGTTCGGGGACGGAGTCACCACCACCGAGGGCGGCGTGTTGTCCACCTGGAACTCGACCCCTTCCTTCGTATCGCCGAGGGGGAGCTCGGGGTTGTCGTTGGCATCGCTGGCGGTGAGGCGCAGCTCGTACGTGCCGTCGGGCAGCTGGGAGGTATCGAAGTTCAGCTGCGTCTCGTCCATGTTCTCGCGCAGGCGGAGCCAGTTGTCGCTGCCGCGGCGGCGGAAGGCGACGGTGTAGCGGAGGCTGTCCCCGTTGTCGTCGTGCGCGCGCCAGGTGATGGTGCGGAAGCCCTTGCGGAAGACCTTCTTTCCCTGGTCGTTCTTGTCGCGCGGCGTGTCGAGGCTGGTGAAGATGCCGTATTCATCGGGGTTGGTCGCCTCCACCACCTGCGGCGAGGCCGGATACGAGGAGCTGATGTAGACCACGGCCGGATCCTGCACCGTCACCGAGTCGATGGCCGGCGCGACGTTGCGGTTGATGAACGCCACCGTCACCGTATCGACGGACGTGGTCGGCGCCGGCTTGGGCATGGTCAGCTTCCACTGCACATATCGTCCGGCCGGAGCATTGACGCTCCCCTCCGCCGCCGAGACCGGCGCGCTCCAGCTGCTCCAGGTGGAGTCGGGCGTGCGGGTGTTGCCGGTGCGGAACGCGACGGCGACGCGGCCGTTGTCGATGTCGGTGCCCTCGATGCGGTAGTGGCCGAACTGGGAGAAACGCTCGACGTCCTTGGCCACCGAGCGGAACTCCGCGGTGGCGGAGGGCCGCTCGTCGACGCGATACACCGCGCCGCTGTTCGTGGTGGTGATCAGCATCTGGCCGCCCTCGCTGGAGATGGAGACGACCTGCTTCTCCGGCACGGTGGCGATCAGCGACGCCTCGTTGTCCTTGTACGAGTAGACCCGTCCCTGCGGGCCGGTGGAGAGCAGCACCGAGCCGTTCGGCCCGCCGCTGATGGCGTAGACCATCTCCCGCTCGAACTTGCGCACCACTTCCACGAAGCCGTCCGGGTTGATGCGATAGAGCTCGCCGCTGCCGGCCTGGGAAGTGGAGGAGGACGACGAGCTGTCGTCGAAGGAGAAGCTCACCTCCACGTTCGGCGAGCCGTCCGACGAATCCTTCTTCTCCGAGGCGGAGGATGAGGACGACGACGACCCCGAGGTGCCGGAAGAGGTGGAGGAAGGCGTCTTCGTCCCCGCCTTGGCCGGCGCGGAGGCAGGCAGCACGTTGCTGACGCCGGAGGCCCAGCCGACGCCGTTCGGATCGACATAGATGGAGGAGATCTCGTTCAGCGACGAGTCGTACAGCGCGTGCGCGGAGCCGTCGGCACGGACCTCGTAGATGCGGCCCTTGCCCGAGCCGCCCACCAGCAGCGAGCCGTCTTTTCGTTCTGCGATGGAACGGACGTGCGTGTCCGGACCGTCGAACCACACCTTCCCCTGCCCCGCGCCGGTGACCCGGAACAGCTTCCCGTCCACGCCGGTGGCCACGGCGAGGTCGCCGTTGGCGAGGAACTGCATGTTCCAGATGTAAGCCTGCTTCGGCTCGTAGAAGACGGTCGACTTGCCGTCGTTCGGGTCGACCCGGTAGATCTTGCCGTTCGGCGAGGAGCCGACGAAGAGCGCGCCGTCATGAAACGCGACGGCGTAAATCTCCGGCTCCGGCGAGGTGTAGAGGAGCTTGAGGTCCGTGCCCCGCAGGCGATAGACCTTCCCCTCGTTGCCGGTGCCGAAGAAGCGGTCGCCGTTCGGCGCCGCGGTCTGGGAGAGGACGAACGGATCGGTGAAGGTGGCGACCTTGCGCACCGTGGGACCGGGGCGGAGCTCGCCGCGGGAGGTGACGGCGAAGCCTTCGATCTCGCCGCCGAGGAGCTCCTCGGCAGTGCGGACGCGCCAGAACTGGGGGACGACGGCGAAGGCGTGGGTTGCGAAGAGGAGAAGTGATGCGGTGAGGAGCGCAGGCTTGAAGCGCATGCGGTGGCTGGTTCCTTTCAATACGACGCGGCGCGGAGCGTAAGCCCCGCGCCGCGAATCTGGCGCAACGAATTGGGAAATGCTCTGATCGCTTCCGCGATATTAGATGGCCGGCCGCACGTCGAGATCGATCTTCACCGCGCCGTCGATGATGTAGCCGAGCGACCGCGCCTGGTGATCGATGCCGTGATACTTGACCGGCGCCTGCGCCGCGTTCGAGGTATCGGCGGCGACGATGGCGCGCACGGACGGCGGCAGATTCGGCAGGTAGACGCCCGCCGTCACGGCGCCTTCACCGGTCGAGTAGAGGCCGACGGTGAGATCGGTGGAGGGCCGCAGCCGCTCCAGGACGCCGAGCACCTGCTCCAGCGTGCGCGGGTCGGGAGGGACGAGCGAGAAGTCGATCTGATTGAGCGCGGTGCCGCTGCCGACCAGCAGGTACGCCGGGCCGGGGGTCTGGTTCTCCGGCACCTTCACGTCGAACGTCTCGCGGAACGGCTCGCCGCGGTACGGCTTGAGCAGCGCGCGCACCTTGACCGTATCGCCCGGATGGATCTCGCCGTGGTCCGGCGTGTCGATGGAAGCCTCCATCAGCTTGGCCGTCTTCAGCTGGTCATCGTGGCGGACGTTGAGCTTCACGCTCTCGATCGTCGCGTCGCGGAACTCGTTCGACATGAGGTACCCGGCGATGACGGCCAGGTACTGCGGGATGGCCTGCCGGGCCTGCGCGCCGGCCCACCCTTCCCGCAGGTGAATCGGCTCGAAGCCTTTGAGCTTGATCTCCGACTCGAGCATGATGGTCCGCTCGCCCGCGGCGCGCTGGACGTTCGCGATCACGGTGTCCGCGGCCATGGCCAGGATGAGCGGCGAGAGCTGCGCGTGGCGGACGACATTGAGGTGATAGGTGCGGCCGGCGTTGCTGCCGTTCACGGTCAGCTCGACCGGGATGGTGTCCGCCTTGTCGCCCAGGACGCCCATGATGCCGGAGGCGCGGTCCTGGCGCAGCGCGCCGACCACGTTGCCGGTATTGGCCAGCTTGAAGGAGCTGGCCAGGCTGGGCAGCACCGTGACGATCTCCGACTGGGTCATGGGGAAGCTGACCTCGCCCATGTCGAGGAAGGGATGGCCGAAGGCGTAGATCCGGTCGCCGTCGATGTGCGTCACCGTGCCCGTTGCGGCAACCGTGAAGTCGCCGTTCATCAGCACCGCGCCGATGGCGTCGCCGACGGCGAAGGCCTTCTTCGTATCAGCCGTGGTCCTGGTGGTGCTGGTGGACATGGAGCCGGCCGGCACGCTGACGAAGCCCATCTGCTCGAAGTACGGCCCGAAGCGCGAGACGGTAGCCGCATCGAAGCTGGACATGGAGAGCGGGACGGCGATGGGATGCGCGCCCGACATGGTGCTCGTCGCCTTGGCGCCGAAGGAGGTGGCGATCTTCTGGAAGACGTCGTCCGTCTTCGACTCGCCGAGGGCCTTGAGGAAGTCCGAGCCGCTGATGCGGGGGACGGCCGCGGCCGGCACGACGCCGCCGCTGGAGGAGCCTTCACTGCGGGCCAGCTTGAGCATCTCCTCGATGGGGGTGATGCCGGCGATCGGCTCCTTGGAGAACTGCCAGGAGTAGGCCAGCGCGCCGATGACCTTGCCGTCGATGTAGATCGGCGAGCCGCTCATGCCGGCGATCACGCCCGCGCGCTGCACGGTGGGCGAATCGACGCGGGCCATGATCAGATCCTGGCTGGGGCCGATATTGTTGAGGACGCCGAGGATCTCGACGTCGAACCGCTCTACCTTCGTTCCTTCGAAGACGGTCAGGCCGTAGCCTTTCATCCCCTTGTGAATCTGCGACAACGGCATGGTGTCGGCGGAGGCCGCGACGGCCGTCAGCAACAGCGCAATGGCGAGCACGATTTGTTTGGGTTGCACCTCGCCCGGAACGTGCCTGCCCTTGCTAACATTTCGAATGGCTCGCATGCGGAAACTCCTCGTCCTGATCGTGACCCTTCTGTGCATGGTGCGTGCGCGGGGCGCCGCCGTCACCGTGCCGGCGAAACTGCGCGACGCGGTGCCCATCATCGAGGTGCGCATCAACGGCTCGCGGCCGCTCTGGTTCGCCCTCGACACCGGCTCGGGCCGGATGCTTCTCGACTCCGCTCTCATCGACCCGCTCGGTTTGACACGCGGCGGGGCCGATTCGATCCATGGCGCCGGCGCGGGCTCCGTGCCGATCACTGCCATTGATGAGGAGCTCACGCTCGCGGTCGGCAGCCTCGAATCGGGCGGCTATCACTTCGACGCAACCGATCTGTCCCATGTCGGTCTTCGCGACCGCATCGACGGCATCCTGGGCTATGACTTCCTGGAGCGCCATGTCGTGCTCATCGATTATGCGCGCAGTTCGGTCACCTTCGATCCGGCCGCCGTGCCGAAGGGCTCGCGCGAGGTGCCGATCTCGATCGAGGGGAAGTGGCCCTTCGTGCACGGCACGCTGCTCCAGGCCGGCCGCGCGCCGGTCTCGGACAAGTTCCTCATCGACACCGGCTCCGGCGACGCGGTCGATCATCCAGCCGTTCGCGGACGCAAGACGCCGGTCGGCACCGGCCTGGGCAAACCGCTGCCCGGCCGCATCGGCAGAGCCGACTTCGAGCTCGCCGGCTTCCGCTTCTCGAACGTCACCGTGGTGGGCGGCAGCGGCTCGGAGCTGGGCAAGCGGCTCATCGGCGGAGGGCTGCTCTCCAACTTCGTGGTGACGCTCGACTATGCGGGGGGGAGGATGTATCTGCTGCGCAGATAGTTATCAGTTGTCAGTTGTCGGTACGGTGAGGCACAGACAACCGACAACTGACAACCGATAACTGCCCTACCGCACCCGATGCACCCGCAGCAGGTTCGTCTTCGCCCGCTGGTAAATCGGCGACCCCATGAGGATCACCAGCCGGTCGCCGGTCACGGCGAGGTCCCTGGCGATCAGGTACTCGTCGACCTTGTCCACGATCTGCTCGTGGTACTCGCCGACCTCTTTCATCACGAACGGCTGTACGCCCCACAGGATGTTCATCCGCCGGGCCACCCAGCTCGACGGCGTCAGGGCGATGATCGGCATCTTCGGGCGGAACTTCGACATCAGCCGCGCCGCGAACCCGGTCTGGGTGAAGACGACGATGTACTTCGCGTCGATCTGCTCGGCCGCGTAATTCGCGGCGCCGGCGAGCGCGTCGGTGAACTCGTCCTGCTCGGTCGCCTTGCGGAACGGGAGCCGCGCCGCCTGCAGCTGCCGGTGCTGCTCGGCGATCATGATGATGCGAGCCATCATCTGCACCGCCTCCACCGGATACCGGCCCGAGGCCGTCTCCGCCGAGAGCATCACCGCATCGGACCCATCGAAGATCGCGTTCGCCACATCCGAAGCCTCGGCCCGGGTGGGCCGCGAGCTGACCGTCATCGACTCCAGCATCTGCGTGGCGGTGATGGCGAACCTCCCCCACCGGCTGGCCGTGGCCAGGACGCGCTTCTGGATCACCGGCACGGCCTCGGGCGGCAGCTCCACGCCCAGATCGCCGCGGGCGACCATCACGCCGTCGCTGACTTCCAGGATGTCTTCCAGATTGTCGATCGCCTGCGGCTTCTCCAGCTTGGCGATCACGTTCATCTCCTCGCCGCCCAGCCCCTGCAGCAGCGCCCGCAGATCCTCCAGGTCCGAACGGCGGCGGATGAACGACGCGGCGATGTAGTCGAGGTGATTCTCCACCGCGAACTGCACGTCGACCCGGTCCTTCTCGGTGATGGCCGGAATGGTCAGCTCCGAGTCGGGGAAGTTCATCCCCTTGCGCGAGGAGATCGGCCCGCCATGGATCACCCGGGTCACCACCCGCGCCGACTCGATGCCGGTCACCACCAGCTCGACCAGGCCGTCGTTGATGAGGATGCGGTGCCCGAGCTTCACCTCGCGCGGCAGCGCGTCGAAGGGGGTGGAGACGAGCTGGCCGTTGCCCAGCACCTGGTTGGTCGTGATCGCGAAGGTCTGGCCGTTCTCCAGCTGGACCACGCCGTCGACGTCGCCGATGCGGATCTTCGGGCCCTGGATGTCCCCCACGATGGGGATGTAGCGGCCGAGGTTCATGGCCGTCTCGCGCACGATGTGGATGATGCGCAGGTGCTGCTCGTGCGTGCCGTGCGAGAAGTTCAGGCGGAAGACGTCCACCCCGCTGGTGAGCAGGCGATAGACGGTCTCCTCGGATGAACAGGCAGGCCCGAGGGTGGCGATGATCTTCGTACGGCGCATAGGAAAGGACGGCGTGTCATCCTGAGTCGCGAAGACGACGAAGGAGCCGCCCCTTCAGGCGCGGCGCCGGATCGGAACGGATCCATTCGCCTGCTTCAGGGCTCAGGATGACATCCTCGCCGCGAGGGCCGGTTGCAACGAGCGTCCCAGCACGCGCGCGATGGCGTCCACCTCGGTCACCAGTTGCGCGAAGGTCGACGGCAGGATGGCCTGCGGCCCGTCCGAGAGCGCCTCTTCCGGCTTGTGGTGGACCTCGACGAGCACACCGTCCGCGCCGACCGCGATCGAGGCGCGCGACATCGGCAGCACCTTGTTCCGCTTGCCGGTGCCGTGGCTCGGATCGACCAGGATGGGCAGATGGCTGATCCGCTTGATGGCCGGGACGATGGAGAGGTCGACCGTGTTGCGGGTGTGATCGGAGAAGGTCCGCACCCCGCGCTCGCAGAGGATCACGTTGTAGTTCCCCTCCGACATGATGTACTCGGCCGAGAGGAGCAGCTCTTCCAGCGTGGCGCTCATGCCGCGCTTGAGCAGCACCGGCTTGCGGGCCCGCCCCGCGCTGCGCAGCAGGGAGAAGTTCTGCATGTTGCGCGCGCCGATCTGGATGCAATCGGCATATTGATCGACCAGCTGCAGCGACTCGTGGTCGATGGCCTCGGTGATGACGGGGAGGTCGAACTCCTCCCGCACCTTGGCCAGGATCTCCAGGCCGCGTTCGCCGAGGCCCTGGAAGGAGTAGGGAGAGGTGCGCGGCTTGTAGGCGCCGCCGCGGAAGAGCTGGCCGCCGCCCTGGCGGATGCCCGCGGCGATGGCGCGTGTCTGGTCGAGCGACTCGACGGCGCAGGGGCCGCCGACCACCGCGATGCCGTTGCCGCCTACGTCCACGCCGCCGATGCTGACCACCGTGTCGTCCGGCTTGGCCTCCCGGCTCACCAGCTTGTAGGCGTGCGTGACCTGGATGACTTCCTTGACGCCCGGGAAGTTCTCCAGATTGGTCGGATCTTTCGCGCCCGCGTTCCCCGTGATGCCGATCGCCGTGCGGTGCGCGCCGGGGATCGGGTGTGCCTTCAGACCCATCCGCTCGATCTGGCGGACCACTGCTTCAATCTGTTCCGGCCGTGCGCCGGCTTCCATCACGACGAGCATCGGGGAAGTCCTTTCCAGCCAGCGGCGGCGGAATCGTGACGAGTCCGGCCGGCGTTGCGGCCAGTATAATCACCGGATTCGACCCGAGGATTCCATGAGAAAGATCATCGCGCTCGCCGCGTTCTCCCTCCTCTTCGCCGCGCAGTCGTTCGCCACGTACAACGTAGTGCTCCGGAACGGGACGCAATATGTCGCCCAGGCGAAATGGACGGTGAACGGCGCCAAGGCCCGCTTCCGCACCACGACCGGCCAGCTGATCGAGGTCAACCTCTCCGAGATCGACGAGGCGAAGTCGGAGCAGATGACCAAGCTCGGCCTGGGCGACGCGAAGCTGATCGACCTCCAGCCGAACCTCCCCGCCGTCGGCGCGCAACAGCAGAAAGGGCCCTCCCTCGGCTCGCAGATCCACCTCAAGAAGCCGACCGCCGATGCGCCCCGCACCTCCACCGCCCCCACCGCGCCGATCTACAGCGGGCCGATGATCTCGGACGAGGTGCTGCAGCGCTTCGGCCGCGCCTACGAGAACGTCGGCATCTTCGAGCAGAAGCTGACCCCGACCGGCGCGAACTCCTTCCGGGTCGAGCTGACCGCCGACAGTGAGGACAAGGTCTTCAACGCCATCTCCGCGACGTCCTTCCTCATCGTCCGCAACGCCGGCGTGACCGGCACGCAGGTGGACATGGTCGAGCTCTTCATGAAGACGACCACCGGCGGCTCCTCCGGCCGCTTCCAGATGACCCGCGAAGACGCGGCCGCCCTGGACGGAAAGACGATCTCGCTGCAGGAGTACTTTGTGAGGAAGGTGCTGTACTGAGTTGTCGGTGGTCAGTTATCAGTTGTCGGTTGACCCGCTTCTACTGACAACCGACAACTGATAACTGACAACTCTGCTACTCCACCGCCTCCACCCTCGCCTGCCCCCCGTACACCATCGCGTAGCGGAAGTGCCGCACCTCGGGGTCGATCACCGTCCGCTCGCCGGCGGCGAAGACGAAGGGGGTCATGCCTCCTTCCAGCGCGGTCAGCTCGCCCGGCGTGTTCGCGAAGCGGACGTTGACGCGGCGGTTCACCGGCGAGGGGAGGGTGAGGGTCAGGCGGAGGCGGGCGTCGAGGATGCGGCCGAAGTCGAAGGCGATGGCGCCGGCCGGCGAGGTGCCGACGACGGCGATGCCGCCCACCGGCTTCACCGTCAACACCTTGACCTTCAGCCGCGTGGCGCTCACCGGCGGGGCGATTGATCTGGCCGGCTGGTCGGGAACGCCGGGCGTGGTCTGCAGGTAGTTCCAGCGCCCCAGGGGCGGCTCGCCGAAGAGCATGGGCGCCTCGGCGCGCTCGTCGCGCGCGTCGCGGACGGCGATCCCGGGATGCCACTGCCGGAAGATCTTCCAGCCGCCGTCGGTGATCACGTAGTTCTCCACCTCCGGCGCGATGTCGACCGCGGCGATGAGGCCGCCCACGCCGTTGGTGCTGCGCACCACGACCATGATGCGGTTGCGGCCGTCGCGCGCGAGCGGGGAGACGTCGAACAGGTCGAGCTTCACCTGCTCGCCCTGCCGCCGCCCGCCGATCGGGCGGCCGTTGAAGAACAGCGCGTACTCCGGATCGGCGGCGATCTTGATCCTGGTGAAGAGCCGGCTCGGCGGCAGCTCGAAATCGCGCACGGCGAAGAACGCCAGCGGCTGCTCCCGGCTCAGCTCCGTGCGGGCCCAGATCCACTCCGCCCGGCCGGTCACGTCGTGAAACTTGTGGCCGTACACCCGGTTGAGGTGAAAAAAGCCGGCGAAGAGGGTGACGGTGAGGAGGAGGACGATGGTGAGACGTGACAAAAGCTGGCGATCAGCGTGTTGGCGATCGGCGATCGGCGATCGGCGATCGGAAGAACCGAGGAGATTGCCGCCGTTCGCCTCTCCTGCTCGCCGCTCGCTGCTCGCCGCCCGCTCGTTGCTAGAATCCCCGCCGTCCATGGCCGCCGTGATTGTAGTGCCCGCCCGCTACGGCTCCACGCGCTTCCCCGGCAAACCGCTGGTACCGATCGCGGGCGTTTCGCTGATCGAGCGGGTCTACCGGCGGGCCGTCGGCTCGGCCCGGGCCGCGGCCGTGTACGTGGCGACGGATGACGGGCGCATCGCCTCGCATGTGACGAGCTTCGGCGGCAAAGTCGTGGCGCCGGAAGGCGAGTTCCAGAGCGGCACGGATCGCATCGCCGCCGCGCTGCCGCTCATCGAGGCCCAGGAGGGGCAGCGCTTCGACCTCATCATCAACGTGCAGGGGGATGAGCCGCTGATCGACATCGCCACGGTCGATACGCTGATCGCGATGCTCACCGAAGGGGGCGCCGAAATGGGGACGCTCGCCTCGCCGCTGGAGAGCGACGAGGAGCACCGCGCCCGCGACATCGTGAAGGTGGTCATCGACGATGCCGGCAACGCGCTCTACTTCTCGCGCGCGCCGATCGGCAGCCGTGAGACGGCGCTGCGGCACATCGGCGTTTACGCCTACCGCCGCGACGCCATCCAGCGCTTCGTGGCCCTGCCGCCCTCCCCCCTGGAACTGGCTGAATCCCTCGAGCAGTTGCGGGCCCTGCAGCGGGGCTTTAGAATTGCGGTATTGAAGACCTCGAAGCCGCACCTCGGCGTCGACCGACCCGAGGATGTGGCCCGTGTTGAGAGCGAGCTTGCAAAACTGCATTCATGAGATCGGAGTTCGTTGGTGAGCCGTTGGCTCCCCACGCCGAACTCTCCCCTCTCGCTCCCCACCTCTCTCCTCTCGAAACTCCCTGCTAGCTACTTTTTTGCATTCCCTACAGGAGGCTGCGCATGAGCACCAAATACATCTTCATCACCGGCGGCGTCGTATCGGGCCTGGGCAAGGGCATCGCCGCGGCTTCCATCGGCGCGTTGCTCGAGGCGCGCGGCTTCCGCGTCACGCTGCAGAAGTTCGATCCCTACATCAACGTCGATCCGGGGACGATGTCGCCGTTCCAGCACGGCGAAGTCTTCGTCACCGACGACGGCGCGGAGACCGACCTCGACCTCGGTCACTACGAGCGCTTCACCACCATGCGCGCCACGCGCAAGAACAACTTCACCACCGGCCGGGTCTACCTGCGCGTCATCGAGAAAGAGCGCCGGGGCGACTACCTCGGCAAGACGGTACAGGTCATCCCCCACATCACGGACGAGATCAAGAAATGCATCCGCGACGTCTCGGAAGGAGTGGACGTGGTCATCGTCGAGATCGGCGGCACGGTGGGCGACATCGAGTCGCTCCCCTTCCTGGAAGCGATCCGCCAGTTCCGCCTGGAAGTCGGCCGCGGCAACGCGATCAACGTCCACCTCACCCTCGTGCCTTACATCAAGGCCTCCGAGGAGCTGAAGACGAAGCCGACGCAGCACTCGGTGCAGAAGCTGCGCGAGATCGGCATCCAGCCGGACGTCCTGCTCTGCCGCTCCGAGCGCCCCATCCCGGAGGAGATGAAGAAGAAGATCGCCCTCTTCTGCAACGTGGAGGACGACTCGGTCATCCCCGCCCTCGACGTCGAGTTCATCTACCAGGTGCCGCTCACGTTCTCCCGCGAGGGGCTCGACGAGATCCTGCTGGACAAGCTCCACCTCCCGCACGAGGAGGTCGGCGCGCTGACCAAGTGGGAGGAGATCGTGCGCAAGCTGCGCCATCCGGAAGATGAGGTGCGCATCGGCTTCGTCGGCAAGTACGTGGAGTTCGGCGACTCCTACAAGTCGCTCAACGAGGCGCTCACCCACGGCGGCATCGCCAACAACGTGAAGGTGCGCATCGTCTACATCGACTCCGAGTCGCTGGAGGAAGAGGGCTACCACGGCGAGCTGACCTCGGTGGACGGCATCCTGGTCGGCCCCGGCTTCGGCGCGCGGGGCGTGGAAGGGAAGCTGCGCGCCATCCGCTACGCCCGGGAGCGCAAGATCCCCTACTTCGGCATCTGTCTCGGCATGCAGTGCGCGACCATCGAGTTCGCGCGCAACGTGGTGGGGATGGTCGGCGCGAACTCGACGGAGTTCGACGACGAGGCGCCGTACAAGATCATCTACAAGCTGCGCGACCTGATCGGCGTCGACGCCCTGGGCGGCACGATGCGCCTGGGCAAATACCCGGCCCAGCTGCGCGAGGGCTCCATCGCCCGCGAGGCCTACGGCACGGAGTCGATCGAAGAGCGGCATCGCCATCGCTACGAGGTGAACCCGGAGTACGTGCCGGCGGTGGAGGCGCGCGGCCTGCGCGTGACCGGCGCTTCGCCCGACGGCAAGTTCGTGGAGATCGTGGAACTGGCCGACCATCCCTGGTTCGTCGGCTGCCAGTTCCATCCCGAGTACAAGTCGCGGCCGAGCGCGCCGCATCCGCTGTTCCGCTCCTTCATCGCGGCAGCCCGCGCGTACCGCAACTCGAACAAGACGACCATGGCCATGCCGAAAGCCGCGGAGATGCAGCAGGTCTAGCCATGCTCCGCGTCCTGGCAGGCATCGTCGCCGGAGTGCTGCTGGCGGTGGGCATCATCATCGTGGTGGAGGTGGTGAGCCACGCCCTCTACCCGCCGCCGCCCGGCATGAACGTCGAGGATCCGGCCGCCCTGGCCCGCGCCGCCGCGCAGATGCCGCCCGGCGCATTGCTGATGATCATCCTCGGCTGGACGCTGGGGACGTTCTGCGGCTGCTGGCTCGCCGCAAGGATCGGCAAGCGCGCCGGGCCGGCCGTGACTCCGGGCGTGCTCGTGTTCGCCGCCGCCATCGCGAACATGTTCCAGATCCCCCACCCGCCGTGGTTCTGGGTGGTGAGCCTGCTGCTGGTGGCCGTGGCGGCGATCGCCGGTGCCGCGCTCGGGGCGCGAAAACCCGCGCCGCTGCTCGTACGCTGAACAAAATGTAGGGCCGGCTCTCCAGCCGGCCCAGCCATCCGTTGCTATCGGGCCGGCTGAGAGCCGGCCCTACATCAGTTGTACTCGTGCGCGCCGATGTCGTACGTCCCGCTGCGCGAGGTGCCCCAGTAATCGGTGGTCACCGCGCTGACCGTCGTGCCCGCGTTGCGGCAGGGCGAGGTCGACTGCAGCTTGAAATCATTGGCCGTGCCGTTGCCCGGGTTGACCAGTTTCGGGTCGCCCACCACGTCGCCGGAGCCGGTGATGGTCGAGCCGGAGGTGCCGCCGTACCAGTTGTTGTAGGCGTAGGTGAAGCCGGAGGTCGGCGAGACGGCGTTCGGCACGGTGGTGTAGGCGCTGAAGATGTTGTTCTTCACCACCGTCGTGTCGTGGCTCGCCGTCTCGATCCAGATGTTCGCGTACTCCGAGTGGTAGAACGTGTTGTTGGCGATGGTGGTGTTGTGCAGGCCGCCGTTGTACTCCCAGTTGCCGTAGAGGAAGCCGCTCTTGCACCACGCCGAGATGTTGTTCGTGACGGTGATGTCGGTGGACGGGTTCTGCGTGGTGTAGTACTCATTGGCCACCGCGATCCCGTGCGCCGCGCCGCCGTTGCGGGTGAAGCCGGAGTTGGTGAAGGAGACGAAGTTGCGGTCGACGGTGACGTACTGCGCGTTGTCGAGATAGATGTTCGCGCTGTAGTTGCTGCTGACCCAGTTGCCGTGAATGTTGCCGTGGTCGGTGACCACCAGGTCCAGCCCCTCGCCGTAGTTCTCGTAGACGTAGTTGTCCTTCATCTCCACGTAGTCCGCCTGGTAGGAGGACATCGCCTGCGTCCAGCCGCTCGTCCCGGTGCGCGCGGAGTTCTCCAGCACGCAGGCGTGGACGTCGTTGCCCTCGAAGAGGATGTCGTGCGTGGTGCCCCACGTGTCAGTGCCGGCGTGGATGCCGAACTTCTGGCAGTCGTGCACCTCGCACCAGCGGACCTGGATGTGATCGGCGTCCCAGACCAGGATGCCGCTGGCGCTGCCGTTCTTCACCTCGAAGCCGTCGAAGTGGATGTAGGACGACTCGTCGATGGCCACGACCGCGTTGCCGGTCTTGCCCGTGCCGTCGATGACCGGCGACTCGTTCGGCGCATTGGCGATGTAGATCGGATTGGTGGAGGTCCCGTACTTATGCCAGATGGTGACCGTCTCGTTGTACGTGCCGGTGTGGACGTAGACCGTGTCCCCGGCCGTGAGCGCCGCCAGCGTGACGGCTTTGGTGATGGTGCGGAAGGGTTGGGTGGAAGTGCCCGGGTTCGTATCGCTGCCGGTGGTGGCGACGTGGTAAGTGGTCGCGTTAGCCGAAGCAGCGAGCAGGATGGTGAGCGGGAGAAGCATCAGAATTCGCTGTTTCATAAATGCAAATAATTGCGGATGGCGTGCCTGGTTCGGCGAGCGGCGAGCAGCGATCGGCGATCAGGAGGACCGCCGAGATTCGGCCGTCGTGGCCCGTGCTCCTGATCGCTGATCGCTGATCGCTGATCGCCAACAGCCCGCCGCCCGCCGCCCGCGATCAGCTATCCTCATCCTGATGACGCGAACCATCTCCATCACCGACACCGTCTCCTTCGGCGGCGGCCAGCCGCCCCTCTTCATCGCCGGCCCGTGCGTGATCGAGTCGCGGGAGCATGCCCTGCGCATGGCGCGCACGCTGCGCGCGCTGCGGGACGAGCTCGGCATCCAGCTCGTCTTCAAGGCCTCCT
>DASYMJ010000246.1:0-10808 GCA_036009105.1 Thermoanaerobaculia bacterium | reverse complement strand
CCTGCGCAACGTCGTCGGCGCGCTGGCCATCCCCTTCATCACCTCGCTCACCATCGACATCGGCCCCACCCAGAAGTTCGACTTCAACGGCGACGGCACCCTGGACGACGTCTTCGTCACCACCAAGGGCGGCATCGGCACCATCGGCCTCTCCTCCGCCGTGCGGTCGGGCAACAAGATCACCTTCACCTTCGCCTCCCCCGTGGCCGGCGGCAGCGCGCCGGGCAAGGGCGACAGCAGCTTCTTCTTCGGCGTCGTCTCCAACTACGCGAAGCACAACGTGACGGCGAGCGCCCCGAACAACATCGGCGCGCCGCTGATGCTCAACGCGTGGGCGCCAAATCATCCCTGACCTGAGCGATCCAGGGGGGCCGGCTGCAAAGCCGGCCTTTTGAATTTCGGCGAAGCGAGTCAAAATCGCCGGCACAACCATGCGACAGATCGAGCTGCCCACTCTTCCCCAGGATGCGACGCTCGTCAGCGCGCTGGCGGCGATGCACGCCAGCGACCGCTCGGCCGTGGTGACCGTTGGCAAGTACGGCGAGGTCCGCCTCGTCCGCGCCCTGCAGCTGCACCGGGCGATGAAGAGCGGCGTCGCGACGCTGGGAGAGGTCGACGGCGCGATCGTCATCGACACGCCGGTCGTCGCGCCGAAGTGCGAGCCGCGTTTGGGCGTGAAGTGGTACACCACGGAGGAGCAGCTGCACGGCGGGAATTTCGATCCGAACGTGATCGACGCGCGCTTCGGGAACGCTCTCCCCTGCGACTACGCGCTGCGCAGTCTTTCCATCGGCAGAGCGGTGATCGTCACCATGGAGGAAGGGCTCTCCTACGCGCTGGAGGGAGGGCCGGGGGCGTGCTATTGCACCGATCCCCGCTGGCAGCACAAGGCCAAACCGACGGATCACCTCTGCCCGTTCGGCGACCAATCCATTGTCGAGTGCACGCCGTAGGAGGAAGCCGCCATTGTTCAGCACTCTGCTCGACAAACTGACCAACATCTTCTCCAAATACCTCCTCATTTCGGCGTTCTTTCCCCTGCTCATCGCCGCCTTCGTGAATGCCGCGCTGCTCTTCACGACCGTCGGCTCCTTCCACGCGTGGGCGCTGAAGAAACAGGGCAACGAGCCGCTGGCCGGCGCGCTGAACGGCACGGTCGTGCTGATCGCGCTCGCCGTGCTGGCGGTGATCCTCTCCTCCATCGCGACGTTCCTGCGCGAGCTGCTGGAGGGAAAACATTGGCCCGCGCCGCTGTGCAAGCTGCTCCGGCCGCTGCAGTGGGAGAGACTGGAAACAATCGATGAGAAACTCGATGCCGCGCAGCGCGAGCAGTGGAAGCTGCGCCATGCCGGCGACTGGGAAAGCCAGCTCGCCGCGGCAAGACAGAAGGGCGTCGCGGCGAAGGGCGGTTGCACGTACCAGGGAATCCTCACGCCGTTGGAAAAAGACCGCCGCCAGGGCGAGCTCCTCCCCTTCACCGACCTGAACGCGGCGCGCCTCACTCTCATAGCGGCCCTCGGCGCACAGAACGTGGATGCGGGAAACGCCGACGCGGAGCAGCTCAATCGCGACCAGGTCGCGTTCGTCAGCCTGGTGGACTATGCGCGCACGCGCGCCGACGCCGAGGCGGCGGATTGGTACAACCGGAGGGAGGCGGACTTTGGCGCGGGGGCGGTGGCGCCGACCACCATCGGCAACATCGCGAACGCCCTCTCCGTGTACGGCGTGAAGCGCTACGGCTTCAGCCTCGACGTCCTGTGGGGACGCATGCAGAAGACGCTGGCCAAAGAGGCCGACTTTTATCCGGTGGTGCAGGATGCGAAGGCGCGGCTGGACGGCATGATCGCGCTCTTCTGGCTGATGCTCCTCACGACCGCCGGCTGGCTGCCCGCGCTGGCGCTGATGGGGCGCGCGCTCCTGCTTTACCTCGCCCTCGCCGCCGCCGGGCCGCTCCTCTGCCTGCTGCTCCTCCGCCTCGCCGTGCTGAACTACCGCGGCTTCGCCGACACGGTCCGCACCTCCGTCGATCTGAACCGCTTCCAGCTCCTCGGCGCGTACCATCTGCCTCTGCCGCTCACGCCGGTGGAGGAGCAGAAGCTGTGGCGGAAAGTCGTCCGCCACGTCGCCTACGGCGAGACGCCGGCGGTGCAGTACGAGCACGGCAAATGAGCGAGCGGGCCCGCCTGTTCGCCCTCCTCGCCGCCGTCTACGGCTTTCTCGTGTTTCTCGGCACCTGCGCCATCGGCGTGCGCGGCCTGCGCCCGGACTGCGTCGCCACGCGTTCGCTCCCGGCGAACCGCCGCCTCGTTTCGGACGACGTCGACTGCCGCGATGCGAAGACGCCGTTCGCCGGCAAGTACCTCTCCGCGCGCCGCGGCAGAGGCGACCGGGTCGAGACCGGCCTGCTGCGCGACGCACCGATGGTCTGGGCCAAAGACCACACCGTCGTCGTTCCGGTTCCGCTCACGCCGGTGCAGGCGAAGCTGGTCAACGCCCGGACCATGCTCGACGTCCGCTGGCAGCACACGCGCTACACCGGCCCGGTGATCGCGGTAGTAGCGGACGGCGCGCAGGCGACGGCGCTGGTCCGCATCGCCGAGGCGGACATGAAGGAGAAAATGTTCGAGAAAGACGCCGCCGTCTACGTTCTGGGAGAGCGGAGCCGATGAAAACCACCACCTGGACGGACCTGAAGACGCTGACGCTCCCCAGCAGGCCGGCCGCGGGCGCGTGGACGCTCGTGCTCGACCTCGTCCCGGCGAACACGCAGCTGCGCATCACCTGCAGCGGGACGTGGACCTACACCGAAGGCTTCACCTCCGGTCCGGACGGCGATCCGATGTCCGCCATGAAGGGCCTCCTGGTCGCCTCCGCGCCGGCCGGCTGCGTGGTGGGCCGTTTCGGCGGCAGCACCGCCGGCCTGGCCGGCGATATGGCCGGCTTCGCGGTCGGCAGCTCCTGCGTCCCCGCGCCGCCGGCTGCCTCCGTGCCGCTCTACCTCACCATCAACGTGAACCCGACCGCGCTCATCTCGACCAAGGGCACGATGACGGTCACCATCTCCGAAGCGAGTTGAGGCCTCTCACGCTGTCGCGGTGCGGATCTCGGCCAGCGCCATCTCCAGCGCCGCGGTCTTGAGCTGCTCCTGCTCGCTGAGCTGCTCCATCTCCGCCTGGCGGAGCGCGGAGTTGCGCACCTCGCGGCGCCCCATGAGGCAGGACCAGATGAGGAACACGTCTTCGAACACCACCCAGCCGGCGTGCTCGAGGAACCGCCACCACTCCGGGTTGGCCACCCCGTAAACCGATTCCGGCCAGAGGATGCCGCGCAGGAAGTGATCGGCGGCGACGACCACGGTGGCCGTGATGAGCACCGGCCAGTCGAGGTAGAACGCCAGGAAGGCGAGCGAGCCGAAGACGTGGAAATGCGTTTCGATCCGGCCGCCGCTCAGATGGATGAGCAATGCCGAGGAGAGCATCTGCGAGGCGGCGATGACGTGTCGGGTGCTGACGGCGCCGGGCCGCACCATGGCCAGCAGCACCGGCAGGAGCGTGATGCCGGCGCCGCCCAGGAGCGCGATCCAGACATGCACGTGAATGGTCTGCTCCTTGCCGGCCCAGGCGTAGGGCGAGACGAGCAGCGCGGCGACGATGCCGGCCACCCACTGCACGGTCAGCAGCACGGCGAACATCCGGTCGATTCTGGCCCGGCGCGCGCGGAGCTGCGCCGCCTCCAGCTCGCCGGCGCGGCTGAGGACCGCGGGAGCGGCGTGGGGAATGGCGATCGAGGTCATCTGGCTCTCTCCTGTCCGGTCGGGGCACTGCTGATGGCGCAGCCGAAGACGGGATGGCTGGCCGTCCCGGTGCCCGACGATGCAATCCGGATCACGTCCTGCCGCCCGCGGTTGTCCCCCGCGTGCCCGCGCAGCGACGTGATGCCGCCCGCGAAGCGCAACGCGCCCTGGCCATCGAAAAGGAACGTCTGGCCGGAGGTGAAGCCGCCGAAGCGGCGCGCCTCGCGTCCGTCCTGGTCCATCACCACCTGCACGCCGCGGAGCCGCGCCGCGGCCGCCCACACCTCGCTCCGCTCCCAACCGGCCGGAACACCGCGCGGGCGGTAGACCAGGACGTACGTCCGCATCGTATGCGGCGCCTTCTCGACGATCTGCGCCAGCTCCTGCACGCTGGCCCGGCTGCACGAGCAATGCGGATGGACCAGCATCACCAGCGTCCACTGGCCGGCGCCGCGGGTGAGGGCGGAGGCGGGAGGGAAGCGGCGGGGCGCGTTCGCGGGCAGGCCGGGCGTGCTCTCGAAGCGCCGCATCTCGCGATAGGCGACGGCGATGGTGGCCGTCCAGAGCATGGCCGCGGCGAGGATGGCGATGCGGAGTGAGGTCGCTCGGTTCATGCTTTCCTGAGGGCTTCGAGGGCGTTGATCTGCTTGTTCTGGCGTTCGAAGCGGATCCGGCCGCTGGTCAACAGCTCGATGCGCTCGCTGAGCGGGATGGCGTAGAACTCCTCCGGCGGGAGCTGTTTCACCCGCCCGTCGGGATAACTGACGATTGCGCGATCGAAATTCATGGACGCGAAGTCTGCCTCACGCCGTGCTCGATTTGTGGGATGGGGGCGATATTACTATGTTCGCCGCCATCCTTCCCAATCCCGGCCGGCGCGCGCGGAATCGTCCGCGGCCCAATGGTTCGGCCTTCCACTCGACCGGCTGCCTCGTCCGTGCGGCGACCGCCTGCTGAACGTTGTTCGTCCCCGCGTCGCGCGGAACGGAGGCACACGCGGATGCGAAGAGGGCCATGGCAATCAGAGGCTTCTTCACGACGCTTCTCCTTCTTCCCGGGTGTGGCAATCCCGTGAACGTCCGGCGCGGCTACTTGACTCTGGAACCGGTTCAAGGCCTTACCTTGCTGACCATGAATTCAGGACTGTTGATCGGGGAGGTCGCAACGCGGATCGGGGTGAGCGTGGACACGGTTCGGCACTACGAGCGAAAGGGCGTGCTGGGCGACGTCGCCCGCGATGAAAGCGGGTATCGGCGTTACCCGCTCGAAACGGTGCAGCGCATCCGGGTCATTCGTCGGGCGCTCAGCATCGGGTTCACGCTCGACGAGCTTGCGCGCATCTTCCGGCAGCGGGCTTCCGGCCGCCCGCCATGCGCTCAGGTGCGCGATCTGGCCACGCGCAAGCTCGCTGAGCTGGATGAGCGGAGCGCCGCGATGAACGCCGTGCGCGCGGCCCTTTCCGAAATCGTGTCGGCCTGGGAACGGCGCCTCGAAACGACGCCCGAAGGCGGCTTTGCACACCTTCTCGAATCATTGGTTCACTAAAAGGGAGGATTTCATGGTCAAGACAATCACCTTCTGCTTCACGCTTTCCATAGCCCTGCTCTTTTCGAACCGCGCCGGCGCAGACGAGCACGCCAGCCACTCCGCCGCTCCGAGTGACCCGATGGCTTCGTGCCCCATGCACGCCCAGCACATGGCGGCGGCGAATGCGGATCACGTCAAAGCGGACGACAGCACCGAACACGGTGCCGCGGTCGACGGGCGGCACGACACCTTCGGGATGTCGCACAGCACCTCGACGCATTCGTTCCGGTTGTTCGCCGACGGCGGAGCGATCGAACTTCGCGCGAACGACGGGACCGATCGGGCCACCATCGATTCGATCCGCGTACATCTGCAGCAGGTGGCCGCACAGTTCAAGAACGCGGACTTTTCCACGCCTGCATTCGTTCACGGCTACAGGCCGGATGGCGTTGCACGGATGGAGCGGGTTCGGAGCGAGATCAGCTATCGGTACGAGCCTGTCGAAGCGGGCGGCCGCATCCGCATCATCACAAAGAGCGCGGAGGCGCTTGCGGCGATTCATGATTTCCTCCGCTTCCA
Source organism: Thermoanaerobaculia bacterium (assembly GCA_036009105.1). Lineage (GTDB taxonomy): Bacteria > Acidobacteriota > Thermoanaerobaculia > Gp7-AA8 > Gp7-AA8 > JAFAVZ01. Next base: position 4,909 of record DASYMJ010000246.1, on the reverse strand, counting down.
GGTGACCGAGCATCGCACGGCAAACAGCGGCAAAGTCGAAGAGGACAAGTAAGCACGGGTCTTCGTCGGGCCCGCAGATCGCGGCCCGACGAAGACGCGTCGCAAGGGGAAGCTCGACATGCCCCCCCTACGGCTGCCGTAAGCAGCACGAGGAGCGCCTCCCTGACAGATCGATGCGCGCCACCTGCCCCCGCGATACAAACGATCGATCTGTCCGTCGACGGTGGTGAGCCCGGTAGGGATCGAACCTACGACCAATTGGTTAAAAGCCAACTGCTCTACCACTGAGCTACGGGCCCGGGGGGGATGCCGCCTTTCCGCTCCGACGGCAGGAGCCTCACGTCCGGACGGGCTTTGCCACCAGCGCAGCGGCGCGTCGCCGCCGTCCCCAACGGGATTCGAACCCGTGTTGCCGCCGTGAAAGGGCGGTGTCCTGGGCCTCTAGACGATGGGGACCGGCAAAGGCGCCGCCACATTACGGACGGTTCCGGCGCGTGTCAACAACCGGGTGGCCAGCCATCGCATTTCAGCGGTCAATCCGATCGGCGGGCGCGTGCGTAGGTGAGGCAAACAAGCGAAGGAGAGACCTCATGAAAGCACGTATCCTTTTCGTAGCCCTCGTCCTCATTGCGTCCACCGTTCTCGCCGCGGACAAGCGCAACCCCAACCTCGCCAACCTCGACTACTTCGCCGGCAAGTGGAACTGCACCGGCACGGACCTGTCGTCCGGCAAGCCGATGGCGACCACCAGCACCGCCAACGGCCGCTGGGACTACGCCAACCAGTGGCTCGTGGTCGACCTCAACCAGACCAAGCCGGCGGCGATGAAAGCCTCGGCGTTCCTCGGATATGACGCCGGGCCGAAGCAGTACGTGGTCGGCTACCTGGACAGCATGGGCGGCTACGGCACGTCCGGCAGCAGCGGCTGGGTCGGCGACACCATCACCTACGACGGCGACGCGCACATGATGGGGATGTCGATGAAAGGGCGCGACTGGTTCAAGAAATGGGGCGCGAACAAGTTCCAGCACGTCTTCGAAGTGGAACAGAAGGGCAGCTGGAACAAGATGCTCGACGAGACCTGCACGAAGAAGTAGACGGATGGTTGCTCAGCGGCGGAGGGCCATGGCGCCCGCCGCCGCTGATCCCGCGTAGACGGCGCCGGGCCGCGGACGGCGCTCAGAACAGAAACTCCTCCCGCGGCATCCCCGGCCGCGTGGAGGCCTCGATGCTGACGATGTCCTCGGAGTAGAGCTCATTCACCGCGTCGAGGTTCTTCCCCTCCCGGCAGAGCGCCACCAGCTTCTCCCCGACCTGTTTTCGCGTCCATCCGTTCCTCCTGCCGGGGACGCTACAAATCGCGCGCCCGCCGCCCCGCCCCTCTTGACAAAAAGCTACTACAGACGTAGTTTTTACTACGACATGAGTAAAACAAAGCTCACCCCCTTCGAGCTGGAGATCATGGACGTGGTCTGGAAGCTCGGCGAGCCGTCCGTGCGCGAGGTGCAGGAGGGGCTCTCCGAGAAGAAGCGCCCCGCCTACACCACCGTGCAGACCATCCTCCTCCGCCTGGAACAGAAGGGCGCGGTCCGCCGCACGCGCAAGATCGGAAACGCCTTCCTCTTCCAGGCGGCCATCACCCGCAAGTCCGTCTACCGGCGCATCCTGGACGAGGTCCTGGCCCTCTTCGGCGGCTCCGCGCAGCCGGTCGTGGCGCACCTGCTGGAGAGCGGCAAGCTGACCCTGGAAGACCTCAAGGCGCTGGAAGAAGCGGAAACGAAGAAGGGAGCGAAGAAGAAGTGATCGCTCACCTGGCCGTCTCCACCCTCTTCCTCGGCGCGATGCTGCTCGCCGCGCGCCTCCTCCCCCTCACCGCCCGCACCCGCTACGCCCTGCTCATCCTGGGCATGGCCAAGCTGGTCATCCCCGCGCCGGAGCTGCGCGTGGCGAAGCCGATCGTCATCCCCATGCAGATGCTCGCCGCGGGCCGCAACTTCGCCGCCGCCGCGCCGTCGCCGGCGAATCCGTGGCCGCTGCGCCTCTTCATCGCCTGGGCCGTCATCGCGGGCCTGCTCGTGATCGGCATCGTGGTCGCGAAGTGGCGCGCGGTCTCCGAGGTGATGCGGACCAGCTCCGCGCCTTCGTTGCGGGAGCGGGAGGCGTTCGATGAGGTGCGCCGCGCGCTCGGCATCCGCATCGCCATCGAGCTGGTGCGCTCCGCCGCGAGCGAGGCGCCCGCCTCGCTGCGCATCATCCGGCCGCTGATCGTGCTGCCGCCGAACGGCTGCGACGACCTGTCGCGGGAAGAGCTGCGCTCGCTGCTGACCCACGAGTGTGCCCACGTGCTGCGCCGCGACAACCTGGTGGGGCTGCTCGAGTCGCTCGTCGCCGCCGTCTTCTGGCCCCATCCGCTGGTCTGGATCGCGCAGCGCTCCATCGCCGCCGCGCGCGAGGAGGCCTGCGACGAAACGGTCGCCGACGCCGCCGGCCACACCGATCATTACCTCTCCGCCATGACCAAAATCTGCCGCGCCGTCATCTCGCCGCGTACTGCAGGCGTGTCGTGTATGGCTGCCGCGAGCCTCAAACCAAGACTGGAGCATTTGATGAGATATGAAGAGTTGAAAACGAAGGCCCTCTCCCACCGTGCCGTCCTGGCCGGCGGCGCCGCGATGCTGCTCGCCGCCACCCTTGCCGCGGGCGTGAAGGCATCCCCCTCGACGTCCGACACGCCGTACAAACTCACCGTCAGCGCCGAGCGCGGCGCCGGCCGCGAGACGTTCCTCGTGCGCAGCATCGTGGTCGAGAACGCGACGCACGCCATCGTGGCCCAGCCGACTATCCAGCAGCGCGCCGGCAGCCCGGCCACGGCGACCATCGAGGCAGACGGCGGCCGCTACATCGTCTCGGTGGAGGTCCTGCCGTCCGGCAACGGCAGCGCGAAGCTGCGCGTGGAGCGCGGCGGCGCGGTGGTGCAGGAGTCGACCTACGACTTCACGGTCAAGGAATCGAAGTGGTCGGGCGATCCGATCAGCATGGACCTGCAGGATGCCGACATCGTCGACGTCCTGCGCAGCTTCGCCCAGCTGACCAGGATCGACATGGCCGTCGCGCCGAACGTCTCCGGCCGGGTCACGCTCTCCTTCAAAGACATGCCGTGGGACGAGGCGCTCGACCGCTGCATCCATCTGGCCGGCTGCGACTACCACTTCGAGGGCAAGCGGATGGTGGTGACGAAGAAGTAACTCCCCTTTCGTCCGTGCGCGGTTTCTGCAAGACTCCCCGCCGTATGCAGAAACCGCGCGTTCTCCTCCTCGCCGCAGCCCTCCTCCTCCCCCTCGGCTGCTCGACCATGACCACCACAGCGACGAAAGCCGAGGATCCGCAGGCGATGAATCCGTTCGCAGAGCGCTACATCAAGCTGGTGCTGGGGATGGGCGAGCACGACACCGATTACGTCGACGCCTACTACGGCCCGCCCGCGCTGCGCGACCAGGTGAAGGCGGCCAGGCCCTCGCTCGACCAGATCTACAAGGATGCCACCGCGCTGCGGGACGAGCTGCGCGCGACGGCGGTGCCGGCCGACCCCATGCTCGCCCTGCGGCGCACGTATCTGACGCGGCAGACGGAGGCGCTCATCGCGCGGGCCGAGATGCTGCGCGGCCGCAAGCTCACCTTCGATGAGGAATCGAAGGCGCTTTATGACGCCGTCGCGCCGCATCACGATGAGGCCTATTTTCAGAACCTCACCGCGGAGCTCGATCGCGAGCTGCCCGGCAGCGGCTCGCTGGCCGACCGGCTGGAGTCGTTCCGCGAGGCGTTCGTCATCCCGAAGGACAAGCTCGACGCCGTCTTCAAGGCGGCCATCGACGGCTGCCGCGCGCGGACGCTGCAGCACACCCAATTGCCCGCCGGCGAGCACTTCACGGTCGAGTACGTGACGAACAAGTCGTGGAGCGGCTACAACTGGTACAAGGGCAACTACAACAGCCTGATCCAGGTCAACACCGACCTGCCCATCTACATCGACCGGGCCATCGACCTGGCCTGCCACGAGGGCTATCCCGGCCATCACGTCTACAACGCGCTGCTGGAGAAGAACCTGGTGCGCGGCCGCGGCTGGCAGGAGTTCACGGTCTATCCGCTCTTCTCGCCCCAGTCGCTCATCGCCGAGGGGAGCGCGAATTACGGGATCGAGGTCGCTTTCCCGGCGCAGGAGCGGGTGGCCTTCGAGCGCGCGAACCTGTTCCCCATCGCCGGGATCGATCCGGCCAAGGCGGAGAAGTACTACCGCGTCCAGGACATCCAGGCCAAGCTCGCCTACTCCGGCAACGAGGCCGCGCGGCGCTACATCGACGGCGAGATCAACGCCGAGCAGGCCGCGGAGTGGCTGGTCAAGTACGGCCTCTACTCGCCGGCCCGGGCGAAGCAGCGGATGAAGTTCGTGGACCAGTACCGCAGCTACGTCATCAACTACAACCTGGGCAAGGATCTGGTGCGCGGCTACGTGGAGCGCCACGGCGGCTCCGATCCGAACAAGCGCTGGGCGGTGTTCACGGAACTGTTGTCGTCTCCGCGGCTGCCCTCCGAGCTCTCGCGCTGACGGGCACGCTTTTCGCGATTGCCGGGGGCAATGACCGTGGTCCCGCCGCCGCCACCCCGCCGGACGAATAACGGCATCCTGATCGGCAGCGCCGCGGGCGTCGTCCTGCTGCTGGTGCTCGGCTGGCTGTTCCTGATCGGGCTGCCGTTCGGCCGCCCCGAGACGTTGCAGCGGACGCAGACCGTCGTCTCCACGGCCACCATCAGCGAAGATACGGCGCCGGTGGGCCCTCCCGATCTCGGCGTCCCTGCCGCCCCCACCCCCACCCCCGCCCCTGCCCCCATCACCCTGACCGCCCCGCCCCCG
>DASYMJ010000245.1:0-2215 GCA_036009105.1 Thermoanaerobaculia bacterium | reverse complement strand
AGCCAGAAGCGGTCGCGGCTCCTGATCACCAGCGCCGTACCCATCGCCGCGAGGGCGAACGTCATCAGCAGTACGTTCCCGCCGCTCCCCTGCACGTGGTGCCGCGCGTTCGGGTCGCCGCTCAGCGACTGCCCGAGGGGGAGCAGGTTCGCGGCGTAGTTGCGCTCCAGGTTGGCGAGGACGTCCGCCGGGTGCTCGCGCCACATCGGGACGAAGCTGATCTGCCGGGCGCGCACGGTCAGGGCGCCCTCGTGCCTCGCGTTGTACACGGCGATGGGCAGCAGCGCGACCGCCGCGTAGATCGCGTAGACGGCGATGAGCGACGGGCGGCGCTCGCGCGTGTAGAGGATCAGCAGCCCCGCCGCGTAGAGCACGCCGAGGAGGCGGCCGGTGGAGTAGGTATAGGTGATGAGGGCCAGCGAGCCGGCCAGGGCGAGGACGATCCAGCCGTTCCATCGTTCGCGGCGATGCGCGGCGAGCACGGCGGCGAGCATGGCCACCAGGGCGAGCGGAAAGAGCGCCACCTCGAACACGAGACGGCTGACCTCGAACAGGTTCGGCGTGGCGATCGCGGTGAGGAAGGTGATGGCGGCGACGGAGCGCCGGCGCGTCAGGGACCAGGCCAGCGCGCCGAGGGACAGCGCCGCGGCGAAGCCGAGGAAGGCGCTGAAGCGGCGGGCGGCGAGGTTCGTCGGATGGGTGAGCTCGAAGACGCCGGCCAGCAGATAGATGTAGACCGGGTTCTTGTACTCGCCGAACGCCTTGAAGTAGAGAGGGAAGCGGACGCCGTACTCGTCGACGCCATGATGGGCGATGGTCCAGGCGTTGTACGCGATGGAGGATTCGTCGAGGTAGAAGCCGGGCGGGTTCTTCCGCTGGTCGGCGAAGTACCAGAGCGCGCAGGCCACGATCAGCGCGGCGGCCGCGGCGCGGCGTGCCCAGTGCATGCGGCGCATGATAGTGGCAAGCCCGGTGATCGACCTCCCCTCTGCGTTCCGCCGCCTGGCCGCGAGCCCCTTCCGCCGCAAGTTCCGGCTGCGGGGACGGGAGCTCGCCTACCTGCAGACCTGGGGATTGCCGCACGTGATGAAGCAGGCCGCCGACCTGATCGGCAAGCGCCTCGCTCCCGCCCAGCCGCTCAACGACGGGCGGCAGACGCCGTGGGGGAACCATCCGGTGTTCGTGGCCCAGCATGCGACGGCCACCTGCTGCCGCGGCTGCCTGGAGAAAACGCACGAGATCGCCAAGGGGCACGAGCTGACGCCTGCCGAGCGCGAGCACGTGCTGCAGGTGATCGAGCGCTGGCTGGCCTCGCAGGCGGGGATAAACTGAGGGGATGCCGACACTCATCGCCAAACCGACCATCGTTCAGGCCGCCGGCAACAAGCCGAAAATCATCGAGGAGTTCGTGGGGCGGGTGAACTCGCAGACCGCCGCCGTCAGCGTCGCGCGGATGAAGAGCCCGGGCGGCTGGGTCGAGCCGGGCCAGACGCCGGAGTTCGACGAGTACACGCTCGTCCTCCGCGGCACGCTCCGGGTGACGACCAAGGACGGCGAGACCGATGTGCACGCCGGCCAGGCCGTGATCACCCATAAGGGCGAGTGGGTGCAGTACTCGACGCCGGGCGAGGAGGGGGCGGAGTACGTGGCTGTCTGCCTGCCGGCCTTTTCGCCCGATACCGTGCATCGCGATGCCTGAGCTGCTCATCCTCTCCGAGCACGAGGTGAAGCGCCTCCTGACCATGGAGGAGTGCATCGGGGTGATGGAGGACGCCCTGCGCGCCTTGGCGCGGGGGGAGGTGCACAACCCGTTGCGCCAGGCCATCCGCGCCCCCGGCGCTCCCGGCCTGCTGGGGCTGATGCCGGCTTACCGCGGTGGAGAGCGGCCGGTCTACGCCCTGAAGGAAGTTTGCGTTTTTCCGGGCAATCCGGCCCGAGGCCTCGACACCCACCTCGGCGCCGTGCTGCTCCACAGCGGCGAGACGGGCGAGCTCCTCGCCGCCGTGAATGCCTCCGCCATCACGGCTATCCGCACCGCGGCGGTCTCTGCCGTGGCGACGAAGCTGCTGGCCCGGCAGGGGACGAAGACGCTGGCCATCCTCGGGGCGGGCGTGCAGGCGCGGTCGCACCTGGAGGCGATGCTGCTGGTGCGGCCGATCGAGGAAGTGCGGATGTTCAGCCGGAAGAATGTGGGGCCGGCTCTCAGCCGGCCCGA
>DASYMJ010000244.1:0-8044 GCA_036009105.1 Thermoanaerobaculia bacterium | reverse complement strand
CCTGTCGAAGCGGGCATCGATCCGGTCGAAGCGGCCGTCGATCCGGTCGAACTGCCTCCGCGTCTCGTCGAAGTTCTCCTTCAGCAGTCTTCTCAGTTCCTCGTCTTTCATCGTTGAAATCCTACCTCGGTTCATTCTTCTGATCGTCGCGGTCCCATTGTTCAACCACAGACTTTGCGTACGCCCAGAGATCTTCGGCCCGTTGCTTCCGCTGAGCGGCCGCCGCGGCATACTCGATCTCCTCCGCCGCTTTCTGCCGAAGGAGTTCGTCTCTGAATTCCCGCAGCTTGCGATCCAACTCCGCCATCCTCTCCCGGTGGCATCGCATGATCTCTTCCAGCGTGGGGGCTGGCTCCTCATCCTTCATCGCCCGAAAATCCTACCTCGGTCTCTCCCGTACAATGACCCTCATGCGTTCGCTTGCCGTTTTTGTCGCGTTTCTCGCCTTTGCGCCGCTCGCCCGGGCCGACTTCCGGGAGTACAAAGAGCTTCCTGTCGATCCGGCCATCGAGACGAAGTTGCGGCATGTCGCGGACGACGTGCTGAAGGACTTTCCGAAGCTGACGGCGGACAACCTCGCCATCAGCGTCATCGACGTCACCAACCCGAGCACGCTGTCGCGCGGCGACTACCACGGCGAGGCTAACTTCTATCCGGCCTCCGTGGTCAAGCTTTTCTACCTGGTGGAGACGTACAAGCGGGTGAAGATCACGCCGGAGATCGACCGCGCGCTCAAGGAGATGATCTCCGTCTCCGACAACGACGCCACGGCGTTCCTCATCGACGTCATCACCGACACCTGCAGCGGCAACAACCTGGAAGGGCGGGCCCTCGACAAGTTCATCGACAAGCGCCGCATCACGAACAAGGACTTCGCCCGCCTCGGCTACGACATCAGCGCCATGGCCAAGGCCTGGAGCTTCGGCCCCTTCGGCCGCGACCTCCAGCTGCTCGGTCCGAACCGGGAGAACCGCAACCGGATGTCGGCCAACTCCGTCGCCTCCCTCATGCTCTGGATCGAGCGCCGCCGCGCGCTCTCCCCGGAGCTGAGCCAGAAGATGATGGACCTGCTGGCCCGGCCGCTGAGCCCGCAGCGCAAGGAGGAGAACCAGGTGAAGGAGTTCTTCGGCGAGGCGCTGCCGGAAGGGTCGCTGCTCTGGTCGAAAGCGGGCTGGACGAGCGAAGTGCGGCACGACGCCGCGTATGTCGAGCTGCCGGGCGGGAAGAAGCTGATCGTGGTGATCTTCACCCGCGGGACGGCGGATGACGTGACGCTCCTGCCGGCCATCGGCCGCAAGCTCCTGGGGGAGCTGGCGCCGCGGTGACCGAACACGTCGACATCCTGAACGCGGAGGGGGCGAGAACAGGCGAAGCCAAGCCGAAGCCGGAGGTCCACCGCGACGGCGACTGGCACCGCGCCGCCCACCTCTGGATCGTGACGCCCGACCGCCGGGTCCTGCTCCAGCGCCGCTCGCTGGTCAAGGAGAACTGGCCCGGCCTGTGGGACGTCTCCGTGGCCGGCCACCTCTCCGCCGGGGAGAGCGCGGAAGAGGCCGCGGTGCGGGAGGCGCAGGAGGAGATCGGCCTCGCGGTCGACCCTCGTGCCCTCCGCCTCCTCGGCACGCTGAGGCAGTGCGCCGTGCTCAACGGCGGCGCCTACATCGACAACGAAGTGCACGAGGTCTTCCTCCTCCGGCAGGAGATCGACCCCCTCGCGCTCACCCTCCAGCAGGGCGAAGTCGACGCCGTGATGCTCCTCCCCCTCGAGCAGCTCGCCGCCCAGCCGGACGTCGTCCCCCACGAGGGCGAGTACGAGCTGCTCATGGGCGCCGTTTAGCGGGCAGGAGCACACAGAACCTGCCGGGTTCTCCTGCCCGCCGCCCGCTGCCCGTTGCCCGCCAACTTGGCATAACAGCTGAAAAAGGAACGGTCGTAGCCGTTCACCAGCTGTCAGCAAGTTCCGGAGACCCCCGAATGAAGACTCTCGCGACGTGGATCGCGGTCCTGTTGGCCGCCTACGCGGTGGACGCGCATGCCACGAATCCCGTCCAGCTCGAGAATGCCAAGACCGGCACTTCCGAATGGCGGCTCTTCGATGAAGGGACCAGCGGCGAGATCGAAGGCTACGCGTCCGCGTCGAGTGTCAACGCCGGCGGCTCGATCAAGCTCTATGTCAGCACGGTCGACTCCATCTACACCATGGACGTCTTCCGCCTCGGCTGGTACGGCGGCCTGGGCGGCCGGCGCATGCTGCCCACCATCAACCGCACCGGCATCCGCCAGAGCGTGCCGCCGCCCGCGCCCGACACCGGCATGGTCGAGTGCCAGTGGACCGATCCCTACATCCTGAACATCCCCACCGACTGGGTCAGCGGCTTCTACGTGGTGAAGCTCACCGCGGTGAACCTCAAGCTCAACAAATACATCATGTTCGTGGTCCGGGAGGACGGCCGCGCCTCGAACTACTACTACCAGTATGCCGTCACCACCTCGCAGGCCTACAACCCGTGGGGTGGCAAGTCGCTCTACGGCTTCAACAGCACGGACGGCATCCAGGCCAAGAAGGTCTCCCTCGACCGCCCGAACGCGGACGGCAGCGGCGCCGGCCAGTTCTTCTACCGCTGGGACTTCAACATGGTCCGCTTCCTGGAGCGGGAGGGTTACGACGTCTCCTACTTCACCGACGTCGACACCCACGAGCGGCCGGCCGAGCTGCTGAACCACAAGGCATTCCTCTCCGTCGGGCACGACGAGTACTGGTCCAGCCCGATGCGGGACGCGGTCGAGTCCGCGATCACCAACCACGTCAACGCCGGCTTCTTCACCGCGAACACCTGCTTCTGGCAGATCCGCTTCGAGGCGAACAGCAGCGGCGTGGCCGACCGCACCATCATCGCCTACAAGGAGTCGGCCTCGAAGTCCGATCCGTTCGCCATCGACGCCGACAAGACGAACGACAAGTTCGTGACCACGCAGTGGCGCCTCAGCCCGGTCAACCGCCCCGAGGCGGCGCTGATTGGGGTGCAGTACGTCTATAGCCCGATCGATTCCGACATCAAGATCGACGACGTGACCAGCGCGCCGTGGGTCTTCACGAACACCGGCCTGGTCAAGGGCTCCAAGCTCTCCGGCCTGCTCGGCTACGAAGTGGACGCGATCGAGAACTCCTCCACGCCGGCCGGCACGATCCGCCTGGCCCATTCGCCGTTCAGCGACGACAGCGGCACGCAGACCATCAACTCCGACATGGTGGTGCGCACCGCGCCCAGCGGCGCGACGGTCTTCGCGACGGGCAGCATCCAGTGGGCGTGGGGCCTCGACAACTGGAACAACGGGAGCAGCCGCGTCAACGCCGCGGCGCAGCAGATCACGCGCAACGTGCTGCAGCGCCTCGCCGGCTCCGGCGCCCCGCGCGACTGCCAGATGACGATCAGCCCCACGTCGGCGGACGTCACCAAAGACCCCGGCAGCGGCTCGATCACCGTGACCGCGAGCCAGTCGTGTGCAGGCTGGACGGCGACCAGCGACGCCGCGTGGCTGCACGCCACGGCAGGGAGCGGGACGGTGAGCTACCAGTACGACACCAATCCGGGCGCAACGCGCACCGGCCACATCACCATCGGCGAGAAAATCTTCACCATCGTCCAGCACGACTGCCTCTACACACTGGCCTCGGACAACGTGACGAAGGCGGCGGTGGGCGGCGGCGCGACGATCACGGTCACGACCCAGACCGGCTGCAGCTGGACCACGGTCTCCAACGCGTCGTGGATCACGGTGGCCAGCGGCGCCTCGCGGACGGGCAGCGCCAGCGCCTCGGTCTCCGTGGCGCCGAACCCCGGACCGGAGCGGGTCGGGACCGTCAGCGTGGCGCAGCAGACGTTCACCGTGACGCAGCTCAACGGCTGCGCCTACTCGATCGATCCGCTCAGCGCGACGTTCGCCCCCCCGGGCGGCAACGGCTCCTTCACCATGGCCACCGGCTCGTCCCAATGCCCGTGGAGTGCATCCTCCAACGCCTCCTGGCTGACGCTGACCTCGCCCGCCTCGGGCAGTGGCAGCTTGACCGTGACGTACACCGTCCCGGTGAATGAAGGCCCCGCGCGCGACGGCAAGATCACCATCGCGGGCAAGGATCATCTCGTTCATCAGGACAGCGGCTGCGTCTACGCCGTCTCTCCCCAGACGGCCACCTTCGCGCGCGACGGCGGCCCCGGCACGGTCGATGTCACCACCAACGCGCTCTGCTCCTGGACGGCCACCAGCAACGCGCCGTGGCTGGTCATCACCAGCGGTGGCGGCGGCGCCACGGGCACGGCGCGCATCTCCTACGAGGTGCAGCCGAACGACACCGGCCAGCAGCGCAGCGGCACCATGACCATCGCCGGCCAGACGGTGACCATCACCCAGGACTCCCAGAACTGCACGCTGACCATCTCGCCGGCGTTCGTTTCCTACGGACCGGCCGGCACGAGCGGCACCCTCCAGGTGACGACCAACGCGCAGAGCTGCACCTGGACCGCCTCGGTGGAGAGCGGCGGCGACTTCCTCTTCATCTCCTCCACCGGTCCGTCGAGCGTCTCCTACTCGTTGAAGGCGAATCCGACCGGCGAGGCGCGGACGGGGACGATCCGCGTCAACGACCAGGTGCTGCAGGTGACGCAGAACGCCGCCGGAACAGGCCTGATCACGCTCACCGCGACGCCGGTCAGCAGCACGAACGTCCTCGCTTCCTGGACCACCGAGACGGGCGCCTCGTCGTACGAGGTGTTCCGCAGCCAGGGCGGCGAGCTGGTGCTGGTGGGCACGACCAGCGCGGCCTCGTTCAACGACACGACCGCGCAGCCGGGCAATGCCTACCTCTACCGCGTCCGCGCCGTCTCTTCCACCGGCGCGCGGATGGCGTACAGCAACGTCGATCTCGCCACCACCTTCGTCTTCACCGATGCGTCGCTCACCGGCGCCGTCATCCGCGCGGCGCACATCGAGGAGGTGCGCGACGCGGTCGATGCCTTGCGCCTCGCCATCGGCCTGCCTCCCATCCTCTGGACCGATCCCGCGCTGACCGGCGTGGTGGTGAAGGCCGCGCACCTGACCCAGCTGCGCAACGCCATCAACGAAACGCGCGCCGCCATCGGCCTCGGCCCGGCCGCGTTCAGCAGCCCGGTGTCGGTGATCCGGGCCGTGCACATCGACGAGCTGCGCGCGGCGGTCAGATGAGGCAGTTGTCGGTGGTCAGTTGTCGGTCTCTTACTGACAACCGACAACCGACCGCTCGTCCTACTGATTCATGTCCTGCCCTTTTTCCAGCTTCTCGATGCCGCTCTTGAGCACGTTCTTGTTCGGCTCGTCCGGCGCCTGGTCGTAGGCCAGCTTCGCGTACTTCAGCGCGTCCTTGTACTTGCCCACAGCGGAGTAGCCGCGGGCGAGGCCGACGTTCACCGGCCACTGGTTCGGGTGGTTCTTCGCGTTGAGCTGCCACATGGCGAGCGCCTCGTCCTTCTTCCCCTGGGTGAGGAGGCGGCGGGCGTAGGTGTGCACTTCCACGGCCGTGGCGGTCGGGTGGTTCAGCGCGCGCTGCCACGTCGCCTTCGCCTCGGCCGCCTGGCCGTTCGCCTCCTGCGCCTCGGCCAGGGTGGAGAGCGTCGCGTAGTTCTCCTGGCCGGGCCAGTTCTGCTGCGCGCCCACCCTGGCCCACTCCAGCGCCTCCGGCAGGGCGATCTTGTTCTGCAGCGCGAAGCGGGCGGCCGCGACGTAGTTCTTCCAGTCGAAGCCGCGGTCGTTGCGCATCTCCTGGCGGATCTGGGCCATGTAGAGATTCGTCGAGTCGGCCGTGATGGTGATCGGGACCTGCAGGTCCTCCCACTTCAGCGTCGCCACCGTCCGGTCCAGCTGCCGCTCCGGGAACTCGTAGGTGAGGTACTCGTGATACTCGCTCTTGCCCGGCTTCACCTTCACCCGCAGCGCATCCTCGGAGGGGTCGTACCAGAAGCTGCCCCACGATTCCGAGTTCCGGGAGAAGATCACCGTCCACTCGTCCTGCCCCGGAGCGAAGAAGAGGGCGTAGGTGCCGGCCGGGAGCGGCTGCCCTTCGATCTTCACGTCGTGCGAGACGGAGAACGTCGTGTTCTCGTTCGCGCCGCCGCGCCAGGGGCACTGCTTGCAGTTGCCGTATCCCAGGCCGCTGGCGAAGCCCCAGGGGACGAGCTGGCCCCAGATCTTGCCGCGGCGGTCCTTGCCGTTGGCGGGGCTGTGCACCTTCGGGCTGTGATAATCGATGGTGACCTTCACCGGGCCGAGATACTGGGAGACCGAGGCGTGCTGATTGCCGCCGTCGGGCGGGCCGGAGATGCTCTGCGCGCGGGCCGTCGCGGCCATCGCGAGCCCGAGCGCGACCAGGGAGAGAAAGCGGTTGCGCATGATGTGCTCCTTATCTTTCGACGTGTTTGATGGAGCGCAGTCTAAGCGGCAGTACGGCAGCAAGCGGTCAGCGCCCTGTTACGCAGCTGCGGCGCAATCGCAACGGCGTGTGTCGCCCCTCCCCCCAGCCCTCGTCCCGCCGCGTGGGGAGAGAGTGCCGAAGGCGGGTCAGGGGCGTCGCGCGTACACTGTCATCACCCATGAAACTCATCATTCTCGCCGCCGCGCTGCTCGCGACGGCCGTGATCGCCTTCCTCATCGGCAAGCGTTACGCGCGCCGGGTGCAGCGCCGGGGCCGCATCCACGTCGATAAATTCAAGCTCAAGCGCCGCCACGCGGACATCGAGCTGGAGGTCTTCGGCTCGCGGGAAGTGGTCGACGCCGTGCGCGAGTACGCAAAGTCGCACCGGGTCTCCACCGAGGAGGCGATGCGGCAGGCGAAGACGTACCTGCACGAGATCGTGCCGAAGTTCAACCTCCTGGCGTACTACCGCTTCGGCGCGCCGATCGCCCGGGCCATCATGCACTTCCTCTACCGGCCGGTGGTGGAACGGAGGACGCTGCACGCCTTCAACGAGACGGCGCCGCGCGGGGCGGCCGTGGTCTACGTCATCAACCACCGCTCGAACGCCGACTACGTCCTCGTGGCGCACATGCTCTTCAAGTTCATCTCGCTGTCGTACGCGGTGGGCGAATGGGCCCGGGTCTGGCCGCTCAACCATCTCTTCAAGTGGTTCGGCGCCTACTTCATCCGCCGGCGCTACCGCGAGCCGCTCTACCACGCCGTGCTGTCCAACTTCGTGCAGACCATCACCAAGAACGGCGTGACCCAGGGCATCTTCCTGGAGGGCGGCCTCACCCGCGACGGCGCGTTCCAGAAGCCGAAGCTGGGGATGCTGGACTACCTGGTCACCGCGAAGCGCGACCGGGAGTTCTCCGCGCCGCTCTACTTCATCCCCACCGCCATCAACTTCGACCGCGTGCTGGAAGACCGCAATCTGACCGAGGAGCTGGTGGGGAAGGAAGACCGCGCCACGAAGCTGGAGAAGCTCGGCACCACGTTCGATTTCCTCTTCAGGAACACCCTGCGCAGCTTCTTCCGCCGCTTCAAGCGCTACGGCTACGCCATCGTCACGTTTGGCACGCCGCTGAACATCGACGAGCTGGTGAAGGCCGATCCGGGCCTCCTCGCGCCGACGTTCGAGGAGCGCAAGCCGCACCTGCAGCTGCTCGCCGAGCGCGTGATGTCCGAGATCTCCAGGGCCGTGCCGGTGACGCCGGTGACGCTGGTGGCCCGCATCTTCGCCGCGCACGAGGGGCCGCTGCCGGAGGAGGCGATCATCGCCGAGATCGACCGCCACCGCGAGCAGTGGAGCGACCGCCACTGGCTCCTCCGCGAGAAGACCGGCGCGGAGATCTGGAGCCTGGCCAGGAAGCTCCTCGCCCTGCGCCATCTCGTCGAGCAGACTCCTGACGGCTGGCGCTGGACCCCCGGCGAGCGCCTCCTGCGCGACTACTACGCGAACTCGCTGCTCACCTTCGAGGAGGTGAAGCAGCGCGGTTGGCCGGAACGGCGGAAGCGGGACGGGGCAAAAAATGTGGGGCCGGCTCTCAGCCGGCCCGT
>DASYMJ010000243.1:0-11667 GCA_036009105.1 Thermoanaerobaculia bacterium | reverse complement strand
CATGTCTTCACCGCCTCGGCCCAATGGGTGATCGTCACCGACTCCGGCACCGCGCCATCGGCGTTGTGGAAGAAGGTGGGGTAGAGATAGAAGCGGTCGGCCTCCAGACCGAACTTCGGATCGGCGATGCCGCCTTTGCGGATGAGGATGATCTGCTCGCCCCGGCCGAGGGCGTCAATCACGGTCGACCACTCCTTCAACGCGGTGTGATCAGCGAGCTTGTTCATAGCGCACCGAATTCACCGGCCCTTCCCAGATCGTGACGCCGACCACGACCGCGTTCTCATCCGCCACCGCGGCCTGCAGCTCGCGGCTGAACCACTCCGCGATGTTCTCGGCCGTCGGATTGACGGCGTCGAACGGTGCGACGTCGTTGATGCAGCCGTAGTCGAGCTTCCTGGCCAGCGCCTCCAGCTTGCGCTTCGCGCTGACGAAATCGACGGCGATCGCGTCGGCATCGAGGCCGCCGCCCGTCCCGATCAGGTCCGCCTCGACCTTGTAGGAGTGGCCGTGCAGCGGCTCGGCGATGCCGCGGTATTCGCGCAGATAGTGCGCCGCCTCGAACCGCGCCTCGACGCGCACCGTGAAGCGCCCGCTCATGGCGCGTCCGTCCCGAACACGTGCTCGATCAGCGAGTCGCTCATGCCGAGCTCGCGGCACTCCTGAGCGGTCGATTCGCGGCGCAGCAGCTCCTGCGCGCGCTGATCGTCCCAGCAGGCGTTCGGGCTGTCGTCCTCCGCCAGCGAGATCAGCGTCCGAATCGTCTTCAGGCGATCCTCCGGAGCGGTCACGGCGCGAAGTGTACAATGCGCGCCGCGTCCGCCATGCCGCTGCCAAAAAGCGTCCTCTGCTCGTCGTGCAAGAAGACCTATCCGGAGGGTTGGAAGCGCTGTCCCTATTGCGGCCACGACGAGATCCGCCTCCGCCACGACGCACAGCAGCGCAAGTACATGCAGCGCAAGATCAGCGAGTTCGAGCAGCGCACCGGCGCCGCGGCGAAGCCGCGCGACGACCGGGAAGGGCGGGAAGGGCGCCGCGGCGGGCGCGACCAGAGACGCCGCGGCGGCGAGCAACAGCAGCAGCGCCCGCAGCGTCCCCCGCGCCAGCCGCAACAGCAGCAGCAACAACCGCAAGCGCAGCCACCGCAAGGCGAGCGCGCAGCGGGCGGACGCAACCGGCGTCGCCGTCGCCGCGGCGGCGAGCGCGGCGAGCGCCCGGCCGGCGCGCCGCAGCAACAGCAGCAGAGCCAGCCGCAACAGCCCCGCGCCGAACGGCCCCCCCGTCCCCCTCGCGAAGACCGCCCGCCGCGCCCGGATCGCCCGCGTCCCGAGCGCCCGCAGCGCCCCACCGATCGTCCGGAGCGTCCGCCCCAGCAGGGCCAGCAGCCGCCGCCCGGCGAGCCGCGTCCGCCCCGTGAGGACGGCGAGAAGCGCCGTCGCCGCTTCCGCCGCCGTCGCGGGCGGGGGGGCGATGGGGCGGGCGGGGGCGAAGGAACGCCGCCGGCCGGCGGCGGCGGCGGAAGCGGCGAATAGCTACGCGGTCGGTTCCGGCACCGCGGGCACATCCGGCGGCGCCGCATGCGGACGGTTCAGCTTCAGGAAGCGCGCGGCGCACTCGTTGAAGCCATCGCAGCGGATGCAGTAGCCGTCCGTGTGCTCCGGCTTGTAGTCGGCCGGCGGGCAGACGTTCACCCCGCGGATGACCTCCCGCTCCGACTGCGCGATCAGCCGGTCGACGTCCGGGGTCGAGCTGTTCGCCAGCGCCTTCTTCATCGCGGCATAGCGCGCCGCGTTGCGCATGGCCGAGGCGTCGCCGCCGCTGATGCGCTCACCGGGCACCTTGGCCGGCGGCAACTCGGGCGCACGGTTCAGCAGCCAGTAGCCATACGCCGCCGCCACGCCGGCCAGCGGCGCGAGGTTCACCGTCGCGCCGGCGAAGACGCCGAGCGCGAGCAGTGCAACGGCGATCCAGGCAATCCAGCGCACGCGCACCGGCACGGTATTGAGCAGATAGAAGACCTGATCGGGAAACGCCGTGGCGTAGGTGAAGAGCAGGGTGAAGTTGATGAAGTACGAGCCGAGCAGCGGCAGGCCGAGCCAGGCGCCGACGCCGGCCGTGGTCAGGGTGGAGACGGCGAACAGCGCCGCGAAGTGCTTCGTCCCCCACTCCTCCTCCATGGTCGAGCCGAGCAGGTAGAGGAGGAAGAGGTTCAGGAAGAGGATCAGCGGCTTCGCGATGTGAAACCACCCCTGCCCGGCCTGGGAGAACTGATAGGTGAAGAGGCGCCAGAGCTCGCCGTGAAAGACTTGGGCGCGGTCGAAGGCGAAGAGGTGGGCGAACTTCGCCGGATCCTGATACTCGAGGACGAAGAAGACGATATTCAGGAAGAGGAGGACGTAAATCGACCGGAGATTCTCGCCTTTCGACCGGATCATGCTCACTACCGTGCCCGCGTCAACGCCTTGGCCGGGGCAAATAGTTCAGTGCACGATGACATGGTCCATCCCCTCGAAGCGCAGCGTCTGCCCCGCCGCCAGGTTGTGCTTCTTCGCCTCCCCCGCCCCCAGCTCCAACACATATCTCGCCATCGCGTTCGGCGGATAACTCGGACAAGGGTCGGCCTTGCAGGGCGGGACGTCGGAGATGACCGCCGCGATGCGCTTCTGCTCGTCGATCCAGATCATGTCCAGCGGGACGAGGGTGTTCTTCATCCAGAACGGATAGTTGCCGGTCTCGGTGAAGAAGAAGATCATCCCCGTCCCTTCCGCCACCCGGTCGCGGAACATGAGGCCCTGGGCCCGCGTCTCCTCATCCGCCGCGAGCTCCACGCGCACCGGGTAGCCGTCCGGCAGGATCACGCGCGGCGCGTCGCTGCTGCTCGCGGGCGGGCTCACAGGCGGAGCCGCCGTCTGGGGAGCAGGAGGTTGGGGCTTTGTACAAGCGGAAAGCAAGCAGCAGGCAGCGAGCAGGAGAACGCCCGCCAGCCCTCGTGCTCCTGCTCGCTCGTCCCTGCTCGCCGCTCGCTCACTTTTCACTCTCCACCTCCGCTTCCCTGGAGATCAGCTCGTACTTTTTCGCGTAGTAGCGGAAGGAGCGGAAGGACATCCGCAGCAGCTCGGCGGCCTGAGTCTGGATGCCGCCCGTCCGTTCCAGCGCCTTGAGCATGAAGATCTTTCCGATGGCCTCCAGATGGTCCTGCAGTGAGATGCCGTCCTGGGGCAGATCGAAAGTGACGTCCGGGATCGACCCGCCCAGCAGCACCGCCTCGGGGAGCGATTTCGTGGTCAGGACGTCCGAAGTCTCGAGGGCGATCATCCGCTCCACGACGTTCTCCAGCTCGCGCACGTTCCCCGGCCAGTGGTACTTCTCGATGGCGCGCATCGCGTCGGAGGAGATCCTCTTCTGCGGCACTCCCAGGGCCGAGCAGAACTTGGTGATGAAGTGCTCCACCAGGAGCGGGATGTCCTCCCGCCGTTGCCGCAGCGGCGGCAAGGCGATGGGGATCACGTTGATGCGGTAGAAGAGATCCTCGCGGAACGTCCCTTTCTGAATCGAGTCCGAGAGGTCGCGGTTCGTGGCCGCGAGCACGCGCACGTCGACGGTCGTCTCGACGTTCGAGCCGACGCGGCGCACCACGCGGTCCTGCAGCACGCGCAGCAGCTTGATCTGCATCGCGGTGGAGGTCTCGCCGATCTCGTCGAGGAAGATCGTGCCGCGGTCCGCCTCGTGGAAGAGGCCGCGCTTCTCGCGGATGGCACCGGTGAACGCGCCGCGCTCGTGGCCGAAGAGCTCCGACTCGAGCAGCGTCTCCGGCAGCGCGCCGCAGTTGATGGAAACGAACTTGCCGCGCCGGCCGGAGTTGTAGTGGATGGCCCGCGCGATGAGCTCCTTGCCAGTGCCCGACTCGCCGCTGATCAGGACCGTCGAGGTCGTCCTGGCGATGCGCTGCACGATGGAGAAGATCTCCTGCATCTTCGGGCTGCGGCCGATGATGTTGGCGAACGTGAAGCGCTCCTCGAGCGCGCTGCGGAGGTGGAGGTTCTCGTCTTCGAGCGCCTTCCGCTCCACCGCCTTGCGGACGATGATCTTCAGCTCGTCGATGTCGAACGGCTTGGCGATGTAGTCGGTGGCCCCCGCCTTGAGCGCATCGATTGCCGATTTGGTGGAGGTGTGCGCCGTGATCATGACCACGGCGATGGAGGGGTTCTGCGTCTTCACCTCGCGCAGGAAGTCGATGCCGGAGCCGTCCGGCAGCATGAGGTCGCAGAGGATGACGTCCGGCTCGTGGCGCTGCACGGCCCCGCGCGCGGCGGCCAGGGAGGGGGCGGCCTCGATGCTCCAGCCCTCCTCTTCGAAGACGATCGTCAGGAAGTCCCGCAGCGACGCCTCGTCATCGACGATCAAGAGGTCCATTGGGGCGGAATCATAGCTTGTCATCCTGAGGCGCACAGACGCCGCGCCTGAAGGTACGGATCCGTTCGCCGTCTGCGCGGCTCAGGATGACACCAGCGCCAGGAGGTCCGCCATCCGCCCCTCATCCAGATACTCCCCGCTCATCTCCGCAATCAGCCGCTCGATGCCCGCCTTGTGGCGCCGCTTCAACTCGGGCGGCACTTTCACGCCGCGCGCGACGAGGCGCAGCACGGCAGCATCGCGCGCGACGCGGGGGCGGAGGAGGGCGGGCGGGAGGGGCGGGAGGGAGGAGGGGCGCAAGGTGCGGCGGCGGACGCGGTTCTTCGACGCGATCGTCGCCACCACGCGCGTCTGGTCATCTTCCGGGAGAAAGTAAATCGCGCGGACCGAGGGACGCGTCTGCCCGATGCGGTGCGCGCGGCCGTTGCGCTGGTCGAGCCGCACCGGGTTCCACGGCAGGTCGTAGTGGATCACCACGCCGGCCCGCTGCAGGTTCAGCCCCTCCCCGGCCAGATCGGTGGCGATCAGCAGATCGATGGCACCGGCCTGGAAGGCGGCGATCGCACCGCGTCCGTCGCGGGCGGTGGCGATGCCGCTCTTCTTGAGCGCCGCGTGCAGGTAGCGCGCGGTGGCGGCGCTGCCGGTGAAGACGAGCGTCGGCTCGCTCGTCAGCACGCTCCGCAACAGCTCCAGCTTGCCGTGCGACACCTCGGCGGCAGCGATGGCATCGAGCCGCCGCACTTCCTCCCCCACCGCGGCCACATCGAGCTCGCGAGGCGCGAACATGTCCCAGAACAGCAGCTTCTGCACGGCATCCGCATCCTCTTCATTGGCGAAAGCGCGGCGATAGTCGCGCTTCGTGAACGCCCGCCCTCCCTCCAGCACCCGCTCGTAGAAGCGCCGCTGCCGCCGCACCGACTCCAGCAGCGCGGCCTGGCTCGACTCCAGCCGCCGCCACAGGAACTGCCGCAGGAGCGGCGCGCCGGTGACGAGCGGGAACTGCAGCGCATCGATGGGCAGCGGCGCGACCGGATGGCGGATCACGCGCCGCTCCAACTCGCCGAACCGCAGCTCCGGCGGCAACACCTCGGCGTCCCTCCGGATGACCAGCTCCGCCACGATGCGCGCGACCGACTCCCGATCGCGCAGCTCGAATGCGACGTCGATCGACGGCACCCCGCAATCGGCCAGCGCGTCGTCCGCCACGATCAGCGCAAGAAGTGCGTGCAGGTCGCGCAGCGCGTTGCACACCGGTGTCGCCGTCACGAGCAACAGCTCCGCGGCGAGCGACCGCCGTGCGAGGGCGTCGTAGCGCCGCGTGGCTGGATTGCGAAAGGCATGCGCCTCGTCCACGATCACCAGCCGCCGCTTCGCCGGATCGGGCACGAACGGATCGGAGGCGAGCGCGTCGTGGGTGAGGATGCGCGCCTCGACGCCGAACTGGAGCAGCGTCTCGCGCCACTGCGCGACGAGGCCCGCCGGCACCACGAGCTCCACCGCCCCGCCGCGCCAGCTCCGCGCCACCGCCGCGGCAACGTACGACTTGCCGAGGCCTACGTCGTCGGCGAGGATCGCTCCGCCTCTCGTGCGCAGCAGCTCGCGCACGCGCACCGCGGCGATGAGCTGATGCTCAGCGAGCATGTCCCAGCCGCCCGGCGACGAAGCGCTGCAGGATCTTCAGCTCCGCGAGCTTGATGCCGTACGCGTCCGCGGCGAGCACGTCGAGCGCCTCGCCCGCCTCGCGCTTGCGCGACAGGGCGACGAGCGAGCGATGCAGCGCCGCCGACTCGATGACCGGCCACGGCATCCGCGCCACGGTCCGGCCGAAGTAACGAAAATGCGCGTCCTTGGCCCGCTCGGCGATGCCGAGGAGGAGGGCATCGGCGATGGTGGAGTTGAGGAGCGCGGCGAGCAGATGCGCTTCATCGAGCGACGACGCGTTGAGAAAGTAGAGCGTCTGGTTCGGGATGAGCGGCAGCTCGCGGCCGTCGATGGAGACGGTGTCCGGCAGCACCGCCGCCACCATCCCGCGCGAGACGTCCTTCCACGCCACCTTGATGCCGCGATGCTCGGGCCGGACGTACGAGAGGCGAAACTCCGACGGCTTCATCCCTTTGGTCTTTGCGAGCTTCTTCAGCCAGACCGGAATGGCGGGGAATCCCGCCAAAGGCGGCCAAAGCATCCACTGCGAAGCCTCGGCCGACCAGCGGCGCAGGTCGCGTCCCCGCACGCAGCGCGCGACGTACTCCAGCGGAATGTCCGCAATGTCCTCCAGAAAAAACGCGCTGTTGTCGCCCGTCTTCACCCCCATCAGCGGCTTGCGCTGCAACACGGCGGCGAGCGGCTGATGCTTGGCGCGGATGCCGCGCAGGATCGCGCCGACCTCCGGCGGCACGAGCTCCCACTCATTGTCCGAGAGGTCGCGCTGCGCCACCGTGAACGACTCGCTGCCGGTGGTGACGCTGAGGCGCCCGCGGCCCGCGCGCTTGCGCACGGTGAGGCCGAGAGGAAACGTATCGGCGTCGAAGTGCCGCTTCGGGCTGTCGCTCCAGTCGTCGATGGCGACGATGGACAGCCGCTGCCGCGCGTGCCGCCGCAAAGGCGTCGCATAGGCGGCGTTGAGCACCTTCGCAGGCAGCAGGATGGAGACCACGCCGCCCGGTGCGGCAAGGGCCACCGCGCGCTCGAAGAAGGCGACGGAGAGATCGGGCTGATGAATCGCCGCGCGGTCGTCGCGGGCGGCCCGGAAGAACGCGTAGCGGTCGAAGTACATCCGCTTCGAGCCGGCGTCGATGCGGCTGTGCCGCACCCACGGCGGATTGCCGGCCACCACGTCGAAGCCGCCGCCGGCCATCACCGGCGCGAAATGCACATCGAAGGAGAAGAAATCGAGCGCCCCATCCTCGGCGCGCTCCAGGGTTTTGCGGCTCTGCGCGATGCGCTCCCGCAGCTCGCGGCAACGCTGCAGGTCGACCTCCAGCGAGCGGCCGAAAAGATCGCGCCTCGGCGCGGCGAGCTCCTCCAGCGCCCGCTCATCCCGCTCGATCGACTTGGCCAGCAGGTCGGTGGCAAGCCGGCGGTCGTTCTCGCGCACCACGCGCGCCAGCTGCGGCCGCTCGTGCGATGGCGCGGTGCGGTAGCGCTCCACGAGGTCGCGCTGCGTGCGGAGCGCATACGCCCACTCGTGATAGACGTCGGCCCGGCCGTCGCCCAGGAAGTCGGTGGGGCTGAGGAGGGAGTTGCCCTGCAGGATGTTGCGGTCGAGGTTGGGCAGCGGCCGGACGTCTTCGATTGCCGCGTCGCTGCCGGAGACGATGGCCAGCCAGAGACGCAGTTCGCAGAGCCGGACCGCTTCCGGCTTCACGTCGACGCCATAGAGCGAGCGCTCGACAATTCTTTGCCTTAGGTCCCTCGGCACCTCCACCCCGGCGCGCGCGGAGAGCTCGCGGGTCAGCCGCTCGATCGCGCCGAGGGCCGAGAGCAGGAAGGCGCCGGAGCCGCAGGCCGGATCGAGGATGGTGATCGATTGCAGACGCTCCAGCATTGGGGCGGCATCGCCCGCCCCGAGCCATTCTGAGATGGCGCGCGAGGTGAGCACGTCCACGATCTGCCGCGGCGTGTAGAAGCTCCCGCTCCGCGCCCGCTCATCCTCGGCCATGAGCGACTCGAAGACTTTGCCCAGCATTTCCGGATCGATGTGCGTACCGGCCGCGTCGCGCTCGTCCACCGCAAAGTCGAAGCGCTCGAAGACGTCCTCCAGCACGCGTTGCATCAGCTCGTTCGGCAGGTGGAGATCGGGATGCTTTCGCTCGTAGGCGGACGGCTCGAACAAACCGCCGTTGAGATACGGGACGCGCCCCAGCGCGCGGGCCGCCTCGTCGCGATCAGATGCCGGCGTGTTCAGCGCGCCGAAGAAGAGCGGCAGGAGCACGGTGGCGAAGAACTCCCGCCCCTCGCCAACGGCGCGCTCCAGCCGGTCGACGAGAAACCGCCGCTCACCGTTGAGCCACCCTTTCTCCTGCACGAAGCAGAGGAAGAGCAGCCGCGACAGGATGAGCAGCGCCTCGGCCTCCTCGCCGCCGAGCGCGGCGGCCACGTCGCGCACCGCGGCGCGGAAGCGCTCGAAGAAGCGGCGGGTGAGCACCTCCCGGTCGAGCGCGCGGTCGAAGATCTTCGCGAGCGAGGCGTCGCCGTTCCGGGCGAGCAGGTTGATGCGGTCCACAGCGTGGGCGGAGGGATTGGCCAGCTCGATGTCCAGCCGCCGACAATCATCATAAATAGCGATCTTATCTTCGGAACAGTAAAAGATGACTGATTTTGTACACAGATTGTATGCAGTGCAGCCGCGTACGAATTTCGTGATCGCTTCGTCCGCCACGGTGCCCTCCAGGACGAACAGCTCGAAGTCCTCCAACTGCACGGCGCGCCGCAGGGTGGTCGTGCCGTTCCACTCCGCGGGGATGCCGGCGCGGCGGAGCGAGGCCGCATCGATGACCACTGGCGAAACCGGATAACCGAGGTCACGGAGCAGCGCGAGCACGCCCTCCGCGCCGCGGCAGGCCCGCAAACGGGCGGAGTCGATCATGACCGCCGGACGGCTGCCCGGTCTACACTGCCGGCCGCATGACCGTCCCCTGGGGCTACTCGAAGCGCGTCCTGGCCGGCGCCATCTTCGGCCTCTACATGGCCCACCTGCTGTACTTCCTCAACCCGCAGGTCGACATCACCCCCGGCCGGCTGGCCTCGGTCACCATCGTGTACGGCATCACCTGCGGCCTGCTCTTCGGCACCGCGCTCTGGCTGCTGCGCGTCGTCCGCGTGCGCCTGTTCGGCCGCCCCAATCCGGAGGGCACCTTCCGCACCCACGGTTTCGGCTTCGTCGTGCTCGCGGCGTTCCTCGCCTCCGGCAC
The DNA here is from genome assembly GCA_036009105.1 of Thermoanaerobaculia bacterium. Taxonomy (GTDB): domain Bacteria; phylum Acidobacteriota; class Thermoanaerobaculia; order Gp7-AA8; family Gp7-AA8; genus JAFAVZ01. The sequence continues at coordinate 2,344 of DASYMJ010000243.1, read as the reverse complement.
CTACTGGCTGCACCTGGGCGCGGTGCGCAACTACCTGCCCATCGGCGCGCTGCGCATCCTCTCCAAGTCGACCATCGTCATCACCGTCGCGGCGTTCCTCCTGCTCGCGCTCTGGATCGTCGAGCGCAACGCCGACCGCCGCACCTCGCGCGCGATCTTCGTCGGCGGCGTGGTGCTGATCGCCGTCTCCTCGTTCTTTCTCTACCAGCGGCGGGAGAGTTATCGCCCGGAGCCGGAGCGGGTCGTGGTGGCGAACATCGGCACCGTAGCCGGGCAGCGGCCGGTGATCCTCGTCGCCATCCGCAACCTGCCGTACGACTGGCTGGTGACGATGACCGGCGAAGGCTCGCTGCCGTTCTTCGAGACGGCGCGGCAGCGGGCGTACTTCACGCGCATCGAGCCCTTCCCCACCACCAGCCCGAAGGCGCTGTGGGCCTCCCTGGTCACCGGCAAGCTGCCCTATCGGCACGGCGTGACGGGACGCTTCTCCTACCGCACGCCGCTCAGCGGCGGCGATCCGGACGAGCGCTTCCTGCTGCTGCCGAGCGGCGTCGGCTTCCGCGGCTGGGGCCTGATCCCGCCGGTGCAGCGCTTCTCCGCGCAGTTGCCGTCCGGCGACTCGCTCCCGCTCTGGAGCCTCTTCGAACGGCTCTCGTTCCACGCGGCGGTCGTGAACTGGCCCGCGGCGCAGCGCGGCTCGGCCGCGGTGGTGATCCCCGATGCCGCCGTCCGCGCGCCGCTCCCCGTACTGCCCGCCGAGGTGCAGGCGGTCGAGCAGCGGTTCAACGGGACGGGGGGGGCGAAGAAGCCGATCCTGGCCAGCCTCGCCGCGGACCTGGCCGCCATCCGCGCCACGCATGAGACGGCGAAGAATCGAGCGGTGGAGCTGGGCGTAGCGGCGGCGGACGGCTTCGCCGATGCACAACGCGCGCTGCACATCTTCTCGAACGAGCTGCCGCCGCGCGCCTCGGTCAAAGGGGAAGCGTTGCGCGCATACGTCGAGCAGCTCGACCGGCACCTCGCCGGGCTGGCGGCGGCGCATCCCGATCACCTGCTCGTGGTGGTGTCGCCGTCCGGCGTCGTGCCGCCCAGCCCGACCGCCAGCGCCTGGTCGATGCTGCGCGATCTGCTCTCGGTGGAGGATCCCGGCGCCGACGACGGCTTCCTGCTCGTGGCCGGCCCGCGCGCCGCGCATCGGGAGAACCCGCCGCCCGCGTACGTGGTCGACGTCGTCCCGACCGTGCTCTTCGCCGCCGGCCTGCCGGTCGGCGCGGACATGGACGGCCGTCCCATCACCGAAGCCTTCGACGAGGAGCTGCTCCGCGCCTCGACGCTCACCGTGATCCAGACCTACGAGGCGCAACGCGTGATCGTGAAGCGGTAGCCGGCACGGCCGGCAGCGCTGAAGGGCCAAGCCCCGGCAGCCGTCGGCGCGGAAGGGACGTTCTGCCGTGCACTCTTCCAGATCCATCTTCATGCTCCTTCCAGAGGGGGCCGCCACGCAGCGCGCACGGCGGCCCGGGAGGCGGGATCAGTTGGTGGGCTGAGGGAGGGATTTGCTGCGCGGCTTGCGCGGGAGATGGATCTTCGCGGTGAGCGTCGTCTTGCCGTCGACGGTGAGCCAGGCGCTGATGCGCTCGAAGCTCTTCTCACCGAAGCCCTTCACCTGCATCAGGTCGCTCGTCTTCCTGAAGGGGCCGTGCTCCTTCCGGTAGTCGACGATGCGCTGTGCGACCTTCTCGCCGACGCGAGGGAGGTACGAGAGCTGGGTGGTATCCGCGGTGTTGATGTTGACGACTCCCGCCGCCGCGGCGGCCGGCGCGTCCGCGCCGAAGGCCGACGCGCAGAGCGAGAGGGTCAGGAGGATGACGAGCATGAGGGAGTGGGACTTCCGCATTGGGTCTTTCTCCTTTCGTGGTTGGTTGTTGGTTGTTAGTTGTTGGTTATTGGGAATTGGCTGTTTTTGAGTACCCACACTCGAGTTGTCGTTTTCGACTTTTCTTTCCCTGGCGACTCTTCCTCGGCACCACCTCCTTTCGGGGGGACCAGAGTTCAAGCCGGCAACCAGGACGTTGGCAGGACTAAGTTGCGTGAATGCAGCAACTTAGCGTTTTGGCGGGTGTCAAAAATTTTTGCGCGGGGGCGGGGAGGAAAGATGTAGGGCCGGCACTTAGCCGGCCCCTCATCATCAAAACAAAAAGGGCCGGCTGAGAGCCGGCCCCACATTTCAACTGCTGGCGAGATCAGATCAATACAGGTCGTCGCGGCCGGCGCGGTCGTCGTTTTCCAGCGTGCGGTTGCCGAAGTTGCAGGCGGAGACGGAGGGGTACATGGTGGCCCCGGC
>DASYMJ010000242.1:0-14215 GCA_036009105.1 Thermoanaerobaculia bacterium | reverse complement strand
CCGGAACGGCGTCCGCCGGCCGGCCGGCGGCGACGAGCGTTGTGCCGAGGAGCCAGCGGCTCTTCGCCGCGTATGCGCCGAGCTCGAGCAGATCGAACTCCGCGGTGCAGCGGGAGAGGTGCTCCACCGCCACGTCGAAGCGCTTCAGATCGCGATAGCACTCCGCCATGTTGTGCAGGATCTGTACATGCAGGACGGTGCCGGCAATGAAAGACTCGCGCTCGATCAGCCGGTAAATGTCGATCGCCTGCTGCGACCGCTTCAGCCGCACGAGGGAGCCTGCTTCGTACAGCCGCGCATTGAGGTGCCGCTTCCGGTCGCCGAAGCGAAGGAAGGTCTCCGCGCTCGACGAGGCCAGCTCGATGGCTTCTTCGAACCGATCGAGGCAGCGGTAGATATTCGACTTCACCAGCTGCAGGCGCGCGATCTCGTACTGCGGGACCGGGGTCTGGCGGAAGAGCATCTCCGCGCGGTCGGTCGTGGCCAGGGCCTCGGGGTAGCGGCCGATGATGCTGAGGACGAAGGCGTGCTCACGCAGGGTCTGCGCGCGGAGGGTGATGACCGTGTCGGAGGGGTAGTCGGTGATGCTCAGGGCGCTGGCCGTCTCGGTGGCCAGGGTGGTGACCTGCAGCGCGTCGTTGGGGGAGCGCTCCAGGATCTGGGGCACGCGGGCGATCAGCTCGCGCACCACGCCCGCGGTGCGGGCGGCGGGGCTCTTCCGCAGCCGGGTGGCCCACCAGGCGGCGGGGCCGGTCAGCGCTTCATCGCAGATCGTCACCGCATCCGCATCCTCCTTCTTCAGGCGGGAAGCGAACGAGGCGACCTCGGCGAAGCGGGCGGGCGGGACGGGGGGGACGGCGCGCTCGTTCCAGACATCCTCGTCTTCGAGGAGCTGGATGGTCTCCCGGTGGGAGGCAATCTCGGCCGCGCAGAGCGCGCAGTCGACAGCGTGCGCATCGATCTCCTCGCCGATCGGCGAGGATCCCTCGACATACTGGAAGAGCGTTTCGTCGTCGTAGTGTCGGAACATATGGATCAGATTACGGCCGTCAAGATAGCACGAATGAAGGATACGTTGCCAAGTATTTTTCCGGGGGTGTGGCACACGCTCCCGAAAGAGGTGTGACCGGGAGACGGAATTCCCTACCCCCAATTTGCAGGAAACCTCACGGGCCCGCCCGTTGCACTCTCCGCGCCCATGCTCACCCTCAATGCCGACCACGCTTTCCGCCTGCAATGGGAGCCTGATCAGAACGCCGAGGGGGCTGCCATCGCGCGGCGCTTCCTGGCGGGGGAGCGGGAGCTGATGCGCCTCGACGGCTCCCTCGCCGCCGGCGCGCGGGACCTGCACCAGTTCCTCGAGGCGACCGGCGACGCGCTGGTCGTGAGCCGCGCGGCCAGCGGCGAGATCCTCATCGCGCCGGAGGGCGACGGGCCGACGCTGCTCCTCAGCGGCAAGACGGCGGACGTGTTGCGCGCCTACCTCGACGACCGTCCGGTGCGGATGCAGGACCGCTTCGACATGACCCAGCGGTTGCGCCGCAACATGGTCTAGACCGACAATCGCCGCCGGTTCCCATCCCATTCGGAGGTGACGGAGTGTTGCAACGTCTGTCCACGACGGCGTTTCTGCTATTCGTCTTCGCCTGCACGGGCGGGGAGCGGCCCGCGCCGCGCGCGGCCGCCTCTGCCTCGCCGCACGACGGCGGCCGGCTGGTCCGCCGCCTGGAGGCGGACGTCAACACCCTCAACTTCCTCCTCCATACCTCCGATCACGAGCGCTACGTCCTCGACTACCTCTACGACCCGATCGTCGGCGTCAATGCGAACATCCAGCCGGTGCCCGCGGCGGCGAGATCGTGGGAGGTCTCGCCGGACGGGAAGACCTACACCTTCCACCTCGACCCGAACGGCACGTTCAGCGACGGCACGCGGGTCACGGCCCGCGACCTCGTCTTCACGCTGAACAAACTGCTCGACGAACAGTCCCAGCAGTTCGCCACCTGGTTCGAGCACCTCGACCGCGCCCGGACCCGCGCCGCCGATGACCTGACCGCGGTGGTCGTGTTCAAGGAGGCGCGCCCGGCGCAGCTCTTCGCCTTCAACATCGCCATCCTCCCCGAGCACGTCTACGGGAAGGGCAACTTCAGGAATGACTACAACGGCACCGCGATCGGCAACGGACCGTATCGCCTGGCGCGGCGGGAGAAGGGGACCTCCATCCTCCTCGAGCGGCGCGCGAGCTACAAAGGCGTGCGGCCGCACATCGACTCGATCCTCTTCAAGGTGGTGAACGACCACGCCGTGGCGCTGCAGGCGGTGCGGCGTGGCGACATCGACGAGACGCGCGTGCCGAACGACCTCTGGTTCGTGCAGAAGGACGCGCTCGAGCACGATGTCGAATTCCTCCAGACCTTCCGCCTCGCCTACAACTGCATCATGTGGAGCGAGCGCAATCCGGTGCTGGCCCAGAAGACCGTCCGCCGCGCGCTGGCCATGGCGTACGACCGGGAGCACATCATCCAGTCGCTCTATCACGGCGCCGCGCGTCCGATGAGCGGCCCGTTCACGCCCGACCAGTGGGCCAACGATCCCGCGGTCGAGCCGATCGGCTACGACCTGCAGGGCGCCAGGGGCCTGCTCGAAGCGGACGGCTGGCGCGACTCGGATGGCGACGGCGTCCTGGAGAAAGGCGGCCGGCCGCTCTCCTTCGAAGTCGTCTATCCGGCGGGGGACACTATCGGCACCTCCCAATCGCAGATCTTCCAGGCCGCCTTGCGCTCAATCGGCGTGGACATGCGCATCCGCACCATGGATGGGGCCACGTTCTTCGACCGCATCATGCAGGGCGACTTCGACGCCGCGATGATGGCCTGGTCGCTCGATCCCGATCCGGACGTCTATCCGCTCTTCCACTCCTCCCAGGCGCCGCCCGGCGGGATGAACATCGTGCACTACAGAAACCCGGCGCTGGACGGTTTGATCGAGGCCAGCCGGCGGGAGCTCGATCCGCGGAAGAGGACGGAGCTGTTCCACCAGATCCACCGCGTGCTGGCCGACGATCAGCCGTATCTCTGGACCGTGCAGGTGGCCAGCACGTGGGCCGTCCGCAAGCGGGTGCATGGCGTGCGGGAGTCGAAGGGGATGGGCCTGTTCTTCTGGTGGCCCGGTCCGCGGGAGTGGTGGGTGGATTAGTCGATCGCCGGCCACACTTTGTGGCCGGCATCACAGCGGCCGGCGCCGTCCCGATGCATAATGTCCCGCATCGTCCAACGCAGCGTCCAAACCTTTTCACTGGAGGAAGTCATCAATGAAGCGCATTTATCTTGGAGTTCTCGTCTTCGTTTTCATCGCCGGCTCGGCGCTCGCCGCTTCGAAGCCGTCGATCGGCGTCGCGGAGTTCCGCAATGACACGGCAGCGGGCTGGTGGTACGGCGGGGCGGGGAACGATCTCGCCGGCATGCTGACCAACGAGCTGGCCTCGACCGAGAAGTTCAAGCTCGTCGAGCGCGACAAGCTGGACTCCGTGCTGCAGGAGCAGGACCTCGCCGCCTCCGGCCGCGTGGCCAAGGGCAGCGCCGCGAAAATCGGCAAGCTCACCGGCGCGAAGTACCTGGTGATGGGCACCGTCTCGGCGTATGAAGAGAAGACCCAGGGCGGCGGCGGCGGCCTCAGCTTCCGCGGCATCTCCATCGGAGGAAAGAAGGACGACGCGTACATCGCGGTCGACCTCCGCGTGGTCGACACGACCACGGGTGAAGTGGCCTACACCCGCACCGTGGAGGCGCGCTCCAGCAGCTACGGCGTCAGCGGCGGCCTCTCCCGGGGCGGCTTCTCCGGCGGCCTGGGCAAGTACTCGAACACCCCAGCCGGCAAGGCCATCCGGGCCTGCCTGGTGGAGATCAGCGACTACCTCGGCTGCGTGATGGTCGACCAGGACGAGTGCACCCAGGAGTACTCGGCCAAGGAGTCCGCCCGTCGCGAGAAGACGAAGAAGGCCATCAAGCTCGAATAGTCTTCAACAACTTCGTACGTTCCGCAAAGGGCCGGCCTCACAGCCGGCCCTTTTGCTTTAGCATCGGCACTTTGAAGAAGGAGACAGCGATGGCCAGAGCAATCCCGGAAGGATCGGAAGGGCCGATCCCGTATCTCTGCATCAAAGACGCCGCGGAAGCGATCGAGTACTACAAGAAGGCCTTCGGCGCGACGGAGCTCTTCCGCATGAGCGACCCCGCGGGCAAAGTGGGCCACGCGGAGATCCGCATCAACGGCCGCCCGCTCTACATCGCGGACGAGTACCCCGACATGGGCTTCATCGGCCCCAAGCAGCTCGGCGGGACCCCCGTGATGCTCCACCTCTACGTCGACGATGCCGACGCGGTGATGAAGCGCGCCGAGGAAGCCGGCGGCACCGTGCAGCGCCCGGTGGAGACCCAGTTCTACGGCGACCGCGGCGGGAAGCTGGTCGACCCGTTCGGCCACGAGTGGTACATCTCCTCGCACGTAGAGGATGTGACGCCCGAGGAGATGAAACGCCGGACGGCGGGAAAGTTCGGCTCCAGCTGAAGGTGACCACGGAGGAGCCTAACGTCCGGACCGGCCAGGCCAACCAACGCCCCACGCCGTGCGTGGCTGGGGAGGGTGGATTCGAACCACCGGATGGCGGCTCCAAAGGCCGCTGCCTTACCACTTGGCGACTCCCCAATCCGTGGCCGGCGCACTCTAACAAAGAACCGCCCTGCGCGGGCATTCCCGCGCGGCGGCATGCCGTATGCTCACTGTAGCGCGTGCCCGAGAGTGTGGCTTCGGCGGAAGGCGTCTTCCGCTTCATCGTCGATGAGGCGCGCGACTTCGCCATCTTTTTGATGGACCCGGCCGGGCGGATCGAGACCTGGAACCGGGGAGCCCAGATCATGATGGGCTACTCCCCGGCCGAGGTCACGGGGCGGCATTTCGCCATGCTGTTCACCCCGCAGGACCGGGCGAACGGCATCCCCGAGCGCGAGCTCGATACCGCGCGCACCGCCGGCAGCGCGGAAGACACCCGCTGGCATGTTCGCAAGGATGACTCGCGCTTCTTCGCGGACGGCGTGACCATGGCCATCCGCAACGAGGCGGGAGAGGTTGCCGGCTTCTGCAAGATCCAGCGCGACATCACCGAGCGCCATCAGACCCAGCAGCGCCTCGCCGCGCAGCTCGCGCTGACCAATCTGCTCAATGAGGAACAGCCCTTCGATCACACCGCCGTGCGGGTGCTCGAGTGCATCTGCGAGCACCTCGGGTGGGACATTGCCTCGCTGTGGGAGGCCGATCGGGCGACCGGCCGGCTCCAATGCATCCAGCTGTGGCACGGGCCGGAGGTCGATGCCGAGGCGGCCGGCAAGCTCTGCCGCGGGCAGAGTCTGGAGCCGGGCGTCGGACTGCCCGGCGCGGTCTGGACGCGGCGGGAGCCGGTGTGGATCGTCGACTTCCGGGAGCGTCGGGAGTTCCCGCGCATGCCGTCCGCCGAAGCGGCGGGGATGGCCGCCGCATTTGCGTTTCCCATCCTGCTGGAGGGTCGCGTCATCGGCGTGATGGAGTTCTTCAGCCGCGACTCGCGCGAGCCGGATCAGGCCCTGCTGCCGGAGATGGCGCTGATCGGCGCCCACATCGGCGACTACATCGAGCGGCGGCGAACAACAGAGGCGCTGCGGCAGTCGGAAGAGCGCTACCGGCTGGTCTCCGAAACGGCGCAGGACGCCATCTTCACCATCGACGCGCAGAGCAACATCCTCCTCTGCAACCCGGCCGTGGAGCGGATGTTCGGCTGGAAGCCGGAAGAGCTGGTCGGGCGCAACCTCGACGTCATCATCCCGGAGCGGTTCCGCGAGCGGCACCGGGCGGGGATGGCGCACTACATCGCCACGCACGAGAAGCGCATCCCCTGGACGGGGGTCGAGCTGCCCGGGCTGCATCGCAATGGAGGGGAGATCCCGCTGGAGATCTCCTTCGGCGAATGGAACGGCACGACCTTCACCGGCTTCGCGCGCGACATCGCGGACCGCAAGCGGGCGCTGGAGAAAGAGCGGCTGGCCAGGGCCGAGGCGGAAGCGGCGCGCGCGCAGCTCGAGCGGCGGGCGGATGAAGAGGCGGCGTTCCGCCATCTGGCCAGCGCATTGACCGGCGCGGTGGAGATGACCGAGGTGCTGTACGAGATCACCAACCGCGCCTCGCTCGTCACCCGGGCGGACGGCGTGTACGTCGAGCGCATCATCGACGCGGACGGGTTGGTGGAGATCGTCTCCACCTCCGGCCGCGGCACGCCGCCCCGAGGGCTGCGCGTCCCCTATCCAGGCTCGCTCACCGAGGAGATCGCGAAGAACCGGCAGCCGGTGGTGCTCACCGACATGAACGGCTTCGGCGCCTCCATGGCGCCGTATCTCCTGGACAGCTGCAGCGACTGCCAGGTGCTGGTGACGCCGCTGGTGGCGGAAGACGAGCTCCTCGGCGCGCTGGTGCTGCTCAACAGCCGCCACTCCGGCCGCAAGTTCCGCGACAACGAAATCGTCCGCGCCCGCACCCTGGGCGACCTCACCTCGCTCGCCCTGCGGCGGGTGCGGCTGATGGAGCAGGAGCGGGGGGCGAAGGAGAAAGCGGAGGCCGCGGTGCGGGTGCGCGACGAGACGCTCGGCATCGTCTCCCACGACCTGCGCAATCCGCTCACCAAGATCGCCCTGTCGGCGGATCTGTTGAAGGACGCGGAGCCGGACGAAGCGGCGGATCTGATCGAGACCATCCGTGCGTCGGCGGGGCAGATGGAGCGGCTGATCCAGGACCTGCTCGATGTGGCGCGCCTGGAGGCCGGCCGCTTCTCCGTCGAGGCGAAGAAGATCGATGCCGAGGAGCTGGTGCGCTTCGCGGCGGAGTCGCATGAGGCGCTCGCGGCGCAGAAAGGGCAGCACATCGCGTTGGAGGTGGCCTCGCCGCTGCCGCCGATCTGCGGCGATCGCGGCCGCCTGCTGCAGGTGTTCGGCAACCTGATCGGCAACGCCATCAAGTTCACGCCGGAGCGGGGGACGATCACCGTGGAGGCGGCGTCTGACGGCTCGCACGTCCGTTTCCGGGTGCGCGACACCGGGCCCGGCATCCCCGAGGCGGACATCAAGAACGTGTTCCGCCCTTACTGGCAGGCCAAGAAGACCGCGCACATGGGCGCCGGCCTCGGCCTGGCCATCGTGCGCGGCATCATCGACGCGCAGGGGGGGAAGGTGTGGGCGGGAAACGAGCCGCGGGGCGGGGCGGTGTTCACGTTCACGGTTCCGGTGGTTTAGCCTTCGCGATCGCGCCTACCTTCGCCCCCACCGCCCGCAGATAGTCGCCCGGCGCGAGGATCAACTGCGCGCCGCGCACGCCGGAGGAGATGGAGATCACATCGAACAGCTCGATGGTCTCGTCGGCGAAAACGGGGTAGGCCTTTTTCGCGGCGAGGGCGGTGACGCCGCCGCGGATGTAGCCGGTGAGCGGCTGCACCTCCTTGAGCGGCACGGTGTCGATCTTCTTGTCGCCGGAGAGTTGGGCCAGCGCCTTGAGGTCGAGCTGCTGGTCGCCGGGCACGACGGCGAAGCAGACGCCGTGCCTGTCGCCGCGCGCGACGAGGGTCTTGAACACCTGCTCCGGCGGCAGGCCCACTTTGCGGGCCACCGACTCGGCGGCGAGGTCGTCGGGATCGACCTCGTACTCGCGCACTTCGTACTGGATGCCGAGCCAGTCGAGCAGGCGCGCGGCGTTCGTCTTCATGCCTTGATCAGCGTGCGGCGCGTGTTCATCCGGTCCTTTGCGCCCCACGAGTACTTGTACTCCTCGGCGCCGCGGAGGAAATCGAACGTGTGGCAGCCTTCGCGCACCGCCTCGTCCACCGCGTGTGCCACGAGCACCGAGCCGATGCTCCGCTTCTCGTACGCCGGGTCGTAGCCGCTGAGGTAGTAGTACGTCGTCCCCTGATGGGCGAAGCCGTAGAAGACGGCCGCGATGCGCTCGCCGATGCGCATCGCATGCATGCGCAGCGCGCCCTCCGGGAGCAGCAGGCGCGCGGCTTCGCGGTGGAAGGACTGGATGATGTCGTCCGCCAGCACGCCGGGGAGGTTGCGCTGCCTCCAGCGCGCGGCGTGGAGCTCGTAGAGGGCGGTGAGGAGCTCGTCGAGGTTGTCTTCGTTTGCGGTCTCGAAGCGCAGCGGTGCCTCGCGCTCCAGCGCGCGGCGGTAGTAGCGGAGCTTCTTGCGCGCGTGGGTGGAGAGGAGCTCCCCTTCCAGGGCCAGGATGGGGCAGCGGTCCTGCTCTTCGCGCGATTCGGTGAAGGCCGCCGGTGTGGGCGCGCTGAGCAAGGGCGATGAAGGGCGGAGCTGCTGCAAATCCCAGAGCTGGCAATCGGCCTCCGCCAGGGCGGGGAGGACGTCCGCTTCGCCGAGGAGGTCGAGGTAGTCGGAGGGGCCGGTGCCGAGGAGGAGGCCGAGGGATTCGTCTTCATCGCGGAGGATGTAGAGGGGGGCGAGGGCGGTGAGCGAGCCACCGTCGTAGACGGCGACGGAGTGGAGCTCCTCGCCGCCGAAGCGGGACCACCAGGGGAGCAGCCACATCGGCGACTGGAACGGCGTGGCGCCCGGCGACCGGCGCCAGAGCGACTTCCACTCTTCGGTGATGGATTGGAGCTCGGCGATGGTGCGCAGGATCATGGGCCGGCGGATTCTACCGGCACGGCCGGTGCGTTGGTTGGCCAAGCCTCGGCCGCCTCGGCGCGCGGAATCAGCTTCTCCTAGAATGCGCGCATGCTCATCGCGCTCCTTCTCGCCGCCCAGCTGGGTAACGATCCGGTCGAGCCGTTCCGCATCGTGGGCAACATCTATTACGTCGGCGCGTCCGACATCACCTCGTATCTGATCACCACGCCGAAGGGGCACATCGTGCTCGACGGCGGCTTCGCCGAGACGGCGCCGATGATCGTGGCCAACATCCGCAAGCTCGGCTTCGAGCCGCGCGACGTGCGGTACATCCTGAACAGCCACGCCCATCTCGACCACGCGGGCGGCATCGCCGAGCTGCGCCGCGTCACCGGGGCGAAGTTCCTCGCCTCCGCGCCCGAGGCCGCGCAGCTCGCGCGCGGCGGCCTGGACGACCCGCAGTTCGGCAACCGCTTCCCCTTCCCACCCGCCCCGCCCGACCAGCTCGTCCGCGACCGGCAGCAGATCACCCTCGGCGGCACGACGCTGACCGCGCACATCACCGCCGGCCACACCCGCGGCTGCACCACATGGACGATGCGCGCCGCCGGCCGCGACGTCGTCTTCCTCTGCAGCGCCACCGCGCCGACCGACTACCGCCTCGTCGGCAACCCGCGGTGGCCGGATGCGGTGGCCGACTACCGCCGCACCTTCGCCACCTTGCGCGCATTGCCGTGCGACGTCTTCCTCGCCGCGCACGGCGGCTTCTTCGACCTGCAGTCGAAGATCGGGCATCCGGAGCGCTTCGTCGATCCGGCCGGCTACAAGGCGCACCTCGATGCGCTGGAAGAGTCGTTCAACAAACGGGTCCAGCCATGACGCGATTCATCGATCTGAGCCACACCATCGGCGACGGCACGGTCACCTATCCCGGCCTTCCGCCCCTCCGCATCAGCGACTACATCAACCACGGCACGACCGGCCGCTACGCTGATGGGACGACCTTTCACATCGCGAGGATCGAGATGGTGGCCAATACCGGGACCTACCTCGATGCGCCGAGCCATCGCTACGAGGGGGAGAAGGATCTGGCCGAGCTGCCGCTGGAGCAGCTGGCCGACCTGGAGGGCATCACCATCGACGCGCGAGAAGCGAAGCGCATCATCGACGGCTCCTTCTTCGCGGCGCGCGACGTCCGGAAGAAGGCGGTGCTCGTAAACACAGGGTGGTCGAGGCATTTCGGCAGCGAGCAGTACGGGAAGGGCCATCCTTATCTGACCGAGGGGGCGGCGCGGCTGCTGGTGGAGGCCGGCGCGGCGCTGGTCGGGATCGATTCGGTGAACATCGACGACACCGCTACCGGAGAGAGGCCGGTGCATACGACACTGCTCCGCGCCGGCATCGTGATCGTCGAGCATCTGACGAACCTGGGCGCGCTGCCGGCGGACGGCTTCCGCTTTCATGCGGTGCCGCCGAAAGTGCGCGGCGCGGGGTCGTTTCCGGTGCGGGCGTTCGCAATTTTGAAAGCGGGTAACGAGTGGTGAGCAGCGATCGGGAGAACCGAAGCTTTCTGGCGCGGCCCGGTTCTCCTGCCCGCTGGGCCAGGAATGAACGCTCTCCCGCTCCTCGTTTGGCCGAATAACTTTCCATGGGAGGCGCGTAGTGAAACCAACTCGGGTGTACGGGCTGACGTGTGTCCTGATTCTTGCGGCGCTGGCCGTGCCGCTCTCGGCGACGACCATCGTCATGCCGACGGACGACCAGCTCGTGGCCAAGTCGCCGCTCATCGTGGAAGGGACCGTGCTCAGCAGCAGCGCGGTCGATCGTGACGGGCACATCCGGACCGAAACGCTCCTCCAGGTCGAAAAGTCAGTCAAAGGCAAGGCCGAAGGGACGATCACCATCCGCGAGATCGGCGGCGTGGTGGGCAACCGGATCACCAGGATCTTCGGCGCCCCCCAATACAAGGCCGGCGAGCGCGTCCTGGTTTTCCTCGAGCCGAACCCGGCCGGCGGCTACCGGACCATCGATCTCTACGTCGGCAAGTTCACCCGCCAGCATTCGCTGGATGGGCGCCAGCTCTGGACGCGCGACGACTCGCAGTCGAGCGTCACCCTCCTCAACAGCAACTTCGAGCCGCTCGCCGCGCGCAACATGCAGCGCGACGCGGCCCGCTTCGAGCAGTTCATCAGCGACGAGGCCGCGGGCCGCAGCGGCTCGATGAATTACGGCGTGGAGAACCCGGTCATCGACCGCGGCGCGCGCACCCACAACGCGAACGGCCTGGTATCCGCCCCCGACTTCACCCTCATCGACGAGCCGACGGTCTACCGCTGGTTCGCCTTCCAGAACAACCAGACCGTCTCCTGGCGCGCCTACGGCACGCAGCCCGGCTACTCCGGCGGCGGCGTGAGCGAGGTGCAGACGGGCCTCGCTTCCTGGAACACCTGCCCCGGCACGAACATCCGCTACAGCTACGGCGGCGTGAGCACCGCCTCGCCGGGCGGGCTGGATACCCAGAACGGCCTCAACGAGGTGCTGTTCAACGATCCGCTGAACGAGATCAGCGGCGCGTGGAACCCCGGAACGGGCGGCGTGGTCGGCCAGGGCGGCTTCAACGGCGTGACGTTCGGCGGCGCTTGGACCTCGCCGTTCGCCGCCGACGCGGGCCATCCGCAGCAGACGTACAGCTCGACCTACAGCATCACCGAAGGCAACCTGACCATCCAGAACAACGTCTCGTCCAGCACCGGCATCTCCAGCAACCGTCTGGCCGAGATCATCGCCCACGAGTTCGGCCACACCCTCGGCTTCGGCCACAGCACGGTGAACGGCTCGCTGATGTGGCCCAGCGTCACGGGCTTGGGGCCCGGCCTCCGCGCCGATGACCAGAAGGCGGCGCAGTGGCTCTATCCGGACGGCACCGTGACCAATCCGGGTGGCGGGGGCGGTGGCGGCGGCGTTCCCTCCGCGCCGACGAACCTGACCGCCACGCCGAGCGGCACCACCGTCACCTTGCGCTGGACGGACAATGCGAACAACGAGACCGGCCAGTCCGTCTACTTCGCGGCCGGCAGCAGCAGCTCGTTCTCCAAGGTCGGCGACCTGAGCGCCGGCGTGACCAGCGTGACGCTCACCGGCTTCAGCACCGGCAGCTACCGCCTCTACGTCGTCGCCTTCAACGATGCCGGCCAGTCGGCCCAGTCGAACATCGCCACGGTCACCATCGGCAACTCGCTGGCCGCCGCCTTCACCGTTTCGCCGGGCTCCGGCGTGGCGGGGGAGACGAGCTTCGCCTTCACCGACGCCTCCAGCGGTACGGTCGCCTCCTGGTTCTGGAACTTCGGGGACGGCATCGCCTCGACGCTCTCCTCGCCGACGCACGTCTACGCGGCGGCAGGCGTCTACACCATCACGCTCACCATCACCGCCACTGGCGGCGCCACCTCCTCCGCGCAGCGGTCGGTCACCGTCACCGGCCCCTCCATCCCCATGAAGGCGCAGTTCACCTGGTCGCCGGCCAACCCGGTGGCGGGGCAGGACGTCGGCTTCACCGACCAGTCCACCGGCAACCTCACCGCCTGGGTGTGGAACTTCGGCGACGGCGGCGTCTCCTCCGAGCAGAACCCGCAGCACCGCTACAACACCGCCGGCACGTTCACCATCACCCTCACCATCTACCGCAACGCGGAAGCGCTCGCCGCGACGAAGACGATCACCGTGTCGTCCGGCAATCCGGTGACGCCGAACATCGCCGCGGCGTTCGATCTCTCCACGGCCAGCGCGAGCGTCGGTCAGAACGTCGCCTTCACCGACCGCTCCACCGGCTCGCCCACGAGCTGGAGCTGGAGCTTCGGCGACGGCGCGTTCTCCTCGCAGCAGAATCCCTCGCACATGTACGCGGCGCCGGGCAGCTACACGGTGACCCTCACCGCCTCCTCCGCCACCTCCAGCGCCGCGGCGACGAAGACGATCAGCGTCTCCACGGCGAACGTCGCCTACCGCTCGCTCATCTCCGTCACCGCGCAGACCAACGGCGTGGGCGGCTCGGTGTGGCGGACCGAGCTCAGCCTCTTCAACGCCGGCGCGCAGCCGGTGAGCATCAACCTCTCCTTCATCCCCGGCGCGGGCGGCGACGTGCTCACCCGCTCGCTGGTGCTGAACGCGAAACAGTCGAAGACGTACGCCAACGCGCTGCTCGACATCTTCAACATGCCCTCCGGCGCCGGCGCGCTGGCCATCGAAGGGACGAGCGCCGCGGCCTCGGCGAACCTGAAGGTCTCCTCCCGCACGTTCACCAACGGCGCGACCGGAACGTATGGCCAGGCCGTGCCGGACGTCGTCTCCGCCGACCTGCAGCAGACGTTGTACATGACCGGCCTCGCCGCCGACTCCTCCTACCGGACGAACATCGGCCTGGTGAACCGCGGCACGGCGCCGGTGGCGGCGACGCTGCTCCTGCTCGACTCGAACGGCAACACCCTCGGCTCGACCCAGGTCACCGTGCCGGCCGGCAACTTCCAGCAGGCCGCGCTCTCCGGTTACTTCCCGCAGGCCGGCACCGCCGCGCAGAGCGGGATGACGCTGCGCGTCTCGGCAGCCGTCCCGGACGCGATCAGCGCCTACGCCTCGATGGTGGACAACCGCACCCAGGACCCGGTCTATCTGCAGGGCATCCCGGCCGACTCGACCGGACGCCTGCTGCTGCCGGCCGTGGGCCGCGCGCCGGGCGCGAACGGGACGTTCTGGCGCAGCGACGTCACGTTCCACAACCCGACCGGCTCGACGCTGAATCTCTCCCTCCGCTATCTCCCCGCCGGCCTGGACAATCGCGGCGTGCAAGCCCGGAACCTGACCGTGGCTCCCGGCCGCACCACGACGCTGAGCGACATCCTCGACTGGTATGGCCTCGCCACCGGCAGCGGCGCGCTGGAGGTGACGTGGAGCGGCGGCACCGGCCCGGTGATCTCCAGCCGCACCTACACCAGCGTGGCGAACGGCGGCACGTACGGGCAGTCGATCGACGCGGTCTCCACCTTCGGCAGCGACCGCTGGGTGCCGGGTCTCCGCTCCGATGCGAGCTTCCGCTCCAACGCCGGCTTCGTGAACGCGGGCGACCAGACCATCGGCGTCGCGCTCACGCTGCTCGCCGAGAACGGGACGCAGATCGCGACCGGCTTCCTCGCCCTGCCGCCGCAGTCGCAGGCCCAGAACTCGCTCGCCGCGCTCTTCCCCGGCGTCAACGTCGCATCGCTCGGCACCGTCACGCTGCAGGCGCACACGGACGGCACGGGCCTCTTCGTCTACGGCTCGCTCGTTGACAACGACTCGGGAGATCCGGTCTTCTACGCGGGTAAATGAGCAATGCGTTGTTGCGGCATTTCTTAGCGGCCCTGGCCTATCGCACGCAGAAGGCGCTGCGCGGCGCCCCGGAGTCGTTCGCCGACTTCCGGGCCGCCGACGGAGTGCGCACCCCGCGCGAGCTCGTCCGCCACATGACCAGCGTCCTCGGTTACGCGAGG
>DASYMJ010000241.1:0-10120 GCA_036009105.1 Thermoanaerobaculia bacterium | reverse complement strand
CACGGCCAGGGTGCGCTGGGTGGTGAAGAACGGCGACGTGTACGACGCCTCGACGCTGACCCGCGAGTGGCCGTCGAAAGAGGAACTGCCGAAGTTCTATTGGGCGGAGTAACGCCTTGTGCCTGGTCGTGGTCGCTCATCGCGCCTCGCCGCGGTTCCCGCTGGTCATCGCGGCGAACCGCGATGAGGACCACGACCGTCCCGCCCTCCCCGCCGCCTTCTGGCCCGACGGGCCCGACATCCTGGGCGGACGCGACGCGCTGGCCGGCGGCACCTGGCTGGCGGTGACGCGTTCCGGCCGCTTTGCGGCGGTGACGAACCTTCGCTTCGCCGCGCGGGCGAACGCGCCTTCGCGCGGCCTGCTCGTCACCTCGTTCCTGCGTTCATCCGCCTCTCCGCCCGAATACGTACAGGACGTTGCCGCGCGGATGCACGAGTACGCGGGTTTCCATCTGATCGCCGGCATGGCGGGCGAGAGCGTCGCATACGTGACGAACGCGGAGCAGGAGCCGCACGAGTGGCAGCCGGGCATTCACGCGGTGAGCAACGGGACGCCGGATGAGCTGTGGCCGAAGGTCGCGGCCGGCGAGGCGGCGATGCGCTCCGCGCTCGAAGTCGCGGATCCGGTTGGCGAGCTGCTGCGCTTTCTGCGCACGAACCACGGCCGCACGCCCGACCGCGAGGCATTCGTGTTGAACGAGCGCTGGGGCACCCGCTCCTCGACGGTGGTCCTCGCCAGCGGGGAAGGGATCCGCTTCGTGGAACAGCGCTGGACGCGGAGCGGCGAGCCGGAAGGCTACGCGGAGTTCAGTTTGTGAGCCGTGATGGTCGTCTCGAAGTGATGGCTGCCGACGTCGAGATACATCTGCCGTTCGGTCACCGATAGCGCAACGTCGACCCGCCGGTCGAGCGCCGCGGCGACGCTCTCGATGAACTGCGGCTCGAAGGTGTACACCGGGATGTCGGCGCCGCCGTGGATCTTGCGCGCGCCGAGCTCGCTCAGCACCTGCCGGATGTTGCGGTGGGTGTAGACCGCGGCGCGTCCGGCCATCTTGCTGCCGCGGTGGAGGCGCTCGGCGTCCGGCGCGCCGACCTCGATCCACGCCGTGACCCGGCCGGTCAGATCGCGCACGAGGATGGCCGGCAGGTCGCCCGCCGCAACGCCCTCGGTCAGCTCGATGCCTTCCGTGTATTCGAGGCAGTAGGCGAGGAAGCGCGTCAGCATGTACTCGACCATCTCCGACGGCTGCCGCGCCAGGCGGAGGTCGAACGTCTCGTACACGCCGCGGTCGATGTCGGACAGCTGGGTCGAGAAGTTGTAGATCGTCGCGGTGAGCGCCATCGGGTGGCGCAGGATACCGTACCTACTCGCTCGCTTTGCCGATGGGCCGCTGCTGCACCTTCCTGCCGCGCTTGCCGCTTTCCGGCGCGGTGCGCGCCTTCTCGTCGTCCCGCGCGTAGTTGTCGCCGAAGCCGCCCCGGTGCGTATCGCGGGCGTAGTAGCCGCCGAGGTCGGCTTCTTCTTTCTGCTTTTTGGCCATCACATCCTCCCGCCCTCCGAAAGTGCAACCGGCGGGCCGGTTCTGCGCTTGCGCAGCTCCTTCGTGACCAGCTTGTGGCAGGGGATGCAGAGCGTGCGGATGTTCTCCAGGTTGGAGTCGCCCCCTTCCACCACGGCGAGGATGTGGTCCGCCTCCCACCACGTCTTGCGGCGCCGGGTGATCGCGCCGCGCTGCTGCATGGCGCGCAACTCGCGCATGCGGTCGGCGAAGGGGAGGCGCATCACGCGCCGGCGAAGCCGCACGGTGTCCAGCCGGCAGATGGCGCAGACCCCGCGGTCGCGCTCGAATACGCAATCGCGCAGGTAGCTGGTGCTGGAGCGGAGGCGCCACTCATGAACGCACGCCTCGGAGCAGAACGTCCGCCGCCTCCCGCTCACCTCCCGCTTGCACCAGCGGCACAGTCCCCGCACGCGGGATAGTTTCGCACAAGGGCGGCTGACTAACGGCGATTAGAACCCGGCAACCGCGACCGCCGCCACCGCCGGCAACTCCAGCGCCACCGCCGCGGCATTCACCGTCGCCGCGATGCGAACCGCATCGTGCACCTGGTCCTCGGAGAGGCCGCCGGCGAGGACGACCTGCTCGTGGGAGCGCATGCACATCTCGCAGCCGTTGATGGCGCTGACGGCGAGGCAGAACAGCTCGAAGTCGACTTTGCTTGCCGCCGGCCTGGCGATGCGCTGCATGCGCAGGCGGGCCGGCTTTTCGGTGTACGACGGCTTCCCGATCATGTGCCGGAAGCGGTAGTACACGTTGTTCATGGCCATGAGCGCCGCGGCGGCGAGGGCGTCCTCGATGACGGCGTCGCTGACCGCGGCCGCGCGGGCGTCGGCGATCAGCGCGTCGCGCAGGGCGGTGGAGCGGGCGGCGACCGCCGAAGCGATCGCCGTCCCCCAACGCTGCGCCGGCGTGAGCGACTCGGTCTGCAACACCGCCTGAAGGTTCAGCTTGATGTCGCGCGCGCTGTCGGGAATCGATGCGCGGAGTGCGTCGACGGCGCTCATCGTCACGCCACCTTGATCGTGTCCTGCCCCTTCTGCCAGTTGCAGGGGCAGAGCTCGTCGGTCTGCAGCGCGTCGAGCGTGCGGAGCACTTCGTTGACGTTGCGGCCGACCGAGAGGTCGTTCACCCCGACGTAGCGGATGATGCCGTCCGGATCGACGATGTACGTCGCGCGGAGGGCCACGCCGTCCTTCGGGTGCAGGATGCCGAGCTCCTGGGCGAACGCCGGCGTGATGTGCACGAGCGGGGTGGGCAGGTCGGCCAGATCGGCGTGGGCATTGCGCCAGGCCAGGTGCGAGAACTCGTTGTCGGTCGAGCCGCCGAGGACCACCGCGTCGCGGTCGGCGAAGTCGGCCGTCTTGCTGCCGAACTCGACGATCTCGGTGGGGCAGATGAAGGTGAAGTCCTTCGGATAGGAGTAGAAAACGATCCATTTGCCGGCGTACGAATCGTTCGTCACTTCCTGAAACTCTTTCCCCTTCTCGCGACCGGTGTTCGCGTTCAGGCGGAACTGGGGGAACTTGTCTCCAACGGTAAGCATTCGTGGCAACTCCTTCGTTTGATTTTGCTGTCCTGTCAGGCGCGGTCGGAGGGCTTCCGGACGCCGCGCATGACGACCTGGTAGTCGTGAATTTCGTACTCGCGCAGGGTCTCGATATTGCAGACCTGCACCCGGTCCCACGGCACGTCGTGGATCTGCCCGGTGGTCTCGTCGATGAAGTGATGGTGTGTCTCGATCTTCGGATCGAACACCACGCTGTCCTCGGCCAGGGCGAGCGCGCGGAGCAGGCCCTTTTCGACGAAGAGGTTGAGGGTGTTGTAGACGGTGGCGCGGGAGATGTAGGGGAAGCGGCGCTTGACCTCGCGGAACACGCGGTCGGCGGACGGATGGTCCTCCGTATCCAGGACGTAACGGGCCACGGCCACCCGCTGGGCCGATGCCTGGATCCCTTTTTCATGGAGGATGGAGTCGAGGTCTCGCTTCACGGTGATTAGAATAAGTCTAAATCGTGATGATGTCAAGTAGAAGATCGAGTCTTGCTGCTGATCGCCGAATTTCGGCGCACGATTTGCTCCTCATCCCACCGGGAGGCAGCCATGAGCCAGGACCGCAAGACGCGCACGAAGGGCAATCGCGTGATGCACACCGTGACGGGGACGCCGTACAGCGGAGACCTCGTGGAGCGGCCGCGCGGGCTCACCACGGAGCAGGGCGAGGAGCAGCGCGTCGGCGTCAAGCTCGATGAGCGGCAGACCCGCGAGGCGGCCGACCGGGTCCGCGACACGGTCCGTCCGGACGAGCGCGCCAGCGACGAGCTCGTCGCGAAGCCGTACGGGCGCAAAGACTCGCGGCCGACGTAGCGGGCAACGGGCAGCGAGCGGCGAGCAGGAGATAGGAGAGCAGGTCAGGACCAAACGCCGGTTCTCTGCCCGCTGCCCGCCGCTCGCTGTTCGCCAAGCCAGAAACGTTTTCCCCGCAAAACGCACTACCCCTCGTAAACCTCTCCCATTCGTCCGTCTAAAGGAAAAAGCAGGGGTGTGCTTTGTGACAAATCCAACATCTCTCTGTGGGAACTCCGCCTCTCCTGCTAGACTGAGCGCCATCTCTCGACAATTCAGCATTCGGGTCCAAGAGTCGTCTTTTTAATAAAGTCACGTTTGGTTTCCCATCACCACGTTCAGGCGTAGCTATGGACGCTGAGGAAGAATTTCTTCGGAACATGGGTGCGATCGATCGCATCATCACGTACGTGTCGCGGAAGAGTCATCTCGATGCGACCGAGGCGGAGGACTTTGCCTCGTACGTCAAGCTGGAGCTGATCAAGGACAACTACGAGATCATCCGCAAGTTCGAGGGGCGCAGCACCTTCAACACCTACCTCAACACCGTCATCCAGCACCTCTTCTATCAGTACCGGGTCCGGATGTGGGGCAAGTGGCGCCCCTCGGCCGAGGCGAAGCGGCTGGGGGCGAAGGCGATCACCCTCGAGCGGCTCATCACCCGCGACAACTACTCGCTCGACGAAGCCACCCAGGTCCTGACCACCGGCAGCGCCGCCGGCTTCACCAAGATGGAGATCGAGGCGATCTACCTCCGCCTCCCGGTCCGCCTGCCGCGCCCGGTGCTCGTCTCCCAGGCCGCGCCGCCGGACACGGTCACCTCCGAGGAGGCGGCGGACGACCGGCTGATGTGCCGCGACCGGCAGGAGACGGGCCGCGCCGCGGCGCACCTGCTGGATGAAATCATGAGCGAGCTCGAGCCGGAGGATCAGCTCCTGCTCGAGCTCCGCTTCTGGGACGGCTGGAAGGTTCCCCAGATCGCGGAACATCTGCAGATGCCTGGGAAAAAAGTGTACAAGCGCATCGACAAGCTCCTGTCGACACTGCGTGGCAGACTGGAGCGTGCCGGCGTGAGCAGGCACGTCATCAAGGAACTCCTTCACAAGGGAGATGCCGAAATTCATGTGGATCGGCTCCATCAGCAGGAGGGAAAATCTCCTGAGCGTCCCTCTGATCGTATAGACGGGGGACGCTCGGGCGGCGCAAGCCGGCTGTCCGGTTGAGGAGCCGATGGAGCATTCGGGATTCCCGTCTCACGAGACGCTCGCTGCGTTCATCGATGGCCGTCTGGATGCGCAAACGCGCAAACGAGTCATCGAGCACATGGCGACCTGCAGCGAATGCAGATCGATCTTCGTCAGCACGAACGAGCTGCGCGGCCCGATCGCGGCCACCCCTCGCAGGCTCAGTCTTCGATGGACGAGCGCATTCGCCGCGGCCTTCCTGGTCGCCCTGATCCTGGTCGGCGGCTACGCCATCTCCCGCCGCGGCAAGGGTCACCTGCCGAGCGGCGTGGAGGCGCTGATCGCCGACACCAGTCATTTTCCCAACCGCCCCACCGCCGCCCGCGTCAGCGGCTTCCCCTACCGCCCCGAAGAGCCGACCTTCCGCCAGGGGCCGGCCACGAATGACGAGTCGACCTGGGACGCAAAAGGGGCGGCGGCCGCGATCTCGAAACGAGCCGCGCGTCACCCGACCGTGGAGAACCTGCACGCCCTCGGCATCTCCCATCTCGCCTTCGGCAACGCCGCGGACGCGATCCGGCCGCTGGAGGATGCCATCCGGCTGGAGACCGGCAAGCCGGACGTCGGCGCCGCGATCGACGCCTCCACCGACGCGCCGCTGCTCTCCGATCTGAGCGCGGCGTACTTTGCGCTCGCGCAGCGGACGGAGCACCGCGAGGCGCGGCTCCTCTCCGCTCTCGATGCGGCGAAGAGGGCGTGGGACCTCGATCCCCATTCGCCCGAGGCCGCCTGGAACCGCGCGGTCTGCCTGGAGGCGGCGTCATCGTCGCGCGAGAATGCGGTCGCGGCGTGGGACGACTACCTGCGGCTCGATCCCTCCAGCGACTGGGCGAAGGAAGCGAAGCAGCACCGCGACAGGCTCGCCGTGAATACGCAGTCGGACCGGTGGGACAACGAGAAGGCGAAGCTCCATGAGAGCGAGCCCGATGCGGTCGTGGTCGGCTCGCGGCTGGCGGAGGCGTTCCCGCAGGAAGCGCGCGGCCTCGCCCAGGACGAGCTGTTGCCGTCTTGGGCGGATGCCGAACTGGCCGGCGACAGCCTCGCGGCCACGCACAGGCTGGACATCATCCGCGTGATCGGGGAGGCGGCGGAGGCGCGGGGGGACACGCTCCTGGCCCGGACCGTGGCCCACATCGAGTCGTCACACGATCGCCGCCGCATCGCCCGCGGCTTTGTCGCCTGGCGCGAAGCGATCGCCGCGTACGACGCGAAGACGATGCTCCCCGCCGCGGAAGCGGCCGCCCGAGCGGTGGCCGACCTGAGCGCCAGCGGCTCGCCGTTCGCTCCGGCCGCCCAGCACCAGGCCGCCCGGGTCGACTTCAACCGCAACGACTACGACGCGGTCTTCGTCCGCCTGCGCACCATCTCGCCGGCGGACCTGGAAGCCTCGCACTGGCTGCGCGGCAAGGTCCTCTGGCTGACCGGCCTCACCGAGTCGGTCCTCGGCCGGCCGAAGCAGGCGCTGGACAACTATGACCGCGCTTTCGATGCCTTCAAGAAAGCGGATGAGAAGGAGAACCAGCTCGCGGTGGTCAACCTGATGGCCATCGACGACGGCTACGCGGCGGACAACGGGCGCGCCTGGCAACGGCGCTTCGACGCGCTGCAGATGCTCCGCGACCTCGGCCATTCCAGGCGTGCCGCCTACATCCTGGCCGACGCCTCGCGCACCGCGGCGCAGGAAGGACATCGCGGCGCCGCGCTCCTCTTCGCCGACGAAATGCTGCATGCGGCGAAACTGGCCAACGATCCGGTCACGCTCAGCGAGGCCTATCTCAACCGCGGGCTGGCCTGTCACCTCTCCGGCGCTGACCAGCAGGCGCGCGTGGAGCTCGCACACGCCGATCATTGGGCGGCCCGCATCCCGTCCGAGGAGATCCGGGCCCGGACCATGGCGAACACGGAGCT
Organism: Thermoanaerobaculia bacterium; assembly: GCA_036009105.1. Lineage (GTDB taxonomy): Bacteria > Acidobacteriota > Thermoanaerobaculia > Gp7-AA8 > Gp7-AA8 > JAFAVZ01. The sequence continues at coordinate 3,063 of DASYMJ010000241.1, read as the reverse complement.
GACCGCCTTCGACTGGCGCGGCCATGAGTCGCCGGACGTCGAGATGCGGCGGCTGGACGGGGTGATCAACTTCTTCGTGAGCACGGGGAAGCAGTACAACCTGGCCCAGCTCTTCTTCCTGCGGGCCCGCGTCGCCTGCGCCGCCGGCCGCGCGGTGCCGTGCGAGACGGATTTCAAGACCGGCCTGGGCGAAGCGGCGAAGGAGCTGCGCGTCCTGGATGATCCGGTGCTCTTCGGCACCTATCTGACCAAGACCCGCGAGGCGACGAACGGCGTGGCCTCGCTGCTGGTGAAGCGGAACGACGCGAAGGCGGCGCTGCCCTACATCGATTGCAACCGCCTCCTCTTCTCGGCGGCCAACGCGCAGCCGACGGCCTGCGCGGAGTCGCTCATGCCGCTGGTCGGCGCGGTCCAGCGCCGGCTGCCGGCGCGCGCCGGGCTGCTGGAGCTCGCGGTGGTGGACGGCCAGCTGCTCACCTGGCTGATCACGCCGGAGCGGCTGCAGTTCGAGCAGCGGCCGATGGATGCGCGCAACGCGGCGAAGCTGCTCGAGCCCTTCACCATGGAGCTGCGCGAGCTGGAGGCGCTGGTGATCGTGAGCGATCCCGCCATGCCGGAGGCGTTCTCCTCGCTGCGCAATCCGGTCACCCAGAGCTTTCTCATCCAGGACGTGCGCCTCTCCTTCCAGCCGAGCGCCGCCACGTTCGCCGCCTCCGCCCGCCCGGTGCCGCCGCGCGGCGGCGCGCTCATCGTCTGCAACGCGGCGTACGACGAGAGCGCGGTGCCGGGGCTCAAGCCGCTGGCGCAGGCGAACGAGGAGTCGACGGTGGTCGCCGCCGCGTATGGCGCGCCGGAAGTGCTGCGCGGCCGCGATGCGACGCCGCGGCGGTTTCTGGCCGCGGCGGGCGATGCGGCGATCGTGCATTACGTCGGACATGCCACCTCACCCCCCGACGCGCCGCTGCTCGCGGCGCTGGTCCTCGCGCCGGACGGCCGCGACTCCGGCCTGCTCTTTGCCCGCGACATCGCCCGCGCCAAGTTCCGCCGCACCTCTCTGGTCGTCCTCTCCGCGTGCAGCACCGCTGCCGCCGCCCGCCACCAGGAAGCGGGCGTGACCAATCTGGCCAGTGCATTTCTCGCCGCCGGCGTTCCCGGCGTCATCGCCAGCACGACGCCCGTCGATGACACGACGGCGCCCGAGCTGTTCCGCCAACTGCATCTCCAGCTGGCCCGGGGCGTGGCCCCGGCCGAGGCGCTGCAGAAGGCTCAGATCGAAATGATCCGCCGAGGCGCCCCACCTTTTGCGTGGGCCGGTTTCCAATACCTCGGCAGTATCTAGGAGGTTCTCAATGTCATTCCTCCCCACGCTCACGTTCACCGGTATCGACTTCCTCACCATCGACAACGCGGCGCGCATGGTCTATGCGCTCCTGCCCGACGGCGGCGCGGCCCGCCTCTCCCGCAACACCGACGACGACGGCAAGCCGGTGATCATCCCGCCCCACCTGGCCTACGTCCGCTTCGACCTGGACGACCTCGATCCGGCGCGGGCCGCCGAGCAGCGCAAGCCGGACCTCATCTTCCAGGTGAGCGGGCGCAATTTCGGCGTGGTCTTCCTGCGCCATGAGAGCGTGGACGTGGAGGGGCCGTTCGAGACGGACGGGGTGACGTTCGAGAGCTCGCTGATCGAGCCGTCCGCGCCGCCGTCCTCTTCCGACCGGCTGACCTTCAACGATTACGTCGTCGACTTCGCCTCGGCCTGTCCGGACTGCACGGTGGTCGACCGGCGCTTCATCGACACGGAGAGCACCGAGGCGCAGACGCGCCTGGCCGGCCTGGTGCGCATCGCGCGCGGCCATCTGGCGGCGAGCTACGTCGATCCGTCGCACGTCTGGACGTTCGATCACGACGCGCGGCGGCAGCCGTTCCACCGCCTGGCCCAGGAAGTCCCGGTGACGTTCCGGGTGCGGGAGAACAAGTTCTCGCTGCGCTTCGCGGCGCTGCGGCCGCAGGGCGATCCGGCGGCGAGCGTGCTGCATTTCACGCGGCCGGACGGGCAGCCGCTGAACATCCGCATCGGCAACGCGCCGCTCGACGCGATCCTCATGCAGGCGGAGTGCATCGAGGAGAACGTCGACTATCACTTCGAGCTCTACTACGACCTCTTCCCGCAGCGCCGCGACATGCCGCGCATCCCGCGCAAGCGGATCGTGGGGAAGGAGCCGCATGCCTCGAACTGCCCGCTGGTGCGGGGGCAGCTCTCCGATCCGCCGTCGCTCGCCGCCACGCTCTCTTCCCGCGCCGCGGCGGGCGCCGCCTCCGGCCCGGTGATCTCTGCCTCCCGCACGTTCGCCATCCACCTCGGCGTGGGAGGGATCGATCCGCTGGCGGACCTGGAGGCATGGCGCGACGTGACGGCGACGTACGATCATCAGGTGATCCTGCCCAACAGCGCCTGCACCACCGGCGCGCTGCGGCGGGCCATCGACGACGCGGGCACCTGGCTGCGCGACGGCGGCCTGCTCTTCGTCACCTTCTCCGGCCATGCGGCGATCTATCCGCGCCTCTACGACCGGATGCTCAGCGCCGACGAGCTGCGCGCGCTATGGGCGAACTTCAATAAACGGGTGCGCATCGTCTTCCTCGCCGACAGCTGCCATTCCGGCGCGGCCCTCTCGAACGGCGATGTCGCCGCGGACGTGCTGCTGCTCGCCGCCTGCGACGGCAACGGCGTCGCGTACGAGGGGGCGGCGCGCGACGAGGCGTCCTTCTTCACGGCGATGATGAAGCGCGCCATCGACGAGAGCCGCGGCGCAACGCTCCGCCACCAGTTCGAGCGCGCGTCCATCCTGCTGCACGACGCGATGCGCGAGCTGCCGGTGCGCCAGACCCCGAAGTGGATGGTGGTGAGCGGCGACGAGGGCGGGTTCGACCGGCTGGTGATGTTTTGAGTGGGCGATCGGCGATCAGCGATCGGCGATCGGGAGAACCCCACGTGTTCGCCTGACGCGTGCCAGGTTCTCCTGATCGCTGATCGCTGATCGCTGCCCGCCGACTACGGCT
>DASYMJ010000240.1:0-4609 GCA_036009105.1 Thermoanaerobaculia bacterium | reverse complement strand
CAGCTCGGCGCCGGCGAACAACTGACGTAGTGGTCGATAGGACGAGTTGTCAGTTGTCAGTAGAACGTTCTACTGACAACCGACAACCGACAACCGCGGACTTCCGCTACCCTAGCGCGATGCAGAGACGCATCGCGCTTTTTGTTTCCATCTTTCTGCTCCTGGTGGCAGCCGCGCCGAAGCCGGCCGACCGGCCGGTCACGGTCGATACTCACGCCGATACGCCGACCGAGTACCTGGAGCATCCCTTCGACCTCGGCGCCACGAACGCGGCCGGCCATTTCGACTATCCGCGCATGAAGGCCGGCGGCCTCGATGCCGAGTTCTTCGCCGCCTACGTCCCCGCCAAGTACGCCAAAAAAGGGGCGGCCGCCTTCACCGTCAAGATCATGGAGACCATCCACCAGATGGTCGAGCGCTACCCCGCCTGGGTCCGCTGGGCGGACTCCACCGGCGACATCCGCGCCGCCGTCCGCGACCACAAGCGCGCCATCCTGATCGGCATCGAAGGCGGCCACGCCATCGAGGACTCGCTCGACCTGCTGCGCGCCTACTACCGCCTCGGCGCGCGCTACATGACCCTCACCCACACCAACACGAACAACTGGGCCGACTCCTCCGGTGACAAGGAGACCCACGACGGGCTGACCGACTTCGGCAAGCAGGTCGTGCTGGAGATGAACCGCCTCGGCATGATCGTCGACATCTCCCACGTCAGCGACAAGACGTTCTTCGACGCCGTGGCCGTGTCCAAGGCGCCGGTCTTCGCCTCCCACTCCTCCGCCCGCGCCCTGGCCGACCACAAGCGCAACATGACCGACGACATGCTCCGCGCGCTGGCCAAAAACGGCGGCGTGGTCATGGTGAACTTCTATCCCGTCTTCCTCTCCAACGAGGCGGCGCAGGCCTCCAAGGCGCGAGACGAGAAGCTCAAGGATCAGCTCGCCGCGCTGCGCGCGCAGGATCCGGAGGAGGGAGAGGTGTACGAGAAGGGCCGCAAGGCGCTGATGGACGCCAACCCGTTGCCGCCTGTTCCTTACACGGTGATCGTCGATCACATCGACCACATCGTGAAGGTGGCGGGCATCGACCACGTCGGCATCGGCTCCGATTTCGACGGCATCGGCGCCACGCCGGTGGGGATGGAGGATGTGAGCAAGCTGCCGAAGATCCGGACCGAGCTGCAGCGGCGCGGCTACTCGGCGGGCGACATCCACAAGATCATGGGCGAGAACTTCATGCGTGTCTTCGCCGAGGTGGAGCGCGTCTCACGAGAGCTGAAGAAATAGGGGGAATTGCGGATGTCGTTTGGTACGGGCATGAAACACGTCACCCTCGCTCTAGCCACTGCTCTGCTCGCTTCGGCCGCACTGGCCGCTGATACGCCGAAGCCGGCGCCGGATACGGCGGTGGACAAGGTCGACGCGATGGTGAAGGCCGCCCTGCCGGTATGCGGCGAGGCCATCAAGATCAACACGGTGGAGATGCAGCACAAGCTGCCGCCGAACCTCGCGGCGAAGGTCTACCAGGTGGACAGCGAGCGGGCCTCGTGTCAGGGGCAATATGTCGCCATCACCTCGCGCGAGGGTGGCTTCTACCTCGGCGTCCCCTGGTTCCTCGATGACGCGGAAGGGAAGACCATCGAGGAGCGGCTGAAGAGCTTCACCTGGAAGCACATGCAGCAGAACTTCGACCCGGTGGTGGACCGCACGCGCACCCGCGACGGCCTCTATCGCGTGGTGATGAACCAGACCACCGAGCGGGGCCGCCTGCCGCTGGAAGGAGAGGTCGATCCCGACGCCAAAGTGTTCTTCCTGGGGCACTTCCAGCCGATCGCGGACACCGCGGCGGCCGCGCGCCTGAAGGCCTTCGCGCCGTTCATCTCCGGCGCGCCCAGCACCGGCGCCTCCAATCCGGCCGTGACGGTGATCGAGTTCTCCGACTTCGAGTGCCCCTCCTGCCAGCACGCATCGCATTACCTGGAGCCGCTGCTGGCCCGGTATCCCGACCAGGTGCGCTATATCCGCTATGACCTGCCGCTGGTGAACTCCCATCCCTGGGCCTTCCCGGCCGCGGTGGCCGGCCGGGCCATCTACAGGCAGAAGCCCGAGCTCTTCTGGGACTACAAGAAAACCGTCTACGAGAACCAGGACAAGCTGAGCGCGTTCACCATCGACGACTTCGCGCGCGGCTTCGCCCAGGACCACGATCTCGACGTTGCCAAATACGACGCCGACATCGCCTCGGACGAGCTCAAGTCGTTGATCATGAAGGGGGCCGCCGTCGCGCTGTCGACGGACATCCGGGCCACGCCGAGCTATCTCGTCAACGGCACGCTCGTCGACGCGGGCGACAAGGGCAAGCACCTGGAGTCGTATGTGGCGTCGCTGTTGAAGAAATGAAATGATGCGGTGACATCGACCGCAATTCCATCGGAGGTGAGTTTGGGCAGATCCCCAGTATCAGTCGTGAAGCGGCAGAGAGAACAGGCCAAGCGGGAGCGGCAGCAGATCAAGGCCGAAAAGAAGGCGCAGCGCACCAAAGACAAGGCGGAAGGCCGCGAGGAAGACGAGTTCGCCGAGCCGGTGCGGGAGCAGGAGATTCTCCCCACCTAGCCGTTCAGATCGCGAGCCACACCAGGTCCAGGAACGATTTCAATACCCGTCCGGTCAGTCCCCAGATCTCGAATCGGTCGTACGGATAAAAATACGCCGGGTAGCGGCGCTCGCGGAACGCGACGTAGCGGACCTGGGGCAGGGCGGGATCGAGCAGGGCGTCGAGGGGGACTTCGAACACCTCGACGACCTCGCTCTCCTGCAATACGTAATCAATCCTCTCCCTGATCACGCCGACGAACGGTGCCACGAGGAAGCCGCTGTTGGTGATGAGGTCGTCCAGGCGGCCGATCAGCTCGACCCGCGATGCGGGGATGCCCACTTCCTCCCGCGCCTCCCGCACCACCGCCGCCTCCAGCGTCTCCCCCGCCTCCACCCCCCCGCCCGGAAAGGCGATCTGCCCGCTGTGCGACTGGAGCTGATCGGAGCGGCGGGAGAAGAGGAGCGACCAGCCGGCCTGGTCGCGGACGATGGCGATCAGGACCGCCGCCCGTTTGAGGCTCGGCGCGTCGATCTCCATCGCCGGCCGCTTCGCCAGGATCCCGCGCAGCCGTCCGAGGGCCGCGTCGTCAAAGCGCGGCGGCATACCACGGCTCCGGCTGCAGCATCGGCACGCCCTGCAGCGCGTGATAGAGGCGCAGGGTGGCGCCTTCCTTCGTGGGCACCTCGATCTGCATCTCCGCGCCGGGCTGCAGATCGCCTGGCAGCTCCAGCCAGCGGTCGTCGAGCTCGCGCTCGCCGTCGAACAGCTTGGCCAGGATGCGGTAGGCCGGCTCGCCGTATGCGCGGGTGCGCAGCGTGACGTCGCCCGTGTTTTTGACGGTCAATATGTTTTCGCGCCTGGCGACGACCGCCAATCTCGCGAACAGCGGAAACGTGGGGCCGGCTCTCCGCCGGCCCGGGCCGGCCGGAGAGCCGGCCCTACGCTCTACCGCACGGCGGTAGCCACTGACCGTGTCTGCCATCCGCGCGTTCGTTTCGAGCCACTGACGCTGCGCGCGCGCAATCGACGCCTCATCCAGCTCGCGCCGGAAAAAGTCGACCAGGGCGTCCACCTCCCCTGCCCCGAACGGGATCTTGATCACGCAGTCGTCCGGATATTCGGCGAACTGCGCGTAGTCGCTCACGGCGACCGGCTTGCCGGCGGCGAACGCGCGGATGAGCGTGCCGGAGGTCTCGCCCGCGGTGGGGTAGCGGAGGTTCACCAGGCGGTCGACGCGCGCGTACCAGGGATCGAGATCGTCGACATAACCGGTGGTGAGAATGCGCGGATCGATGTTCGGCGCCCGCTCGCCGACGATGAGCAGCTCCAGGTTCGGGTCGTCCGCGCGCCGGAACGCCTCGAGCACGACCTCCGCCCGCTTGGCCGTGGTGAGGAAGCCGAAGAGACCGATGACGCGCTTCGGGTGCGGCTCGGCGGGAGGCAGCGGCCGCTCCTCGTACGGATGGGGGACGACATACACCGGCGTCTGCACCCCGAAGGAGAGCAGCCGATCCGCCGCCCACCGGTTGTGCACGATCACGGCAAGGGAACGGTTCGCCACCTCGATGGAGGCCGGGAAGAGAAAGTTGCCCATCTCCGTGTGCAGTCCCGCCGCCCTCCCCCGCGCCCACGCCCCCGCCGCCGCCCCATGGTTCCGCTCCAGCGCGGCGACATAACCCTCCACGTCCCCCCGGGCCAGGGTCATCTCCACGATGAGGTGGTGCAGCACCACGTCGTGCAGCACGATCACGCCCGGCTCGCGTATCGCCTCGTCGTAGATCCATTCGTGGTGGGGGTTGTTGCCGAGTTGGTAGATGCGTTTGGCGACCGGCGATCGGCGATCGGCGATCAGTTCGTCCGGCGTGGAGATCACGGTCAGGTCGCAAGCGCGAGACAGCTCGGGAACGAGCATCGATGCGTAATGCGCGATACCGGTCCGGGCAGGCGGCATCGGCGAAAGCATCACAACAGGGTGATCGCTGATCGCTGATCGCCGATCGCTGGCGTCATT
>DASYMJ010000239.1:0-29550 GCA_036009105.1 Thermoanaerobaculia bacterium | reverse complement strand
TCCGCTCCACCGAGAACACGCTGGAGAGCGGCCACCACCGCGGCACGCTGCTCTCCTGGCCGCGCCGCCTCGCCGTCGCCGCCACGCTGGCGGCGGGCCTGAGCGGCGCGCTGCTGGTTTGGCAGCACGACCGCAGCGGCGCTCCGGTGCCGGCCCCGCTCGCGGCCGTGCGCCCCGCGGCGGCGATCCGTCAGGCTCGGCTGACGACGAAACCTGTGATTGAATCGTATGACTCGGCAAATGCGACGATCGTCGAAGTGCCCAGCGAAGGGGCGAGCGACACCAAAATCGTCATGATCTTCGACGACAGTCTTCCGGCGGACCTATGAAGCAGTATGTGATTGCGATTCTCCTCGTTCTGATGACCTGCGGTGCCGCTCTGGCCGAGCCGGCTGCCGACGGGAAGGCCCTGACCGTCCGCACCTATCAATTCAAGTACAAGGATGCGGATCGGGCGGCGGCCGCGATCAAAGCCCTGATGAGTGCCGAAGGCTCGCTCTCCATCCAGCCGACGGCGAACTCCCTGGTGGTGACCGATCATCCCGACAACCTCAAGCAGATCTCCGCCGCGCTGGCCACGTTCGACGCTCCGGCCCAGGCCTTCAAGCTGTCCGTGCGCCTGATCTCGGCCGCGAAGACGGAAGGCTCCCCCCGCGTGCCGGACGAGCTGCGGGACGTCGCCCCCAAGCTGGCCATGCTCCGCTACAACTCCTTCGAAGACCTCGGCTCGATCGAGGTGGAGGGGCACGAGGGCGAGCCGGGCCTGGTGGACATGCAGACCGGCTACCGCGCCGACTTCCGCATCGGCGAGTACGACCCGGCCAGCGACTCGGTGAAGGTCAACGACTTCCGCCTCTCCAAGCTGCAGGGCGCCCACAAGGACGAGCTCGCGCAGCTGCTCAAGACCTCGCTCAATCTCAAGCTCGGCCAGACGGTGATCCTCGGCGCCTCCAAGGCCTCGAGCAGCCAGCGCGCGCTGATGCTGGTGATCGTGGCCAGGCGGTAAGATGTAGGGCCGGCTCTCAGCCGGCCCAGCTATCCGTTGACATCGGGCCGGCTGAGAGCCGGCCCTACATTTTTCTTCTCGCGAACCACTCCGCCACTTCCTCCACCGGTTTCGTGTTGAAGATCTCCTTCGCCGAGAGGCCGCCCTTCCTCGCCACCCACGTCCCGCTGATCAGCGCGTTGTATTCATGGATGGAGTGCGCATCGGGGTGGATGCTCAGCATCACGCCGCGGTCGAGGGCGCGCTGCAGGTAGCGCCAGTCGAGCTCCAGCCGGTTCGGGTTGCCGTTGATCTCGATCATCACGCCGCGCTCGGCGGCGCGGTCGAAGACGCGGTCGTAATCGATGGTGTAGCCCTCGCGCCCGAGGAGCTTGCGGCCGGTGAGATGGCCCAGGAAGGTGACGTGCGGGTCGTCCAGGGCGCGGAGGATGCGCTCGGTCATCTGCTCCTTGTCCATCTTGAACTGGGAGTGGATGGAGGCGACGACGAAATCGAAGAGGTCGAGCGTCTCCGCGCCGTAGTCGATCGTGCCGTCGGGCAGGATGTCGGCCTCCGTGCCGCGGAAGACGCGCATCGGAGTCACGTCTTTCTCCCGTGCCGCGATCTCCGCCTGCTGCTGGGTGAGCTGCGTTTCGGTGAGACCGCCCGCGTAGTAGGCGGCCTTGGAGTGATCGGAGAGGCCGACGTACTCGAAGCCGCGCTCCTTTGCCGTGGTGAGCATCTCCAGCACCGTGTGGCGGCCGTCCGACCAGGTGGTGTGGACGTGGAACGTGCCGCGCAGGTCGGAGAGATGGACCAGCTTCACCCGCTTTTTGCGGGCCAGCTCCGAGACGTCTTCGCGGCGCTCCGGCTCCACGAACGGGATGCCGGCCTTCTCGAACAGCTCGTGCTCGGTCTTCGCCTTAATCCGCTTGCCGAGCTTCTTCTCGAACGCCGCGACGAACTCCTCGCTGCCCGTTGCGCGCAGCAGCGCGTGGCCGAAGTCGTTCGGCGGCGTGAGGTGGAAGAGCACGTCGATCTCGTTGCGGGCCACGCCTTGGTAGGTCGTGTCGTCGATCGCTTCGAAGGCATCGACGATGGTGCGCAGCCGTTTGATCACCGCGTCCGGGTCGCGCGTGGCGATCACGAGGTTCACGTTGCGGATCACTTCCAGCCGTCGCCGCACGCTGCCCGCGACTTCGGCGTCATCCACCTCGTCGATGGTTGCCAGTTGCTCGCGCAGCAGCTCGCCGACTTCGATGCCGATGGGCAGGAGGAACTGGTTCGTGTTCTTCCGCGCGAAGGCGATGCCGTCCAGGATCTTCTGGGCCGTCTTCGCGCCGAAGCCTTTGATCGCGTTGAGGCGTCCGTCGCGCGCGGCGGCTTCCAGCTCGTCGAGTGAGGCGATGCCGAGCTCCGCGTAGACCACGCCGATCTTCTTGAGGCCGAGGCCGGGGACGCGCATCATCTCGAAGATGCCGGGGGGAAACTGCGCGCGCAGCTCGTCGAGATAGCCGGTCTTGCCGGTGCGGATGAGCTCCTCGATGATCGCCCCGGTCCCTTTGCCGATGCCGGAGACGTCGTAGATGCGGCCCGTCTTCACGAGCTCCTCCACGTCCTGATCGAGCGCGCTGACGGCGCGCGAGGCGCGGTCGAAGGCCTGGGCCTTGAAGCGGTTCGAGTCGCTCAGCTCGAGATACGAGGAGATTTCGGCGAGGGCGCGGGCGATTGCGAACTTGTCCATGCGGCGGTCGCTATCATAGCGAGCGATGCAAAGCCGTGACCGTCTCATCGTCGCCGTCGATCTGTCCGAACGCGGCGAGATCCTTCGCCTGGTGGACGAGCTGCGCGGCGCCGTCGGCGTGTTCAAGCTCGGCCTGCAGGCGTTCGTGGCGAACGGCCCGTCGATCTTGCGGGAGGTGGCGGAGCGGGGGGAGAAGGTGTTCCTCGACCTGAAGCTGCACGACATCCCGAACACGGCCAGGCACGCCGTGGCCGAAGCCGCGAAGCTCGGCGCCGCGATGCTGACGGTACATGCCGCGGGTGGCGAGGCGATGCTTCGCGCCTGCGCGGAGGCGGCGGGCGACCTGCTGGTTCTGGGCGTGACCGTGCTCACCAGTCTCGACCAGGCGGAGCTGGCCGGCATCGGCTTCACCGGCACGCCGGTGGAGAACGCGGTGCGGCTGGCCCTGCTCGCAAAGAAGGCCGGGCTGCCCGGCGTGGTGGCCTCGCCGCTGGAGATCCAGGCCATCCGCGCCGCATGCGGCGAGGACTTTGTGATCGTGACGCCGGGCATCCGTCCGGCAGGAAGCGACGCGGGCGATCAGAAACGGACGCTCACCCCGTCCGAGGCGATCGGGGCGGGGGCGAGCTATATCGTGGTGGGGAGGCCGATTACGGGGGCTAGAGATCGGCGTGGTGCCGCGGAGTTACTGGTTGCTGGTTGCTAGTCCGATGTGCATCGCGGATCCGCAAGGCTCATCGGACCAACAACCAGCAACCAGTAACTGACGGCGAGCGTCAGCGAGCCGTCACCCTCCGCCGGTTCGTGCAGTTCGCGCCCGGGCCCGGAAAGAACACGCGCTGGCTGGCGAACTGGCGGCGGTTGCCTACCGCGTCCGTGCCGATGGCGCGCAGGAGGTGATCGCCGCGCGACGTCGTGTCGAGGTTCACCGCCACGCGCCAGGTGGCGACCGGCGTGCGGGAGCTGATGTCGATGCGAGGGGGGCCGGCCAGCGAGGCGGGGCCGAGCGAGGCGCCGTCGAGGAAGAGCTCCACCGCCGTCACCTTGTCCGTGCCGGTGACCCAGCCATGGATCTCCGTGCCGCCGCAGAAGAGCGACTGCGGGCCGTCCCATTCGATCTGGCCGGTGATCTGCGCGCAGGCACCCCACGTCTGCAGGCCGCTGCGGTCGCCCACCACGTACACCAGCGGGCCGACCGAGACCGGGTTGTACTTGATCTCGTCGGCGTTGAGCATCGTGAGCGCCTCGAAGATGCGCGGCGCCGAGCCCTCGAACATCGGGACGGTGAAGTCGAACACGTCGAAGGCGATCGAGCGCGCCGGCTGCAGCGTGAGCGGATCGATCTCGTCGATGAGCGTCACGAGGCGCCCGTTCGGATCGTCGAACCACGCCTGGGGATGGAAGATGATCGGGTTGAGGCGGTCGATGGTGAGGTAGGGCGGGATGTTGTAGTTGGCGAACGTGTCGAGCCCGCCGATGGAGGAGAAGGTGTAGACCGTGATCGCGCCCGGATCGCCCACGCCGATCAGGTTGCCGCCGTTGCTGACCAGAAACGTGCCGGGCCGCAGGACGAACGCCGTGGTGGCCGGGGAGGCCGGATTCGACATGTTGAAGGCGAAGGTGCCGCCGACGCCGGTCGCGACGAGGAAGCCGAAGTTGAAGGCGATGTCGTTGAAGCCGACGAAAAGCGAGGAGTCGCGCGTGGAGATCGAGCTGATGCGCGTCGGCGCGGTGAGGCTGGAGATGTTGTAGATGTCGATCTGGTTGAAGCAGGGGTCCTGGAACGACAACGGGTTCTCCGTGTAGCAGGGGAGATCGGTGGCCGGATAGAGGCCGGCCAGGATGTTGCCGCTCACGGCCAGACGCCGGTAGTGCAGGCCGGCGGTGCGGGAGACGAGGAGCGGCGCGCTGCCGCCGGGGCGGACGTTGCGCAGGTCGAAGATCTCCAGGCCGGCCTCGCTGCTGAGGAAGAGGAAGCCGTTGCTGAAGGCCACGCCGCCGTTCGATTCGCGAGCGCCCAGGGCGCCGATGAAGTCCTCGCGGGCCACCTGCAGGTCGCCCAGATCGGTGACCGTGTAGGTGGTCAGCGTCTGGCCGCGGAGGACGTACACCTGCGAGCCGGAGCGGAAGACGCCGTGAGGCGACTGGACGAACGCCGTGATGGCCGGATTCTGGCCAACCTGCGTCAACGGGCACTCAGCTGTGAGGTGATCGGCGAACGAGGGGACTGCCAGGACAGCGACGAGGACGACCAGAGCGATCCGTGACAAAACGCGCATGCAAGCCTCCCAAAAACCACACCCGATAACCCGGCCGCTCACGACCGGCTCACGCCGCTCGAAAGAGCTGGTTCGCAATTCGTCTGGCTGCTAACTATGTCGGAAATGAGCACTTTTTGCAACGGCGGACGCCGGGACGCCCCGCTCCGCCGCAGGTGTATCATGTCCCGAGCCCGCCTCAGAAGCGATCATCGACGGAAACACGATCGTCGCGCTGTGTGTTGGGAGTCTGGAGATATGCTCGACGGTCACGTGCTGGTCCTGAACCGGGTCTTCCAAGCCGTGCAGATCACGTCGGTGCGCAGAGCGCTGACCCTCCTGTACAAGGGGCAGGTTCGCGCCGTCGACTCCCAGTACCGCACCTACGACTTCGAGAACTGGATGGACATCCCCGTCCAGCCGGAAGACCATTACGTGGTCACCCCCAGCCGCAACATCCTCATCCCGCACGTGGTGCAACTCCTCGTCTTCGACCGCATGCCGCGCCAGGAAGTGAAGTTCTCCCGCGGCAACATCTATCTGCGGGACCAGAACCGCTGCCAGTACTGCGGCAGAAAATTCAGCTCCTCCGAGCTCTCCCTCGATCACGTCATCCCCATCTCCCGCGGCGGCAAGTCGACTTGGGAGAACGTGGTCTGCGCCTGCCTCCCCTGCAACGTGCGGAAGGGGAACAAGCTCCTCACCGAGTGCGAGATCCGCCTCATCCGCCATCCGGCCCGCCCGAAGTGGCACCCTCTGCACCGCCTGCAGGGACGGTCGTATCCGGAGATCTGGAAGAACTTTCTGGACGAGGCGTATTGGAGCGTGGAGCTCAAATCATAGTTACTGGTTGCTGGTTGCTGGCAGAGACGCCGAGGCGCAAGTAACCAGCAACCAGTAACCAGTAACTACGACACCGCCACGTCCTCCAGCTCCTCCCCCTTGTTCACGAACCGGTTGACCTCCACGCCGTACTGCTTCTCGTACAGCGCGCGATACTTGCCGCCGTGCGCCATCAGCTCGGTGTGCGTGCCGCGCTCGGTGATGAGGCCGCCCTCCAGCACCAGGATCTGATCCGCGTTGCGAACGGTGGAGAGGCGGTGGGCGATGACGAAAGTCGTGCGGCCGCGCATCAGCGCGTTGAGGCCGTCCTGGATGAGCGCCTCGCTCTCGCTGTCGAGCGATGAGGTCGCCTCGTCGAGGATGAGAATCCTTGGGTTGGCCACGATGGCCCGCGCGATGGCCACGCGCTGCTTCTGCCCGCCGGAGAGCTTCACGCCACGCTCTCCGACGATGGTCTCGTACCGGTCCGCGAACCCTTCCGCGAACTCGTCGACATGCGCGATGCGCGCCGCGCGCAGCACTTCCTCCCGGCTCGCCCGCGGATTGCCCATGGCGATGTTGTCGTAGATGGAGTCGGCGAAGAGGAAGGAGTCCTGCGGCACGATGCCGATGTGGCTGCGGTAGTCGGCCAGGCGGAAGTCGTTCAGCTCCCGCCCGTCCACCAGGATCTCGCCGCCGGTCGGCCGGTGGAACGCCGCCACGAGCGAGATGAGCGTGCTCTTGCCCGAGCCCGACGGCCCGACCAGCGCCGTCGAGCGCCCCGCCCCGGCCGTGAAGCTGACGCCTTTCAGCACCGGCACTCCCGGCGCGTACTCGAAGGAAACGTCGCGGAACTCGAGGTCGCCCGCAACCGCCTCCACATGCGCCTTGGCCGCATCCTCAGCGTCCTCCGTCTGCTCCCCCATCACCTCCCGGATCCGTTCCAGGCCGGCGAAGGCCTCGGAGAGCTGGGTGCCGATGGCGACGATCTGCACGATGGGGACGACGATCAGGCCGAGGAACATCATGAAGGAGATCAGGCCGCCCAGGGACATGCGGCCGGCGATGACTTCCCGTCCGCCGACGATCAGCACCACGATGCCGACAACGCCCACCAGCAGGTTCGTCATCGCCCCGACGCCGGAGACGGTGCGCATCGTCTTCACCACGCTCCGCAGCAGCTCGTGCACGCCGCCGGCGAAGACGCGCGCCTCGTGCTTCTCCGCGCGGTAGGCCTTGACCACGCGGATGCCCTGCAGCCCTTCGCTCAGGCGCCCGGTGATCTGCGCGTTCAGCTCGCCGCGCTTCCTGAACAGCGGGCGCACGGTGCGGAAGGCGTAGATGAGGATGCCGGCGAAGAGGAAGAGCGTGGCGAAGATCATCGAGGCCAGGCGGACGTTGAGATAGAAGAGGTAGCAGATGGCGATGGTGGCCGTGACCAGGCCGCCGAAGAGCTGCACCAGGCCCGTGCCGACCAGGTTGCGGATGCCGTCCGCATCGTTCATCACGCGGGAGACGAGCACGCCGCTCTTGGTGGCGTCGAAGTAGCGCACCGGCAGCCGCTGCACATGCTGCTGCAGCTTCTTGCGCAGCTCGGTGATGGAGCGTTGCGCGGCGAGGCCGAGGATCTGGGCCAGGGCGTATTCGGTGATGGCGGAGAGGAGCGAGGCGGCGGCGCCGACGGCGACCAGCTTCCACAGCAGGTCGTAGTGGCGCCTGGTGATCACGTCGTCGATGAGGCGCTTGGTGATGAGGGGGAGGGCGAGGCCGGAGAGGCGGTTCATCAGCATCAGGGGCATGCCGAGGAGGAGCCGGGTGCGGGCGCGCCAGACCACGTCCCACGCATCGCGGGCGATGACGCGGAACGGGGCTTTCGGTTTGTCAGCCATGGGCGCCCATTGTGCGATGCCGCGGGGGCGGAGGGGACCGTACGTTCGGGCAGGAGAGGAATTGAAAATCGAGAATTGAGAAGACCGGGAGGGAGCGCGGAGTCCGTTCATCGTTCTCTTGCGCACGATCCTTGCTTTGGCAGCCTGCGGATACGTTCGTACCCATGAGGCCGTTATGACGTTGGTGAATTCACTCTGCGCGGAGATCAGCATTTATCAGGGCGTTGGCGAGACGACGGGGGTCGTCGTCGAGCGGAGCGCGATCCGCGGCAAGAAGGGGCTCTGCAAGAGCATGCGCGACCTGGCCATCAAGTCGCGGGTGCTGGGCGACGGCTACTACTACATCCCCATCGACCTCTGGCCGAAGGCGCAGGAACCGGTCGTGGTGCACAAGCACGACTGGACCGTGATCGGCTCCATCCCCCGTACGTCCCGCTCGGGCAAGAAGCGCGCGAAAGCCGCCGTGTAGTCGCCGGCGGCGGCATGCGCCATGCAGTCGGGCACCTCCGAGAACAGGTCAGGAGTCCATTCATGAAACGTTGTTTGTCTGTTGTTTTTGCTCTCGCGCTTGCGCTGCCTCTCCTCGCTCAGGAGGAAGGAACCGGCTCCGCGGCGGGGGCTCAGGTCGACACCACCGGCAAGGGCTACACGGCCGTCATCGTGATGGAACCGCACTCCAAGCGCGTGCTGTTCGAGGAGAACGCGCACGTCAAGCTCCCCACCGCCTCCATGGCCAAGATGATGACGCTGCTCCTCACCATGGAAGCGATCCGGGACGGCCAGCTGCAGTGGGATTCGCCGGTGAACATCTCCGCCCGCGCCAGCAAGATGGGCGGCTCGCAGGTCTATCTCAAGGCGGGCAGCGTCTGGCCGGTGAAGAACCTGGTGATCGCCACCATGATCCAGTCCGCCAACGACGCGGCCACCGCTCTCGGCGAGAAGATCGGCGGCTCGAACGAGGCGTTCGCGGACCTGATGAACAAGCGCGCCCAGGAGCTCGGCTTGAAAGAGACGGAGTTCTGGGATCCGCACGGCCTGCCGAACAAAGACAATCCAACCCACATCGACCAGATGAGCGCCTACGACCTCGCCGTCCTCGGCACGGAGCTGATGAAGTATCCGTTCATGGGGCAGCTGGCGGTGATTCCGGAGATGCCGTTCCAGAACGGGACGCTGGAGAAGATCTACAACCCGAACCACCTCATCAATCCGAAGTCGCCCGACTACTACGACGCGGCGACCGGCATCAAGACCGGCTACTCCGGCCCGGCCGGCTACTGCGTCACCGCCTCGGCCAAACGCGGCGACATGGAGCTCGTCGCGGTGGTGATGGGCGCCAAGCCCTCGCGCGGCCCGCTCAGCTCCTTCGGCATCGCCCAGCGCTTGTTCAATGAGACGTTCGCCAACTACCGCGTGCTCAAACCGGTGAAGAAGGGTGATGTGGTGGGGCAGGCGAACGTGAGCAACGGCCGGGCGAAGACGGTCCCGGTGGTCGCCTCGCAGGACGCCGTGACGATGGTCAAGCGCGGCGACGACAAGAACGTGAAGGTGAACTTCGCCCCCACCGCCCTCACCGCGCCGGTGAAAGGCGGCCAGCCCGCCGGCAACGTGGTGGTGACGGTGAACGGCCAGCAGGTCGCGACCGTGCCCGCCGTGACCCAGGGCGCCGTGGAGAAGCAGCCCGGCTGGAAAGCGTTCTGGCCGTTCTAAGAATGTAGGGCCGGCTCTCCAGCCGGCCCAGCGTTGATCATGGGCCGGCTGAGAGCCGGCCCTACATTTTGAGATTCTGCAGCGCTTCCACGTATGCCACGTGCTCCTGCTCCAGGATCCGGGCCGACAGCGTCTCCACCGTGTCCCCCTCCCGCACCGGCACGCATCTCTGCACCAGGATCGGGCCGGCGTCGAGGTTCTCGTCCACGAGGTGCACCGTGCAGCCGGACACCTTCACCCCATGCGCAAGTGCCTGCGCCTGCGCATCCACGCCGGGAAACGACGGCAACAGCGAGGGGTGAATGTTGAGGATGCGGTTGGGGTACGCGGCCACGAAAGCGGGGCTGAGCAGCCGCATGTATCCCGCAAGCGTGATGTAGTCCGGCTCGTGCAAGGCGAGCACACGCAGCACCTCCTCCTCGTGTGCGGCGCGCGTCGGATGAGCGCGATGCTCGAGCACGTACGTGTCATAGCCCCATTGGCGCGCGTTCACGATGCCCAAAGCATCGGCGCGGTTGGAGAGCACCACCACGATGCGGGCGGAGAGGCGGCCGTCCGCGATGGCCTGATGGATGGCCGCGAAATTCGAGCCGCGGCCCGAGAGCAGCACGGCGAGCTTCATTCGATCCAGCTGGCGTAGCCGGCGGGCGGCACGTCGTACTGCACCCGGCCGCTCCCCTTCACCACGTTGCCGATGAAGTAGAACGGCTGGTGGATGCGCGTGAAGTGCTTCGACACGGCATCGACCTTTTCGGCGCCCGCGATGACCACCATGCCGATGCCCATGTTGAACACGCGCAGCATCTCGTCGCGGTCGACGCCGCCCTTCTGGAACAGCAGCCGGAACAGCGGCGGCACCGTCCAGGCGCCGAGGCGGATGCGGGCGTCGAGGGTGTCGGGGAGGACGCGGGGGACGTTGTCGGTGAGGCCGCCGCCGGTGATGTGCGCCAGGGCGTGGATGGCGTCCTCCTCCACCAGCGGCAGGAGCGGCTTGAGATACGAGAGGTGCGGCGCGAGGAGCGCCTCGCCGATCTTGCCGATCTCCGGCAGCACGGTCTGGTATTCGTGGCCGAGCTTGTCGAAGAGGATGCGCCGCGCGAGCGAGTAGCCGTTCGTGTGCAGGCCGGCGGAGGGAAGGCCGATCAGGACGTCGCCCTCCCGCACGGCCTTGCCGTCGAGCACGTGCTTCTCATCGGCCACGCCGACGATGAAGCCGGCGATGTCGTAGTCGTCCTCGCCGTAGAAGCCGGGCATCTCCGCCGTCTCGCCGCCGATGAGCGCCGCGCCGTTCTCGCTGCAGGCGCGGGCCATGCCGCGGATCACGTCCGTCATCACCGGCGGGCGGAGCTTGCCGGTGGCGTAGTAGTCGAGGAAGAAGAGCGGACGCGCGCCCTGCACGAGGATGTCGTTCACGCAGTGGCAGACCAGGTCGTAGCCGACCGTGTCGTGCACGCGCATGGCCTGGGCCACGCGCAGCTTCGTCCCCACGCCGTCCGTGGAGGAGACCAGGACCGGCTTCTCGATGCCTTCGAACGAGGCGCGAAAGAGGCCGCCGAAAGAGCCGATGTCGGAGATCACGTTCGGCGTGAAGGTGCCGCGGGCGATGCGCCGCACCTCGCGCAGCGCCTCGTCCTGCGCGTCGATGTCGACGCCGGATTCGCGATAACTCGTCTTGTCCGCCACGGCGCGCGAGTCTAGCATTGCGCTCCCGATGGCCCAATTCCTGTTGATCACCACGCTGCTCACCATCGCCGGCCTCCTCTCCTCGATGGTGGTGGGCTTTCTCGCCGCCCCCGGCCACTACGCGCAGCACATCTTTTTCGCCCTGGCCACGGTGGTGGTCGGCCTCTTCTCCCAGTCCATGACGATGTTCTTCTTCATCGGCACGGGAAAGGAGATCAAGGAGAAGTCGAACAACGACGCGGCGGTGGTGCAGCGCACCAAGGACTTCAAGTCGCGGGTCTTCCCCGCCGCCCTCTACGCGATGATCGTGCTGATGGTGACCTTCATCATGGGCGGCGGCGTCGCCAGCGGCAAGACGCCCCACTGGCTGCACCTCGCCCTCGCCTTCGCCACGCTGGTGATGTACGGCCGCGCCTATTGGGTGCAGATCAAAGCGATGGATGAGAACGCGCGGCTGATGGAAACGTACCTGCGCGACTGAAAATGTAGGGCCGGCTCTCAGCCGGCCGCAGTAAAGAGACGATGGCCGGCTGAGAGCCGGCCCTACATTTTCACGCCCGGTACAGCGCCGCGCCCCAGTGCAGTCCCGACCCCAGCGCGGTGAAGCAGACCAGCATGCCCGGCCGGATGCGCCCTTCCACCACGCACTCGTGATAGAGGATGGGCAGCGTCCCCGCCGTGGTGTTGCCGTAGCGCTCGATGTTGTGCGGCACTTTCTCCGCCGCCAAGCCCAGCTGCTTCGCCACCCCCTCCACGATCCTCAGGTTCGCCTGGTGGATGAGGAGCACGTCGATGTCCTCGATCTTCATCCCCGCCTCGGCGCAAACGGCGCGCACCGCGGCGGGCATCCGCGAGACGGCTTCCTTGAACACGGCGCGGCCTTCCATCACCGGGATGGGATCGCCGGCCGCAATCTGCTCGTTGCTCACGTACGGCCGCTTCCGGAAGCCCACGCCCGGCACGTACAGCGCCTCGATGTTGCTCCCGTCCGTGAACAGCTTGGTGGCCAGCAGGCCCCGCTCGCCGTTCTCCGAAGCCTCCACCACCACCGCTCCGGCGCCGTCGCCGAAGAGCACGGTGCGGTCCCGGATCGCCGTGTTCGCCGCGTAGTCCTCCGGCGAGATCTCGCCCGTGCCGCGGCCGATGGTGATGTCCCACCCTTTCTCCCACGGCATGAACGGCGTATGCACCTCGGCACCGACGAGCAGCACGCGGCGGTGCTTGCCGCTGCGGATGAGGGAGTCAGCCAGGTCGAGGCCGTAGAGGAAGCCGGAGCACTGCTGGCGGATGTCGAAGGTGGGGATCTCGCCGAAGCCCATCTTGGCCTGCATCACCGGCCCGTTGCCGGGGAAGAAGTAGTTCGGCGTCATGGTGGCGAAGACGAGCGCATCGATGTCCCCCGTCTCCCGCTCCGCCGCCGCGAGCGCATTGCGCGCCGCGATCATCCCCAGCTCGGCGGAGCCTTCACCCGGCTCGGCGTAGTAGCGCTGCTCGATCCCGCTGCGCGTCCGGATCCACTCGTCGGACGTATCCATGATCCGCCCGAGGACTTCGTTCCTGACCAGGTTCTTCGGGATGCCGATGCCCGAGCCGGTGATGATGCTTCGCATAGAGCGAGCAGCATACAGCGGGCAGCGAGCAGGAGAACCAATGCCCCTTCGTTCTCCTGATCGCCGATCGCCGATCGCTGATCGCCGATCGCCGTCACGCATCCGGCACGGCATGCAACGACATCAGATCATCCACCCCGAAGGTGTACTTGCGGCCGCAGAACTGGCAGACCACCTCGGTGCCCCCTTCATCGATCATCTCGCCGAGCTCCTCGGGGGAGAAAAGCTGCAGCGGCGCGAGGGCGCGCTCGCGGCTGCAGGGGCAGGTGTAGCTGAGCGGCACGTTGAAGCTGCCGTCGAGCTGCTTGTAGTGGAGGCCGTGCAGGACCTGGGCGACGACGTCCTCGATCGGCATCTTCTCGAGCAGCGTGGAGAGCGGCGGCGCCTCCTTGATGTGAGCCTCGACGCGGGCGATCGACTCCTCCGTCGCGTGAGGAAAGGTCTGGATGATGATGCCGCCCGCGGCGGCGACGCCTTCCCGCCGGTTGAGCACGCCGAGGAGGACGGCGGAGTTGATCTGTTCGGAGTGGAGGAGGTAGCGGGTGAGCTCCTGCGCCACGCCGCTGCCGCCCAGGGTCAGCTGCGAGGTGTAGGGTCTGCCGACCGGCGGCGTGCCGCGGATCACGGTGAGCCGGCCGTGGCCGATGGCGCGCGGGACGTCGAGCGAAGGGTCTTCCGGAACGCCGTTCTCCACGTAGCCGCGCGCGTGGCCGGCGACGGTGCCTTCCGCGATCATCACGCCGAGGGGGCCGTCGCCTTCGAAGCGCAGCGTCACGTACTGGCTCTTCACATGTTTGTCGAGCAGGCGCGCCAGCAACAGCGAGCCGGTGAGGGCGCGGCCGAGGGCGTCGGTGGCGACCGGGGCGAGGTCGAGCAGCTCGCGGGCGGTCTCGACGGTGCGCGTCGTCTGCGCGGCGAGGATGCGGAAATCGCCGTTCTCGGCCATCCCCTGAATCAGTCTGTCCTGGTCCGTCATGGAACTGCGCAAAACGCTCCGGCTCGGCGCTTGCTTCCATGCTGAGGCAGCGGAGGTTCCGATGAAGAAGTCACTGATTCTCGCGGCCGCCTTGCTTGCATGCAGTTGCAGGGTGGAGAAGACCGGGGAGGATACATACAAGGTGGTCACCCCGACGCCGGAAGCGAAGGCGGCGGCGGAGAAGGCCAGGGAGCAGGCGAAGGTGGTGGGCGAGCAGGTCAGGCAGAGCGCCGGAAGGGCGGCCGTGGCGACCGGGACCGCGCTGCAGAAGGCGGGCCGCCAGGCGCAGGACAAAACGACGACGGTCACCGAGACGACCGCCACCACGACGACCAGACATTGAAGATCGCGCCGGGCCGTGGACGCCGGGCGCGGACATCGCGGAAAAAGGAGGATCTCCGAATGGCAGTCAGCGTCGGCAGAAAATCCGTTGCGAGCGAGACCGAGACGCTGAAGGTGGGCGACCAGGCCCCCGACTTCACGCTACCCGGTCATCGCGGCGGAGAGAAGTTCAAGCTCAGCGACCTGCGGGGCAAGAAGAACGTAGTGCTCGTGTTTTACCCCCTCGACTGGACTCCTGTCTGAACCGTCCAGATGCCGGGATATGAGGCCGAGATGGCCGACTTTGAACGGTATGATGCCCAGGTCGTGGGCATATCGGTGGACAGTGTTCCTTCCCACGTAGCGTTCGCAAGATCGCTCGGCAACATCGAGCGGTATCCTCTGCTGGCCGACTTTCATCCGAAGGGTGAAGTGTCGCAGAAGTACGGCGTCTGGAAAGAGGACAAGGGGATCTGCGAGCGCGCCATCGTCGTCGTCGACAAGGAGGGCATCGTGCGCTACATCGACGTGCACGACATCTCCGAGGCGCCGGAGAACGCGCAAATCCTCGACGTCCTTCGCGAGCTGCAGTAATCCCGTGCGGCGGGCCGTCCACGGGCCCGCCGCACGAAACAGTTGTCAGTTGTCGGTTGTCCGTGCAGTCTCGCCGAAACCTACTGACAACCGACAACTGATAACCGACAACTTCTTATGCTGAACATCTCACGCCGCTGTGTCCCCTACACGCCGTTCGAGAAGGACCTGGCCACGGCCATCGTCACGCTCGTCTCGGCCACGGGCGTCTACCTGCCCGATCAGGAGCCGTACCCGAGCGAGGATCCGGGCGACATCAGCTACCGCATCATCCCCGGCACGACCGAGGCCGGCACGCTGCGCATCGCGCATCATCACTACGACCACAGCGAGGCGGACGGCGATCCGAACATCGTGTTTCCCATCGACTCGTTGCGCGAGCTTGCGGCGGAGGGGGTGATCGCCGGCGTGAACGACAAGCACTACAGCTACGGCTTCACCACGCGCCTGCGCGATCTGTACGAGCAGACGTTCCCCGAGCTGGCGGACAAGGTGGAGCGCTCCAGGACGAAGCTGGTGGTGCTGACCGCCGGCTGCCCGGAGACGTGCCACCGTTCCATCGGCAACCTGGCGCGGGAGATCGAGGCGCGCGGCGTGCCGACGGTCATCATCAGCGCCTCGCCCGCCGCCACCGAGTCCGTCCGCCCGCCCCGCGCCATGA
This sequence comes from Thermoanaerobaculia bacterium, assembly GCA_036009105.1. Taxonomy (GTDB): domain Bacteria; phylum Acidobacteriota; class Thermoanaerobaculia; order Gp7-AA8; family Gp7-AA8; genus JAFAVZ01. The sequence goes on along the minus strand of DASYMJ010000239.1, from coordinate 14,297 downwards.
CCACCGGGCAGAGCGAGATCGGCCGCATCGTCGGCCACGCCGGCGACCGCGCCACGCACAAACAGGTGCTCCGCGCCGCGCTGGAGATGTTCCTGCGCGATGTGCCTCCCGGCCGGGTGGTCTCCGCATGACCTTGCAAGACCTCCCGCCCATCGGCTTCGGCGGCATGCCGCTCTCCATCCAGGGCCGCCCGCCGGAGGACGTCGGCCGGCGGGTCATCCAGGCGGCCATCGAGGCCGGCCTGACGCTCATCGATACGGCGGACGTCTACTGCCTCGACGACTCCGACATCGGCCACAACGAGCGGCTCATCGCCTCGGTGGTGCAGGGCCGCGATGACGTGCGGGTAGCGACCAAAGGCGGGTTGCGACGCCCGCGCGGCGCGTGGACGAGCGACGCCTCGCCGAAGCACCTGCGCGAGGCATGCGAGAAGAGCCTGCGCGCGCTGAACGCCGAGCAGCTCTGGCTCTACCAGCTCCACGCGCCCGATCCGCGCGTGCCGCTGCAGAAGAGCGTGGAGACGCTGGCCGAGCTGCAGCGCGAGGGGAAGATCCGGCACGTCGGCCTGAGCAACGTGTCCATCAAGGAGATCGAGCAGGCGCGGAGCATCGTGGAGATCGTCTCCGTGCAGAACCGGCTCAATCCTTACTTTCGCGAGTCGGCCCCGGTGGCGGAGCACTGCGCGCGGGAAGGCATCGCATTCCTTGCGTACAGCCCGGTGGGGGGAGGAAGGCTGGCCAAGAAGCTGCCGGAGTTCGACGTGCTCTGGCCCATCGCCGCGGCGCACGAGGCGTCGGTGCACGCGGTGGTCATCGCCTGGGTGCGCTCGAAGGGGAGCACGGTGATTCCGATTCCGGCGGCGCGCACGGTCGAGCATGCCGTGGACAGCGCGAAGGCGGCGGAGATCACCCTTGCGCCGGACGAAATCGCGCGCATCGACGACTCAGAATTCTCCCGCGCCTGATTTGCTTTATTCTGCGCGAAACGATGGAAGCAAACCCGCGGCAATTCGACGCCACCAACGACTGGACGGTCGACGACTCGTCCTCCCTCTACATGATCGACCGTTGGGGCGGCGGCTACTTCGGCGTCAACGCGAACGGCGACCTCACGGTGCAGCCGTCGCAGAACGGCGTGGCCGTGCCGATCATCGATGCGCTGGCGGAAGCGCAGAAGCTGCACCTGCAGACGCCTCTCCTCATCCGCTTCCAGGACCTGCTGCGGCATCGGGTGGAGGCGCTCAACGGCGCGTTCGGGCGCGCCATCGCGGAGCACAACTACCGGGGCGTCTACCGCGGCGTGTTTCCCATCAAGGTGAACCAGCTGCGGGAAGTCGCCGAAGAGATCCTCGACGCCGGCAAGCCGTTCAACTACGGCCTGGAGGTCGGCTCCAAGCCGGAGATCTTCGCCGGCCTGGCCATCCATCAGGATCCCGACTCGCTCATCGTCTGCAACGGCTACAAGGACGCGAGCTACATACGCATGGCCATGCTCGGCCGGCGGCTGGGCAAGAAGGTGATCGTGATCGCGGAGAAGCTCTCCGAGATCCGGCAGATCACGAAGATCGCCGCGGAGATGAACGTGGAGCCGTGGATCGGCATGCGCGTGCGGCTGCTCTCCAAGGGCGCCGGCAAGTGGGCCACCTCCGGCGGCGAGCACGCGAAGTTCGGCCTCTCCACGGCGGAGATCCTGGAGGCCATCGACATCCTGCGCGAGGCGAAGATGGAGCCCGCCTTCAAGCTCCTCCACTTCCACATCGGCTCGCAGATCCCGGACATCCACACCATCAAGCGCGCCGTCCGCGAGGCGGCCATGTACTACGCCAAGCTCCACAAGATGGGCCATCCGCTGGAGTACCTCGACGTGGGCGGTGGCCTGGCCATCGACTACGACGGCTCGCGCTCCACGTTCCACTCCTCCATGAACTACACGGTGGGCGAGTACGCGCGGGACGTGGTCTACAACATCATGGATGTCTGCGACGACGAGAAGGTGCCGCATCCGAACATCGTCTCGGAGTCGGGCCGGGCGATCGTGGCGCACCACTCCGTGCTCGTGGTGCAGGCCTTCGGTGCGATCGAGAAGACGCCGCTCGAGGCGCGCGAGGTGAAGGCCGCCGATCACAAGTTCGTGCGCGAGCTGATCGAGATCGACCAGACGCTGACCGAGTCGAAGCTGGCCGAGGCGTGGCACGACCTGACGCAGATCAAGGAGCTGGCTCAGAACCAGTTCGAGGTCGGCCGGCTGGGGCTCGACGTGAAGGCGCGCGTCGAATCGCTCTACTGGCAGATCGCCGAGCGCATCGACCAGCTGGTGAAGAAGATGGATCCGGAGGAAGTGCCGGAAGACGTGAAGAACCTGCAGCTGGAGCTGGCCGACCAGCACATCTGCAACTTCTCCGTTTTCCAGTCGCTCCTCGACCACTGGGCCCTGGGGCAGCTCTTCCCCATCGTCCCCATTCACCGCCTCAACGAGCGGCCGCAGCTGGAGTCGACGCTGGTGGACATCACCTGCGACTCGGACGGCAAGGTCTCCAAGTACATCGACCTGCACGACGTCCGGGAGACGCTCCCCCTGCACGACCTGCGCGGCGACCAGCCCTACTACCTCGGCATCTTCCTCACCGGCGCCTATCAGGACATCATGGGCGACATCCACAACCTCTTCGGCCGCGTGAACGAGGTCCACGTTTTCCTGGACGAGGACGAGGAGAGCGGCTTCTACATCGAGGAGGAGATCCCCGGGCAGTCCATCGGCGAGGTGCTGGCCATGACCCAGTACGACTGGCGCGACCTGGAGAAGCGGATGAAGCAGCAGATCGATGCCGCCATCAAGGCCGATGTGATGCGGCCCGGCGAAGGGATGCGCCTGCTCCAGGACTATGAAAAGGGCTTGAAAGACCAGACCTATCTGTCTTTTGATTGAAGCGAGCGCGGCCGTCGGAATCGCTTTCGGCCATGGGTCGTTTCAAGGGACACCACAAACAACAGGAGACATCACGATGCGGAGATCACTGGCGCTTGGCGCACTGGTTCTTGCCGCGTTCGCTTCGAACGCATTCGCCATCGGCGAGGCCCGGGCTACCGGGAAGATCATCGACGCGGCCACGAAGCAGCCGCTGAAAGACGCGGTCGTCACCGTTCAGGCCATCGAAGGGAAGACCTTCAAGCACGACTACCCGGTCAAGGCCGACGGCACGTACGCGATCTTCATCCTCGACGGCACGATCCACTACGACTTCACCTATTCGGCGCCCGGCCACCAGCCGTACAAAGAGCCGGGCGTGAAGCTGAAGCTCATCCCGGAGAAGAACGACAGAGGGGACGTCCCGCTCGCGCCGCTCGGCGCCACTACCACCGCGACGCCCCGCCCGGCCGCCGCGCCGAAGCCGGATCCCTCCACCGCCGCTTTCAACGCCGGCGCGGAAATGGCGAACGCGGGCGACGTCCCGGGCGCCATCACCAAGATCGAGGAAGCGGTGGCCGCGAAGCCGGAGCTGGTGGCCGGATACCAGGCGCTGGCCAAGCTGTACGTCCGCCAGAAGGACTGGGCCAAGGCCATCGACCGCGCGAACAAGGCGGTCGCTCTCGACCCCGATGAGCCGGACATGTACTCGGTGCTGTTCGAGGCCTACAACGCCACGGGCGACAAGGCCAAGGCCGCCGAGGCGAAGAAGAAGATGCCGGCCAACGCGGCGGTCGCTTTCAACGACGCGGCGAAGCTCCTCAACGCCGGCAAGGACGGCGAGGCCGAGGGGCTGCTCAAGCAGGCCGTGGCGATCGATGACAAGTTCGCGGCCGCGTATTACGAGCTGGGGATGATCTACGTCCGCGCCGGCAAGAACGCCGATGCGAGGACGAACCTGGAAAAGTACCTCGAGCTCGACCCGAAGGGCAAAGACGCCGCAACGGCGAAAGAGATGCTCAATTACGTGAAGTAAATGTAGGGCCGGCTCTCAGCCGGCCCATCTATCACGGATCCGTGGGGCCGGCTGAGAGCCGGCCCTACATTTTTTGGGCGGCGCACGTTTTGGTGACATTGAAATTCCTGGAGCAAGGCCGCGCTTGCCAATCCCACCATGCAGAAGCGAATCGCCCTCTCGCTCTCTTTCGCAGCGCTGCTCCTCGCGGGCTGCGCCTCCAGCCAATCGGACAGCGGTCTCGGCAAAGCGAAGGTCAAGCTCGCCGATCCGGAAATGCTCCTGCAGCAGATCAGCACCGTTCCCTCCGCCGCCCGGCACGTTGAAGGCGGCATCCCCGTCCGCTACCGTCTGCGCGTCTCGAACCGGGCCGGCGAGCCGATCACGCTCAAGCGCATCGACATCGTCTCCCTCGGCGAAGGCGCGTACCGTCTTCCCGGCACCTCGCGCCCCTTCCAGAGCGTCATCCAGCCCGATCACTACGACGTGGTCGAGTTCTGGGTCCCCGCCATCGTCGAGGACGTGACCATCCTCGGCGCGAACGGCCCGGTGACGCTGCGCCTCACGGCGCACTTCGACTCGCCGGTCGGCCAGTTCGACCGCATCGTGGTGCAGCAGGTGCACGAGAACATGGGCGACTCCACCGTGCCGCAATGACCCCGCACCCGGCCTCCGGCCACCCTCTCCCCGCCGCGCGGGGAGAGGGGCCGGGGCTGAGCGGCGGTCAGCGCGACACCAGCTCCTCTTCCGGCTCGTAGGCCAGGTTCGGTCCGAGCCACCGCTCCGCGATTGCCAGCGGCACATCCTTGCGCCGCTGGTAGTCGAGCACCTGGTCCTTCCCGATCTTCCCCACCGCGAAGTAGCGCGACTGCGGATGCGCGAAGTACAGGCCGCTCACCGCGGCGGCGGGCATCATGGCGAAGCTCTCCGTCAGGCGGATGCCCAGCTCCTCGGCCTCCAGCAGGTTGAAGAGCGTCCGCTTCTCGCTGTGGTCGGGGCAAGCCGGATAGCCGGGTGCGGGGCGGATGCCGCGGTACTGCTCGCGGATCAGCTCCTCCGGCGTGAGCGACTCGTCCGGGATGTACCACTGCGCGCGCGCCTCCTTGTGCAGCAGCTCGGCCAGCGCCTCGGCCAGCCGGTCGGCCAGCGCCTTGGTCATGATCGAGTTGTAGTCGTCGTGATCCTTCTGGAAGCGCGCCACGAGCTCGTCCACGCCGATGCCCGCCGTGACGGCGAAGCCGCCGACGTAGTCGCCGACGCCGCTCTCCTTCGGCGCGACAAAGTCCGCCAGCGCGAGGTTCTGCCCGGTGGTGGTCGGCTGCTGCTGGCGCAGCGTGTGGAAGCGCGCCAGCACCTCGCGGCGGGAGTCGTCGCGATAGAGCTCCACGTCGTCCCCGACCGCATTCGCCGCCCAGAAGCCGTACACCGCGCGCGCTTTCAGCAGACGCTTCTCGATAATCTCCGCGAGCAGCTTGCGCGCGTCGTCGTACAGCTCCTTCGCGCGCGGCTCCTGGAGGATGTCGGGGTATTTGCCGCGCAGCTCCCAGGCCTGGAAGAACGGCGCCCAGTCGATGAACGGCTCGATGCGATGGAGCGGAAAGTCGTCATACGCGCGGAGGCCGAGGAAGGCGGGCTTCGCCGGCGCGTAGTGGAAGACCGGCTTGTGCCGGCGCGCCTCTTCCAGGGTGAGGAGCGACCGTTCGCTGGTGCGCGCGGCCTGCTGCTCGCGCAGCCGCTCGTACTCCTCGTGCACCGTGCGCGTGAACGCCTCGCGCTTGTCGGTGAGCAGCGAGCTCACCGTGCCCACCGCGCGGGAGGCGTCGAGCACGTGCACGGTCGTGGCGGTGTAGCGCGGCGCGATCTTCACCGCCGTGTGCAGCTTGGAGGTGGTGGCGCCGCCGATCAGGAGCGGGGTGCGGATCTTGCGCCGCTCCATCTCCCGCGCCACGTGCACCATCTCGTCCAGCGACGGCGTGATCAGGCCGGAGAGGCCGATGATGTCCACCCCTTCCCTGATGGCCGTGTCGAGGATGCGGTCCACCGGCACCATCACGCCGAGGTCGAGCACTTCATAGTTGTTGCAGCCGAGGACCACGCCGACGATGTTCTTGCCGATGTCGTGCACGTCGCCCTTGACCGTGGCCAGCAGCACCTTGCCGCGCGTGCTCTGGCCTTCCGTCTTCTCCGCCTCCATGAACGGCAGCAGGTAGGCGACCGCCTTCTTCATCACCCGCGCGCTCTTCACCACTTGGGGGAGGAACATCTTCCCCGCGCCGAAGAGGTTGCCGACGATGTTCATGCCGTCCATCAGCGGCCCCTCGATGATGGAGAGGCCTGTGGGGTACCGCGTCCGCGCCTCGGCCAGGTCGTCATCGAGATGGTCGACGATGCCCTTCACCAGGGCATGGGAGAGCCGCTCTTCGACGGTGCCGCTGCGCCACGCTTCCGCCTCCTTCGCCGTCACCGCGCCGGTGCCTTTCACCGAGTCGGCGAAGGCGATGAGGCGCTCGGTGGCGTCCGGACGGCGGTTGAGCAGCACGTCCTCCACCAGCTCCAGCAGCTCCTTCGGGATCTCCTCGTAGATGGCCAGCTGGCCGGCGTTGACGATGCCCATGGTCAGGCCGGCGCGGATGGCGTGATAGAGAAACGCGGCGTGCATCGCCTCGCGCACCGTTTTGTTGCCGCGGAAGGAGAACGAGACGTTGCTGATGCCGCCGGAGGAGCTGGTCAGGGGGAACTTCTGGTGAAGCTGGCGTACCGCTTCAATGAAGTTCAGGCCGTACGCCGCGTGCTCCTCCATCCCGGTGGCGACGGTGAGCACGTTGGGATCGAAGATGATGTCGGTCGGATCGAAGCCGACCTCGTCGACCAGGATGTCGTAGGCGCGCGTGCAGATCGCGACCTTGCGCTCCACCGTGTCCGCCTGCCCCTGCTCGTCGAACGCCATCACGATCACGGCCGCGCCGTAGCGGCGGACCAGGCGCGCCTGCTCCCGGAACTTCTCCTCCCCTTCCTTGAGGGAGATGGAGTTGACGACCGACTTCCCCTGCGTGCACTTGAGGCCCGCCTCGAGCACCGTCCACTTCGAGCTGTCGATCATGACCGGGATGCGCGCGATGTCCGGCTCCGCGGCGACCATGTGCAGGAACTCGGTCATGACCTGTTCCGAGTCGAGCATCCCCTCGTCCATGTTCACGTCGAGGATGTTCGCGCCGCCGTCGATCTGCTGCTTGGCGATGGCGAGCGCCCCCTCCAGGTCGCCGGCTTTGATCAGCTGCGCGAACTTCGGAGAGCCGGTGATGTTGGTGCGCTCGCCGACCATGATGAATTGCGACCCTTCACCCAGGCCCTCTCCCCGCGCGGCGGGGAGAGGGTGCCCGGAGGACGGGTGAGGGGCGCGCCGCCGCACCGTCAGCGGCTCCAGCCCGCTGAGCCGCAGATGCGGCTCGATCGCCGGCGGCACGCGCGGGGTCAGGTCCTTCACCAGCTCCGCGATGGCGCGGATGTGCTCCGGCGTCGTGCCGCAGCAGCCGCCCACCAGGTTCAGCCAGTTGTTGTCGGCGAAGTCGCGCAGCAGGGCGGACATCGTCCGCGGCGTCTCGTCGTATTCGCCGAGGGCGTTGGGCAGGCCGGCGTTCGGATAGCAGCTGATGCGCACCGGCGCGATGGAGGCCAGCTCCTCGATGTGCGGCCGCATCTCCTTCGCGCCGAGCGCGCAGTTGATGCCGATGCTGAGCATGTTCGCGTGGGAGAGTGCGTTCCAGAACGCTTCCACCGTCTGGCCGCTGAGCGTGCGGCCGGAGGCGTCGGTGATGGTCACGGAGAGCATCAGCGGCAGGCGTACGCCGCGGTCTTCGAAGAACTTCTCCACCGCGAACACGGCCGCCTTCAGGTTCAGCGTGTCGAAGGCCGTCTCGGCGAGGAGGAGGTCGACGCCGCCATCGACGAGGCCGCGCACCTGCTCGTAGTAGGCGTCGACCAGGTTGTCGTACGTCACCGCGCGGAAGGCGGGGTTGTTCACGTCCGGCGAGAGCGAGGCGGTGCGGTTCGTCGGCCCCATGGAGCCGGCCACGAAGCGGGGACGATCGGCCGTCGAATACGCGTCGACGGCGCGCCGCGCGAGCTGCGCGGCGGCGACGTTCATGTCGTACACGGCCGCCTCCAGGCCGTAGTCGGCCATGGAGATCGACTGCGCGTTGAAGGTGTTGGTCTCGATGATGTCCGCGCCGGCCTGGAGGTACTCGCGGTGGATCTCCTCGATGATGGCCGGCTGGGTGAGGTTCAGCACGTCCGCGGCGCCCTGCAGCTCGCGCGGATGGGTGGCGAAGCGCTCGCCGCGATACGCAGCCTCGTCCAGCCGGTAGCGCTGGATCATGGTGCCCATCGCGCCGTCGATGATCAGGATCCGCTTGCCGAGCGCTTCCAGAAGCACGCCGGCGCGTTCGCTCGTGTATCTCATCCGCTCTCCGTTTCGCCAAAAGAAAAAGGCCCCGCTGGGGCGGGGCCTCGAATCGAGTTTTCAGACTTGATGCGAGCTCGGCTCTTTAGCTTTTTTTATACTGGTTGCAAGCGGCCCCCAACTCAATCCAGTGCCGATCAACTTAAGACAGGGAGACGGATATGTCAAACCGCATCGTCCTCGTGCTCATCATGCTGCTGGTCGCGACCGCGGCCGCCGCTGACGACTGGGCCTACCGCATCCAACCCACCCGCCCGGAGCTGATGACCAAGCCGACGGACGCCGAGATGGCGGCGGTCGGCGCGCATTGGGAGCACCTCAAGGAGCTGTTCCGCAAAGGGACCGTGGTCTTCGCCGGCCGCACCACCCAGGCGGAGGGGGAGGTGTTCGGCGTGGTGGTGTTCCACGCGGAAAACGAAGCCGCCGCGCGCGCGATCATGAACAGCGACCCGGCGGTGCAGAAGGGGGTGATGAAGGCGACGCTGTTCCCGTTCAGCATCGCCCTGATGGAAGGGAAGACCGTGCCGGAGTGATACGCTTTCCCTCATGACCTCCGCCGCCACCGCCCCTCCCATCGCGCACACGGATCCGGTCAACGCGCGGATTCTCGCCGTCTCCGAGGATCGCATCCAGGGGTTCGTGCGCGATCCGGTCGCGGAGATCGCGGCCAGGTCCGGCGTCGACGTCGACACGGTGATCGAGCGGCTGCGCGCGATGCTGCGCGCGGGCACCATCCGCCGCATCCGCCAGACGCTGATGGCCACCAGCCTCGCCGAGGGGGCGCTCGTGGCCTGGCAGTACCCGCAGGGGGCGAACATCGACGAGGCGTTCGACTTCATGTTCCAGCGCGACCCGTTCTCCGGCCACGTCGTGACGCGCTCCACCGACGCCGCCTCGCCCGGCTCGAACTACCGCCTCTGGACCACGGTCAAGGTGCCGCAGGGCTTCTCCATCCAGAAGCATTGCGCCCTGCTCGCGCGCCTCACCGGCGCCGACCACTTCCGGGTGATGCCCGCCCACCGCATCTTCGCCCTCGGCGTCGGCCACGTGCGGCGCAAGGGGATGGAGCCCGGCTCCAAATCCGAGGAGCTGGCCGAGGTGAAGGACACGACGAAGGTCGTGCTGTCCGACCTCGATTGGGAAGTGCTGACCGCGCTCAAGCGCGAGCTCGAGCCGGAGGAAGTCGGCCTCGATCTCTGGCGCGGGCGGGCCACCGAGGCCGGCGTGCCGATCGAGCAGTTCCTGGAGGTGGCGGAGCAGTTGAACCAGCGCGGCGTGATCGGCCGCTTCTCCACGTTCCTGGAGCACGTGAAGCCGCTCCAGAGCGGCGAGCGCGTCACCCGCTTCAACGCGCTCTTCCACTGGGCCGTGCCGCCGGGCCGGGAGATGGAGGCGGGCCGCGAGGTCGGCCGCTTCCACATCCTCACCCACTGCTACTGGCGCGAGGGCGGCGAGGAGTTCCGCAACGTGAACGTCATGGCCGTGGCGCACGGCACGGACAAGAGCGAGGTGCTCGCCCACAAGGCGGCCATCGACCGGCACCTCGGCGAGGTGGGCATCCCGCTGCTGTACACGAACGTGTTCTGGGGCGGGCGCAGCGAGATCAAGCCGTCCGAGATCGCGCCGGCCGCGTACCGGCAGTGGTGCGCCGAGCAGGGTGTCGATCCGAACGACATGCATGACTAACGCGCGGCGCATCGAGCTCGCGCTCCTTGCGCTGATCGTCATCGCCGCCGCCGTCGCCATCGCGCAGTCGTGGAACCGCTGTCTCGATCCGATCATCGACACCGGCCGCGATCTCTACATCTCCGAGCAGCTGCATCACGGCACGCGGCTCTATGGCGACATCCGCTACAACTACCCGCCGCTCGCGCCGTATCTGCTGGCCGCCATCACCGCCGTGACGGGCAACTCCCTCCGCGCCTACGCTGCCATCGGTCTGGTCTCGGGCCTGCTCATCGCCGCCGCGCTGTACTTTTTCCTGCGCAAGACCGCCGGCCTGGCCGCCGCGCTGTTGTTCGTGGCCTGCTATCTCTGCGGCGCGTCCACGTTCGGCGCGAACTACCTCTTCCCGTATTCATACGCGGCGACGCTGGGGATGCTGTTCTTCATCGTGTTCGGTGCGCTGCTGTACCGGCATTTGTATGTGGCCCCAGGTTGGGCTCTCGCCGGCGCGCTCCTCTGCGGACTGGCTGCCGCCTGGTCGCGCATCGAGCTCGCCGCGTGCGTGCTGCTCATCGTGCTCTTCGTGGCCATCGTGCATCGGGTGCATGCCGCCTGGCTCTGGTTCGCCGCGATGCTGATCCTGATCGCCATCGCGGCCGCGTTCTTCGGCCCCGCCCTGCGAGACAACGTCCTCTCCGCCTCCCTCCTCGGCGGCGAGTCGGCGCGCGTGTTCTACCGCCGGGTGACCGGGCTGCAGAACTGGCCGCGCCGGCTGGCGCTGAGCGCGATCGCGGCCGTCGTGGTGAGCGGCGCCGCCGCGATGATTGCGCTGCTGGAGCGGGTGCGTGCGCAGCGCCTGGCGGCCACTCTCCTCTATATCGCCCTTGCCGTGGCCACGGCGCTGATGACGGGCAGCCTCTTCTTCAACTCCTGGAGCATCCTGCAACTGGTGCTCCTGCCGTTCGCGCTGCGCCGCCCGCGCGAGCCGCTGCTCCTGCTCCTGCTGCTGTCGCTGGTCTCCACGGCGCGGGTCTATCTCAACCTCTCGCCCGCCTGGTACGGCTTCGTCTTCACCGTGCCGGCGCTCGTGCTGATCGTCTACACGCTCTTCGAGTGGCTGCCGGCGCAAGGTTTCTACTCGAAGCCATTCGCGCTGCTCTGGCTTCCGGCGCTCATCCTCATCTCCGGCCGTTACCTCTACGAACAACGCGAGGCGTACGCGCTGAAAACGGAGCGGATCGCGACCGGCCGCGGCGTCCTCTACGACGCGAACCGCGATCGCGCCCGCGCCCTCAACGAGGCGCTGCCGCTGCTCCGCGGCGCGCAGTCGCTCGCCGTGTTCCCGGAAGGCCTCACCCTCAACTATCTCGCCGGCGTGAAGACGCCGCTCACGTTCCACACCTTCATCCCGCCCGAGACGGCCGACCCGCGCGTGGAGCAGCGCATCCTCGCCGAGCTGCAGAGCAGGCCGCCGGAGTACGTCGCCATCGTGACGCGCGAGGTCCGCGAGTTCGGCTACCGCGGCTTCGCCATCGACTACGACCAGCGCATCGGCGGGCAACTGCGGCAGGACTATCAGCCGGTGGCGCGGTGGCCCGGGGCGACGTTCAGCCTTGTCATCCTGAGGCGCAGAGACGCCGAAGGATCTCCCCGCGCTTGGCGGGAGATCCATCCGCCCTCTACGGGGCTCAGGATGACACCTCCAGCGCGTCGAAGTGCGGCCGCACCTCGTGGTTGAAATACGAGCCGATGGACTCGGCGCGCAGCAGGTTCTCGTACAGCGCGCGCGGCACGAGGAAGTACTGGTAGACGCGGCCGGTATGGAACTCGACTTCCAGGACCCGGGCCGCGCCGTCGTAGCCCAGCGAGGCGATCACCGAAGAGGAAACGCGCTCGCGGTGCATGCCCGCAGGTTAGCGCAGCGCTGCATGAATTCAGTCACTTATGCGCGACCAGGAACCTGACGCCCGGATTTTCTTTCTCGGCGTACTCCAGCTCCCAGGATGAGGCGAAGAGCACCACCGGATTGCCCCCCCGGTCGACGGCGAGGCGCGATTTGCTCGGGATGTTCATCTTGGCCGCCTCGTCGAGCGGTACGTCGACCCAGCGCGCCATCTTGTAGGAGAGCGGCTGCACCGTGGTCTCGACGTTGTACTCGTTCTCCAGCCGCGACTGCAGCACGTCGAACTGCAGCTCGCCGACCACGGCCAGCACCGGCTCGCTGCGCAGCCCCTCGTGCAGCGTCAGCACCTGCATCACGCCCTCTTCCTCCAGCTGCTCCAGCCCCTTCTGGAACTGCTTGGCGCGCGTGACCTGCTTCGCACGCAGGGTGGCGAAGTGCTCCGGCGCGAAGCGGGGGATGGGATCGAACTCCACCGGATCGGCCGCCGCCACGGCGTCGCCGATCTGGAAGAGGCCGGGGTTGACGAAGCCGATCACGTCGCCCGGGTAGGCGCGCTCGATGGTCTCCCGGTCGCGGGCGAAGAGGCGATGGGGACGGGTCATCCGCACCTCGCGCCCCAGGCGGGAGTGGTGGACGAGCATGTCCTTCTCGAAGATGCCGGAGGTGACCCGGAGGAAGGCCAGCCGGTCGCGGTGACGCTTGTCCATGTTCGCCTGGATCTTGAACACGAAGCCGGTGAAGCCTTCGAAGCGGGGATCGAGCGGGAACAGCTCGCCGTCCTGCCCGCGCGCGGGGCGGGGGGAGGGGGGCGGGGCGAGCTCCAGGACGGCACGGAGGAACGGCTCGACGCCGAAGTTGTTGATCGCGCTGCCGAAGAAGACGGGGATGAGCCGGCCGGCGAGGAACTCCTCCCGGTCGAACTCCGCGCCGGCGCCTTCCAGCAGCTCGGCCGCCTCGCGCAGCTCCTGCCAGGCGGTGGGACCGATCTCGTCCTCCAGCTTCGGATCATCCAGGCCGCCGACGATGACCGGTGCGATCGACGCGCCGTGGTGCGTCCGCTCGAAGCGGAGCACCTGCTGGTCGCGCAGGTCGAACACGCCCTGGAACGACGGGCCGTTGCCGATCGGCCAGTTCATGGGGACGGCGCCGACGTTCAGCTCCCGCTCCAGCTCGCTGATGAGATCGAACGGGTCGCGTCCCGGATGGTCCATCTTGTTGATGAAGCAGATGATGGGGATGTGCCGCATGCGGCAGACCTCGAAGAGCTTGCGGGTCTGCGGCTCGATGCCTTTCGCGCTGTCCAGCACCATCACGGCGCTGTCCGTCGCGGCCAGGGTTCGATACGTATCCTCGGAAAAGTCCTCGTGGCCGGGCGTGTCGAGCAGGTTCAGGCAGTGCCCGTCGTACTCGAACTGCAGGACGGTGGAGGTGATGGAGATGCCGCGGCTCTGCTCCATGGCCAGCCAGTCCGAGGTGGCGTGGCGCTGCGCCTTGCGGGTCCGAACCGCGCCCGCGACCTCGATCGCGCCGCCGTAGAGGAGAAGCTTCTCGGTGAGCGTGGTCTTGCCCGCGTCAGGGTGGGAAATGATGGCGAACGTCCGCCGCCGCGCCACTTCCCGCCCGAGCTCGGTTCCGGTGTCTGCAAGTGCTGTCATTGGAGATGTTTCCAACAGTTGATCGGCCCGAACATTCCGGAGGGAAGTTGTCGGTAGAACCCTGTCGACCGACACTGATCACCGGCCACCCCAAAATTTACGATCTCATGGGAATAGACTCATATTCTTCAAAGTTTCAGCGTTCAAGTTGAGCGTAGTAACATCACATAATGAGGATGAAATGACTTTTCTGACCCGTCGTAACGATCCTTTCCGCATGCTCGAGCCGTTCTTCGGACGCTTCCAGTTCATGGAAGACGCGCCGGCCAGCGGCACCTGGGCGCCCCCGGTCGATGTGGCCGAGGAGGGCGACCGGATCATGGTCAAGGTCGAGGTCCCCGGCGTCGATGAGAAGGACCTGAAGGTGCACTTCGAGGACGGAATCCTCTCCGTCAGCGGCGAGCGCCAGTTCGAGCGGAAGGACAACCGCAACTACCACCGCATCGAGCGCACCTATGGCAGCTTCGTCCGCCAGTTCTCCCTCCCCCGCAGCGTCGACGCGAACGCCATCGCGGCGAACTACCGCAACGGCGTGCTGGAGATCGAGATCCCGAAGCGCGAGGAAGCCAAGCCGAAGCAGATCGAGATCAACGTCAAGCAGGTCACCGCGTAAGAAATAGGTGGGCCGGCTGAGAGCCGGCCCTACATGTTTCTCTTGCGGAACATGTTCAGCTCGTGACGGTAGCGGCGCTCCGC
>DASYMJ010000238.1:0-19531 GCA_036009105.1 Thermoanaerobaculia bacterium | reverse complement strand
TTCGACGCCGGCGGCAACTACGACGGCGGCGTGATCGAGATGTCGGTCAATGGCGGTGCCTTCACCGACATCGGCAGCTCGGTCTACAACGGCACGATCTTCAACGGCGGCAGCGGCAACCCGAATCCGCTCCGTGGCCGTGTGGGCTGGGTCAAGAACTCGGCCGGCACCATCCACACCTCGCTGACCCAGGCCATCGCGCCCACCTCGACGGTGCAGTTCCGTCTCCGCCTCGGTGCGGACGGCGGCTTCGGCGCCGCGGGCTGGGACGTCGACAACATCGCCGTGACCGGCGTGGTGGAGACTCCGAACGCGACGGTCATCGCCGATACCGGCTGCTCGGTGGCCACCACCACTTCCATCACCCCGAGCGCCAACCCCTCGCCGGCCGGCTCCAGCCTCACCCTGACCGCGACGGTCAACTCCGCGAGCGGCGCGCCGAACAGCGGCACCGTCACGTTCCTCGACGCTGGCTCGCCGATCGGCACCGGCCCGGTGAGCGCGGGCGTGGCCACGTTCAGCACCTCCTCGCTCTCCGCCGGCTCGCACACGCTGTCGGCCCGCTTCGAGGGCATCCCCGGCTTCCTCCCCTCGACCTCTCCCACCTACACGCAGACCATCGGCACGATCGCGACGACCTCCGTCGTCGTGGCCTCGGTCTCCCGCTCGAACTTCTCGCGTCCGGTGACCTTCACCGCGACCGTGACCGGTACGACGGGCACTCCGACCGGCACCGTCACCTTCTTCGACGGCGTGAACACGCTCGGCTCCATCGCCCTCAGCGCCGGTAGCGCCGCGTACACCACCTCCGGTCTGCCGGTCGGCCCGCACAGCATCACCGTGCAGTACGGCGGCAACGGCACCTACGCCGCCTCGGTCTCGGTGGCCACGTTGATCGTCGTCGAGACGAACAAGACCGACTTCACCGCCGAGGGTCGCTCGGACATCGTCCTGCAGAACAGCAGCACGAACTCCATCGCGGCCTGGAACATGAACGGCTCCACGCTCACCGCCGGTGCGGTGGTCGGTACGCCGGTCGCGGGCTGGCTCGTCCGCGCAACGGGCGATCTGGAGGGTGACGGCAACGCCGACATCATTCTTCAGAACACCTCGACGGGCGCCATCGCCGAGTGGAGGATGAACGGCCTGTCCATGACCTCGGGCACCGTCATCACCACCACCTCGACCGACTGGCGGATCGCCGGTACGTACGACTTCGACCACGACGCGAAGGCGGACATCATCGTCCAGAACAACGTCACCCGTGAGATCCGCATCTGGATCATGAACGGTGCGGTCATCTCCTCCAACAACTCGGTCGGCACGCCGATCGCGGGTTGGAAGGTCATCACCGGCGCCAACATCGGTGGCGACGCTCTCGTCCTGCAGAACACCTCCTCCAACTTCGTCGCCCGCTGGAGCATGAACGGCGCGACGATGACGGGCGGCGTCAACATCGGCCTGCTCCCCGCCAACACGAACGTGATCGCCAGCGGCGACTTCACGCTCGACGGCGTGGACGACCTGGTCCTGCAGAACACCTCCACCCGCGACGTCACCATCTGGAGCCTGAACTCCTCGGCCGCGATCACCGGCAACAACCTGATCTCGACCCCGGTGGCTGGCTGGGCGGTCCTCGGCACCGGCGACTACGATGCCAACGGCCGTGCCGACCTCCTGCTCCAGAACAGCATCTCCAACTCGGTGGCCATGTGGCAGACCGACGGAGTGACGCTGCTCTCCGGCGCGGTGGTCACCACCCCGGCGGCCGGCTACAAGCCGATCGTCAACTAAGCAGTCCCACGCCTCAAACCCGAAAGGGCGCCTCGCGAAAGCGGGGCGCCCTTTTCGTTTTCGGCTGTATCCTCCGGGAAGCGATCAGCGACCGGCGATCGCCCAACAAAAGGAGCGAACATGCCGCGGACTCGTCTCGCCTCCCTCCTCCTGGCCGTCACCCTCGCCTTCCCCACCCTGGCCGCGGATCACAACGATCCGAACTCGGTGAACTCGATCTTCTCGGACGTGGACGTCAGCGCCGCCGACCTCTACGACATGTTCGGCTGGCCGAGCGACGACGGGAACGACGTCATCCTCGCCCTCACCTTCGCCTCCATCCCCCGCGCCGGCGTGTTCGACACGGACATGCTCTACCGCATCGAGGTGGTGGCCAGCCCGCGCCCCGCGCGGCCGCTGCCGGGCGACCCGCAGCTGGAGGGGCTGCTGTCCTACGCCGAGGCGGTCAAGGAGAAGTACCTCCACCTGCACGGCGCGGAGGTGCGGGTCAAGGTGGACGAGGCGCAGCAGGCGCACGTCGACTTCATCGGCTTCCCCTCCGGCACGTTCTCCAGGGTGCTGCCGCTCAACCAGGCGCTGACCGTGACCGCGCCGGACGGCTCGATCCTCCAGGTCTACATCGGCGGCCGGGACGACGCGTTCTTCAACGACCTGCCCGGCTTCTTCCGCTCCATCAACTACGCGCCGCAGTTCTACCACGTGCCTCTCGGCGCTCCGAAGGAGCAGCGCGAGCTGATGATCCCCAAGACGCTGCTCGAGCTGGAAGGGAACACGCTCTTCAACTTCAACCCGGCCAAGCCGCTCCTCGGCGCGGGAGTGAAGGAGGACTTCCCTGCCGCCGGCCGCACCCTCACCCCCACCCGCTTCGCAAAGGATGCGAGCGGCAACTACCGCTTCGTCTACAGCGGCAAGGACGCGCAGGCCGGGCGCAACATCAACACCATCATCGTGCAGATGCCGTTGCGCTACGTCACCAGGAACCCGGAGCGCGACCGCATCGTGAACGCCTGGGGCGAGAGCTGGGTGCTCAAGGCCGCGAACAAGATCGAGACCATTCCGGACGACCCGCACCTCTCCCTCTGGGCGCGCATCCGCCGCTTCTTCGCCGGCGCGCCGGACGCCTTCGGCGCCGAGCTCGCGAAGTACAAGCGCATCGATACGGACGGCCTGCCGTTCGCCGACGCCGCCCTCAGCGAGCGGCTCGATGAGAACCAGCTCGGCGCGAACAACATCCGCCTGGCCAAGCCGTTCGTCCGCCGCTTCGCCCACCTCGGCTGGGGCTTCGGCCCCTCCGTCACCGCCCTCGGCGTCAAGACCTGCTTCGATCACGGCGACGCCACCGTCTCCACGTACAAGGTCTACAGCGCGCTGGAGACCGTCCCCGCCTTTCTTCGCGTGAAGAAGTGCCTCTTCCAGGAGATGAACATGCCGGACGACTCCTGGAACCCGAAGCATCTCAACATCCCCCTGCGCCGCCCCTTCGAGGTCTTCATCCCCAACGTGAACGCGGTGGACATGGACACCACCGGCACCTGGCCCTTCGGCCGCCGCCCGGAGGACCAGGTCGCGACGCGCTTCCTCTCCATCTTTCTCGACATGAAGGCCGGTTGCGGCGGCGGCCCGTGCAACGTGGAGACGCTCGGCCAGCAGTCGCTCTGGGACCGGTTGCCCATCACGCCGAAGACGCCGCCCAATCCGCTGCACAACGACAAGCCGTTCCTCACCCGCTTCCCCTACCTGGCCGAGCCGTGGACGCACACCGCTTCGGCCGCGCCGCCGGACGACCCGGCCCATCGCGCCGCGGCGGCCTATCGCCACGCGACGCTCACCGGCAGCTTCGCCGACTTCCGCGCGGCCGAGACGGCGCTGGACGAGGCGATGAGCGGCCAGCCGTCCGCGGAGCTGGTCCTCCTCCGCGCCAACCTCGAGTTCACGCTGCATCGCCTCGGGCGGGCCAAGGCGGAGCTGGAGCGCGTGCCCGACCCGCTGCTCCTGGCCCAGATCGCGCTGCAGGAAGGGCGCTACGAGGAGGCGCGCCGCGGCTACGAGGCCGCGCCGCGAACCTGGAACAGCCTGGCCTGCCTCGCCTACTACCAGGCCGTGACCGGCGACGCTCCCGGCGCCGACAAGCTGTACGTGGAGGCCGAGGGGTTGCTCAGCGCGAAGGAGATGCGCTCCCTGGCCTGGATCGAAGTACAGCGCGGCATCCTTCATCTCGACCGGGGACGCTACGACGCCGCGCTCGCTCACTTCCGCGCCGCGGGGCGGGCCTATCCGGACTGGTGGCTGGTGGAGGAGCACATCGCCGAGACGCTGGGCCGCATGGGGCGCACCGCCGATGCGGTCGCGCTCTACCGGCAGGTGATCGCGAAGACGCGCAATCCGGAGTACGTCGCCGCGCTGGCGAACATCATCCGCCGCACCGATCGCGTCGCGGCGGCGCGTCTCGACGCCGAGGCCGATGCGCTTTATGGCGAGCAGGTGCGCCTGTATCCGGAGGCGGCGGGCGGCCACGTCATCCGCCACCTCCTGGCCCGCGGCGACGCGCCGGTCGCGCTGGCGGAGGAGAATGTGCGGCTGCGGCCGAACGGCGAGGCAAAGCTGCTGCTGGCGAAGGCGTACTGGAACGCCTCCCGCGCGGAGGACGCGCGGCGCGTGCTGGCCGAGGTGCGGCGCACGCCTTACCGCACGCCGGAGCTGGAGGCGTTCGAACGGCAGCTGCGGTGAACGCTCACTCGCCGCTGGCCACCTGCGTCCCCCGGGCCCGGGTCGGCACCGGCAGCGTCGGCTCCGCCGTGACGCCCCGCACCTTGCGCAGCAGCGCCCAGTAGACGCTGACCGACCGCTCCAGCACCCACAGCGGCGCGAAGAGGCAGGCCCGGAGGGGGAAGAACGGCGCGGCTCCGATGCGGCCGCGGATGGCGAGCATGGTCGAGGCGAACGCCACCGCGCCGGCGTAACCGGAGGCAATGCGGATGCCGCCGATCATGGCCAGCAGCAGCGTCATGGGGATGAGGGCGAAGAAGAAGGCCGATTTCACCGGCATGGAAAAGTCGTCGTCGGCCTGCCGCGGTCTCTCGCTCAGCCAGGCCGAGAAGGGCGGCGGCTGGCGCTGGATGAAGACGTCGTTCGCGGAGAACACCTCCGCGCCCTGCGCGGCGAGCCGCCGCACCGCGTCCTCTCCTCCTTCCGGCTCCAGCCCGCGCAGGCCGCGCAGGGCGGAGCGGCGGAAGCCGAACGTGGCGCCGTGATCGGGATACGGCTCGATGCCGCGGTGGACCAGCATCCGCCCCGCGTCGATGCCGCCCCACCACGGCAGCGGATCGAAGTAGTCCTGCGGCTCCACCACCTCGTGCCCGTCGAGCAGGGCGCACATCTGCTCCAGATCGGCAGGCGTGTAGCGCACCTGCTCGCCGGCCAGGATCACCTTCTCGCACGCCGCCAGCTCGGTCGCGATGCGCGCCTTGTCGACGCCGGCCGGCACGGGGAGATGCCGCCCCACCCAGCGCAGCGCGCGGTGATGCTCTTCGTAGACTTCGCCCGGCGAGGCGTCGAGCACGATGACCTCGCAGTCGGCGACCGCGAGCATGGAGAGGTAGCTGGCGAGGGAGCGGGTCTCGTCGAGGCAGGCGGCCGCCTTCTCCAGCGGCACGAGGTAACTGCACCGACGCTCCTGGGGGTTTTTGTGTCTCATCCTGCGGCGGGGAAAAGCGAGCGGTGTGCCAGTGGCCATGCCGGGCTGAGCCGGCGAGATTCAATATTATTTTGACGCCTTCCGGCGTTCCATCTAAGATTCCCCGGTCCCGCTCATCGGTTCAGGAGAAACATTCATGCGTTTTCGTCTGGTTGGGGCATCGCTCGCGATGCTCGTGTGCAGTCTGTTCGCCGTTTCCGCGCTGGCCCAGTGCGACACCACCCTGGAGGTCACCGGACCGGCCGCGGACGGCTACGTCTATGCCCATACCGTCGCCGCCAGCAACAGCTGCCTCGTGCTGTACCACATCTGGCTCGAGAACCCGAACGGCGAGTGCATCACCGATTGCGGTGCGGACGCCTCCACCTGCACCAACGCCGGCAACTGCGACGGCCATTTTCGCTGGTGGGCGGGGTGCTTCCCGGAAGGCGAATACAAGGTCAAGTTCCACTCCGGCTGCTACTACGCCATCCCGGGAGACGCCTGCCATGACGGCAACCCCGGGATCAAGGAGGGCAGCTTCACGGTCGACCGCCAGAACGTCTCGCTGGAGATCAGCAAGGACACGACGCTGGAGAGCACGCTGAAGATCGACTACTCCTTCGGTCCCAGCTCCCACTCCCTTGCCCTCTTCGTGGACGGCCAGGACTACGGCGTCCCCAGCGCCTGCCAGGTGCCGGACAGCGGCACCTGCCTCGTTTCGCTGCCCTTCGCCTGCAGCTCCGGCGACCACGACATCCAGGTGATCGCCAACCGCTGCAGCGGCGAGGCCACGGTCACCAAAACCATGAAGTTCAAGGCGGACGAGTGCAAGCTGAAGCAGACGAACTGCAACAGCTGCAGCAGCGGCCCGAGCGATCCGCTCGTCGCCCTCGCCGCATCCCTCGGCCAGCCTTCCGGGCCGCCCGGCATCTGCGCCGGCAAACCGGTCAACGCCGGCTCGGGCGACGTCTCGGTCAACTTTCCGCTGTTCGACATCGGCGGGCCGCTCCCCTTCCGCTTCGACATCACCTTCCACAGCGTGCGGCCGACGTACTACATCGGCTACATGACCCGCCCCCTGGAGATCGACTGGACGCATAGCTTCAACATGCAGATCCACCCCACCGACAGCAGCAACAAGCGCCTGGTGCTGTACGGGCCGACGGGCGACATCCGCTACTTCGACAAGAACGGCACGATCTGGCAGGCCGCGGTCCCGGCCACCTCGAAGAGCCAGGTCTCCATCGACGCGGTGAGCGGCGACTACCTGGTCAGCACCGTCGACGGCGAGACGAGCGCCTTCGATGCCACGACCGGCATGTGGAAGTCCACCAGGGACCGCTGGAACAACTCCCTGACCGGCACCTACGACTCCAACGGCCGGCTCGCCTCGGTGGCCGATGACTACGGCCGCACCGTCACCCTCGGCTACGTCAACGGACTGATCGAGACGATCTCGCTCACCGGCGGGGCGACCTGGAAGCTGCACTACCTCAACAGCCGCATCGACAAGATCTGGGATCCGCTCCGCACGACGGCGGCGGCCCCCTGGCGGCACATCACCAACGATGGCTCGGGCCGCATCGTCAGCGTGGAGGACGAATCGGGAGCGGTCCTGGAGTCGCACTCCTACGACAGCCAGGGCCGCGGCACGACCTCCATGGTCGGCAGCGGCCACGACACCTACACCTTCGAGTACGACACGCCCACGGCCGGAAAGGTGCGCGTGACGCACACCACCGGCGGCATCGACACGGTGACCATCTACATGCTCAAGTTCGTGAAGGGCCAGTACCTCCCCACCGAGCTGCAGGGCGTCTGCCCCTCCTGCGGCACCGTCTCCGATACGCAATCGCTCACTTACGACTCCGATGGCCGCGTGCTCACCCGCACGGACGGCGAGGGTCACCTCACCCAGTACACCTACGACGGAATGGGCAACGTGGCCACCGTCACCGAAGCACTCGGCACGACCAAGGCGCGGACCACGACGTACACGTACGGCTATTCGTCCTGGCCGACGTTCGCCACGAACATCTCCCGGCCGTCCGTGGCCGGAGCCACCGCGAAGACGCTGTCGCGGGCCTGGACCAGCAACGAGACGGTGCTGACCAGCATCGCCAGCGGCAAGTCCGGCGGCACGGCCACGTCGCTGACCACGGTGACGACCTTCGACTCGGCGCACCGCCTGCTGAGCCTCAACGGACCGCGCGCGGCGAGCGGCGGCAACGACGACGTCACGACCAACTCCTACTACAGCAGCGCCGACTCCACCATCAACCGCCGCGGACGCCTGCAGCAGACGACCAACGCCCTCGGCCACACCACCAGCTTCGACGACTACGACGTCTACGGCACCCCGCGCACGTTGGTCGACGTCAACGGCGTCACCACGCTGCGCACCACCGACGACCGCGGCCGCGTGCTCACCTCCACCAACAAGGCCAGGACCGGCGACACGAACGACACCACCGATTACGTCTCCAGCACCACCATCGACGGGCGGGACCGCGTCACGGAGACGACCTCGCCCCGCGGCACCAGGACCCGCTTCATGTACGAGGACGGCTCGAACTGGCTCACCGATACGGTGCGCGTCGACGCCGCGGGGAACGAGGTGGAGCGCCGCCATCTGACGCTCGACGCCGCCGGCCGGAAGACGTCCGAGGCGGACCAGCTCTGCTCCACGCCGGCTTCGACCTGTACGTCCTGGGTGACCAAGCGCGGCGACAGCTTCGTCTACGACCTGAACGGCCGCCTCTCCGAGATCGATCACACCATCCCGAGCGGCTCGAAGGTCGTCTTCACCTACGACGCGGACGGCAAGCAGGCCACGGTGAAGGACGAGAACCACACCACCGCCAATACGACGTACGCCTACGATGCGCTCGATCGCGTCGCATCGGTCACCCAGAAGCTCGGGGCGGGAACGGCGGTCACGCAGTACGGCTACGACGCGCACGACAACCTGACCACGGTCACCGATCCGAACGGCAACGTCACCTCGTATGTCTATGACGACTTCGGGAGGATGCGCCAGCAGAGCAGCCCGGTCACCGCCGTGACGGACTATGGGTACGACGAGGCGGGCAATCTCCTGCAGTCGACCGATGCGAACGCCGCGACCGTGGTGCGCACCTACGATTACCTCAACCGCGTCCTCACCTCGGACGCGAAGCGCAACAACGTGACCACCGAGTCGGTCAGCTGGGTTTACGACGAGGCCGGCACGTATCACTACGGCCTGGGCCGGCTTTTCGAGATGAAGGATGCCACCGGCCCCTCCGGCACCACCCCGTCCACGCGGTACAGCTACGAGCGCCGGGGGCTGCTCACGACGGAGGTCAGGAAGATCGACGCGGAGACCTACACCACCTCGTTCGGCTACGACGCGAACGGCAACCGGACTTCCATCACCTATCCGTCCTCCCGGGTCGTGACGTTCGCGTACGACTTCGCCGACCGCCCGCTCAGCGCGACTTCCGGCGCCACGTCGCTCGTCAGCGCCGCGACGTACCTCCCCTTCGGCCCCATGACCTCGCTCACCTACAGCAACGGCACGACGAAGACGATGACCTACGACGCCCGCTACCGTCCGATGGAGAACAAGCTCACCGGCCCCTCCGGCACGATCGCGGACTATCTCTACGCCACCGATGCGGTCGGCAACATCACGCAGATCCATGACGCGGTGAGCTCGGCCTACGACCGCGACTTCGGCTACGACGACCTGAACCGCCTGACCAGCGCCTCCACCGGCGCTTCGCTGTGGGGCACCGGCTCCTACTCCTACGACACCATGGGCAACATGCTCTCGCTGACGCTCGGCTCATCGCGCTCGGCCTCCTTCACCTACTCCGGAACGACGCCGAAGCTGACCTCCGTCACGGAGGGAAGCGTTGCCCGGCCGGTGACTTACGATGCGGCCGGCAACGAGGCCCACGTGGGCGGCGGCACGTACTCCTACTCCGATCGCAACCATCTCGCCGCCGGTGACGGGCTGGCCTATCGCTACGACGGGCGCGGCGTCCGTGCCGTGACGAGCATCGCCAGGCACGCTCTGTCGTTCAACCCCGGCCAGGTGGTCGGCAGCAACAGCTCGACCGGCACCGTCACGCTGATGGCGGCCGCCCCGACCGGCGGCGCGACCATCACTCTGGCCAGCGGCGACACCACGCGGGTCACCGTGCCGGCCAGCATCACCATCGCCGCCGGCCAGACCAGCGGCACGTTCACCGCCACCACGTTCGCCGTCGGCTCCACCGTCTGGGTGCCGGTCACGGCCACCTGGAGCGGCGTCGCTGCCACTGCCACGCTGGCGCTCACGCCCGGAACGTGGGACGTCGATTCCGTGTCGGTCGATCCCACCGACGCCTTGCTCCCCTCCGGGGCTCGCCCCTCCGTGAGCACGACCGTGGCCGTGACCCTGAACGCGGCGGCGCCGGCCGGCGGCGTGCGCGCCATCATCACCTGTTCCGACACGAGCGACTGCCCCACCTCGGTGACCATTCCGGCGAGCGCGACCTCGGCGACGTTCACCATGACCTCCTACCCCAACACCGTGGTCCTCTGTTCCGAGGACTGCCCGAATGCCAACGTCGTGAATGCTACGTTCGCCACGACGAAGTCGGCCACGTTCACCACGCATACGGAGGAAGGCACCTGGGATACCGGTCTGGGGCTGACCGCATCGAGGGATGCCTATCTGACCGCGATGGCCATCACCCCGGGCCGCCTGGTGGGCGGACGGAAGGCGACGATCACCATCGAGCTCTCGGCGAGCGCTCCTGAAGGCGGGGTCCAGATCGACCTCTCCTCCAGCGATCCGGCCGTCGAGCTGCCGCCGAGCGTTTTCCTCGCCCATTCCCAGCGCACGCTGACCTTCGACGTGCCGACCGCGGCGGTCGACTCGGAGCGCGCGGTGCGCATCACGGCGACCGTTCACGGCATCGCCCGCGAGACGTCGATCACCCTCCTGCCGGCCCGCCGTCCGCTCACCCTTGCCTTCGGCACTCACCTCGTCACGCCGTACACCACGACCTCCGGCAAGTACGAGCGCTACTCGCTCTACTCCCCCGAGCTGAACCTCCTCGCCGAGACGGACCTCAGCCTCTCCCCGACCCTCGCTTACGAGTACCTCTGGTTCGCCGGCCAGCCGGTGGCCCAGTTCGACCTCGCCACCACGACCACGCACTGGACCTTCACCGACCACCTCGGCACCCCCATCATCCAGACCGACTCCACCGCCGCCGTCGACTGGCGCGCCGAGTACGAGCCCTTCGGCCGGGTGCACGCCTACCGCACCGGCTCCACCCGCCACCAACCCCTCCGCCTCCCCGGCCAGGAGTACGACGAGCGGACGCCGGAGCGCGACTACAACATGTTCCGCTGGTACCGGGACGGGTGGGGGCGGTATACGCAGGATGACCCGCTGGAAAATCTCGGACTGGCGAGTGCCGTGTTCCTTCCACGAGGCATCTCCGGCAGCGATATGAGTGCTTTGCTCGTTACCTCGGCTGCCAATTTGTATTCCTATTCCGGAGCGAACCCTCTATTCGCAATTGACCCCTCGGGACTTCGCTCGATTCGTTATGACGGGTGCAGGGCGTATTTCATCGACGATGACGGCAGGATTGTTAAATCCTGTGCGGCGTCATCGGGAGTTCCAGGTTCGAAGCAGGCCGATCAATCCACGAAAGACTATGGACCGCTGCCTGAGGGAACCTATACCCTATATCCGAAGGAGTTCTCGGGTGGACTTCGCGCCCTTGTGCGTACTCCCGGGTGGGGTTGGTGGCGCGCGCCGCTCCATCCGAACAAGGGCACCAAGACGTACGGTCGCGATAACTTCTTCCTTCACGGCGACACAAGACCGCAGCCCGGAAGCCACGGATGTATCGATGTGGCGGACTGTGACCGCTGGGCTCGCGATTGGGCGACAGAAAAGCCGAACGATCCCATTACGGTGTTCGCCTACTTTGTAGGAGGAAAGGTGTGCAACTAGCGCGGCGCGCCATCACCCTGTCCGGTCTCGGAGTGATGATCGCCATTCCCAGCCTCGAGGTCTTTTTTCGCTTTTCTGATGTTCGATTGCTCAAAGCGATCGCAACCACCGGGATTCTGCTCAGCATGGCAGTACTTGCTGTCGCATGTTTCCGACCGAACGGAATTCCGTTCGTATTGGCTTCCTGTGCCACGATCGCCGTTTTCATCGTGCTCCGGTCTTCGACGTATGGAGGACTGGCAAAAGATGAAGACACTCGCGTTCCAGCGATCGCGTTCGCCGTCGGCGCTCGATGGTTTTGCACCTACCTGCTGTCCGTAATGGTCCTCGCATTCCTGGCGCGGGTGGCGGCATTCTTTCGCAATAGATCATCTCGGCAGAGGTGAGTTTCTCGCGCTGCGCGAGCCGCAGCGGACCGCGGTCTTTGCCGCGGAACCGAAGCGCGCCATCCACCGAAGAGCGTCCGGACGCCCCTCGCCCATGGCACACCCCTTGCCCCCTCCCGCCCGCGGTGGTCCTCACCGCAAGCGAGGGATTTGATTGAAGATCTGGCCCGGGGCTCCTTTTCCACTCGGCGCGACGTATGACGGCGCCGGCACCAACTTTTCCGTTTTCTCCGAGGTCGCCGACCGTGTCGAGCTCTGCCTCTTCGACGAGCATGGCAACGAGACCCGCGTCGACCTGGCGGAGATGACCGCCTTCTGCTGGCACGGCTACCTCCCCAACATCGAGCCCGGCCAGCGCTACGGCTACCGCGTCCATGGACCGTGGGAGCCGGAGCACGGCCACCGCTGCAACCCGGCCAAGCTCCTCCTCGACCCGTACGGCAAGGCGGTCGAGGGGCAGGTGCAATGGAACGAAGCGGTCTTCCCCTACCACTTCAACGAGCCGGAGACTTCGAAGAACGACGCCGACAGCGGGCCGTACATGCCGAAGTCGGTGGTCACGAACCCCTACTTCGACTGGGGCTCGGACCGCAACCCGCGCACGCCGTGGAACGAGACGATCATCTACGAGGTGCACGTCAAAGGCTTCACCAGGCGCCACCCCGACATCCCGGAGGAGCAGCGCGGCACGTATGCGGGCCTCGCTCATCCGGCGGCCATCAGGCACCTCAAGATGCTCGGCATCACGGCGGTGGAGCTGCTCCCCGTCCACCAGTTCATCCAGGACTCGGTGCTCCTCGAGCGCGGCCTGCGCAACTACTGGGGCTACAACTCCATCAGCTACCTCGCCGCGCACAACGAGTACTCCTCCGGCGGCCAGCTCGGCCAGCAGGTGCAGGAGTTCAAGCGGATGGTCAAGACGCTGCACGAGGAAGGGATCGAAGTCATCCTCGACGTGGTCTACAACCACACGGCGGAGGGGAACCATCTGGGGCCGATGCTGTCCATGAAGGGGATCGACAACGCGGCGTACTACCGCACGGTGGCGGACAACCCGCGCTACTACATGGACTACACCGGCACCGGCAACAGCCTGAACATGCGCCATCCCCACGTGCTGCAGCTGATCATGGACTCTCTGCGCTACTGGCACCTGGAGATGCACGTGGACGGCTTTCGCTTCGATCTCGCCTCCACCCTCGCCCGCGAACTGCACGACGTGGACCGCCTCTCCGCCTTCTTCGACATCATCCAGCAGGATCCGGCCATCTCCCAGGTCAAGCTGATCGCCGAGCCGTGGGACGTGGGCGAGGGCGGCTACCAGGTGGGCAACTTCCCGCCGCTCTGGTCGGAGTGGAACGGCAAATACCGGGACGTGGTGCGCGACTACTGGCGCGGCACGGACCAGACCCTGGACGACTTCGCCAGCCGGCTCACCGGCAGCTCCGACCTGTACGCCATGACCGGCCGCAAGCCGTACGCCTCGATCAACTTCGTCACCTGTCACGACGGCTTCACGCTGCACGACCTCGTCTCCTATAACCAGAAGCACAACGAGGCCAACGGCGAGAACAACCAGGACGGCGCGAACGACAACAGCTCCTGGAACGGCGGCGCGGAAGGTCCGACCGACGACCCGGACATCAACGCCTTGCGCGCGCGGCAGCAGCGCAACTTCCTGGCCACGCTCTTCGTCTCCCAGGGCGTGCCGATGCTCTGCGGCGGCGACGAGCTGGGGCGCACCCAGCAGGGGAACAACAACGGCTACGCGCAGGACAACGAGCTCTCCTGGTTCGACTGGGAACATGCGGATGAAGAGCTCCTCGCCTTCACCTCGCGCGTGATCAAGTTCCGGGAGGAGCATCCCGTGTTCCAGCGCCGCCGCTGGTTCGTGGGGCGGCCGCTCTACGGCGAAGGCGTCTCCGACATCGGCTGGTTCAAGCCCAACGGCGAGCTGATGACGGACGCCGACTGGAACTCCGGCTTCGGCCGCTCCCTCGGCGTCTTCCTCAATGGCGAGGCCATCCCCTCCCCCGACCAGCGCGGCGAGCGGATCGTGGACGACAGTTTCTACATCCTGTTCAACGCGCATTTCGAGCGGATGCCCTTCCGCCTGCCGCAGTGCCCGTGGGGCGAGCGGTGGCAGAAGGTGCTGGACACGAACGAGCCGATCCCCGACCTGCGCGAGCATGAGGAGTGCGCGGCCGGGGAAGAGATCTCCCTGGAGGCGTATTCGATGGTGGTCCTGCGCCGGATGGCGTGACCGTTTGCTAGGATGCCTCGTCCAATGGGCATGAACTGGCGCAGGCATCTCCTCGAGGCGTTGACCCTGATCGCGGCCGCGGTGCTCTGCGCTACCGTGGCGAACGCGCTGGCCGGCCGGGAGCGGAAGCTCGTGCTGGCGCGGACGAGCGAGCAGCGGGCGGCGAGCAGCGGGCGGCCCGTCACTACTGGGACGGTTGCGCCGGTCACGGAGACGGTCGTCCCGACGACTACCACCGTCGCCACCGCCACCGCCCCTCACGCCCCCGCCCCCCGCACGCCCCTCCCGCCCGTCACCACCACCGCGCGGACGCCCGCACCTGTGCCGGCTCCGGCGCCCCCGCCCGCCCCGGCCGCGGCGGCCAGGCAGTTCCTGCCCCATCCGGACAAGGAGTACGTCGAGATCGGCTACGACGACGTGGCCAACCTGTACGGCCAGAAGGCCCTCTTCCTCGATGCGCGCCGCACCTCGGTCTACGAGCAGGGGCACATCAGCGGCGCCCGGACGTTCTCCGTGTGGGAGTCGGACGTCGACGAGAAAGTCAACAAACTCTACGAGGAGCGGAATGATCCGCGCCAGCAGCTCGAGCCGATCGTCATCTACTGCTCCGGCGGCGACTGCGAGGACTCGCACATGCTGGCCCGCAAGCTGTGGGGCCTGCAGTTCAACAACATCTGGGTCTACAAGGACGGTTTCCCCGACTGGGAGAAGCGCGGAGGCAGGATCAGCCGAGGCTCGAATCCGTGAGCGTTCGCGAGGTGCTGACCAGCCCCTGGCTCACCATCCGGGTCCAGCTCGCCCTGGGGGTGGTCTTCATCGTGGCGGCCCTGCCGAAGATCGTCGATCCCCCGTCCTTCGCGCACATGATCTACAACTACAAGCTCGTGCCCGAGCCGCTGCTCAACATCATGGCCCTGACCATGCCCTGGCTGGAGCTCCTCTGCGGCCTGGCCCTCGTCCTCGGCATCTGGAAAGAAGCGGCGCGCGGCGTGATCGCGCTGCTGCTGCTGACCTTCATCATCGCCATCGGCATCAACCTGCTGCGCGGCAACGCCATCGACTGCGGCTGCTTCGACGTCAGCGCCGCCGGCAAGTCGCGCGAGGAGCGTCTGGCCGACATGTGGCTGGTCGTGTTCCGCGACCTCGGCATGCTGCTCATGTGTGCGCAGCTGTGGTGGGCAGCGCGAACGCGCCGTCCAGCAGCTGCCTGATGCGCTCCTGCAGCTCGGGCGCTTTGGCCTGTTCCTCGCCGTACAGCGAGACCCAGATGGCCGGCCGGCAGCGGCCGCGGCCGGGCTCGATCTCGATCATCAGCCAGCCGTCATTCCAGTTCTCCGCCGTGCCCGTGAAGTTGATGGGCGGCCGGTCGACCTTGATCTCGCCGTGGAACCAGTTCGAGGTGTAGCGCTCGCCGTCTCGGCGGATGTTCAGCGCCTCCAGCACGCGCGCATGGGCCGCGGGGCGATCCATCTCCACCACCGGATGGCGGTAATACGCCACCGTGCGCGGCTCTCCGGGATGGCGCTCCAGGTAGTGGCGCAGGTTGGCCAGGAAAGACGCCCAGCCGGCATTGAGCGTATCGAGCTCGTCATCCCACGCATCGTCGGCGAAGCCGGAGTGAACGAGGCGCAGCACGGTCTCGCCGCCGCGCGCCTCGATGTAGTAGTCGACGGCTTGCGCGCCTTCGCCGGTGCGCATGTGCCGGTTCGGCTCCCACAGCGCGATGGGCGACTCCCACTCCATCCCCTCCCCAAAGGACATCATGATCGAGCCTCCCGGCCCGGGATTCACGCGCGCGTCGAGCGTGAACCAGCGCTTCAATTCCTCGCCCTCGCTGAGCGCGCGCCAGACTTCCTCGGGGGTGGCCTTGATGACGACTTCCTTCTCGACCTGCTTCATGACTGCTCCTTTCGGCGTGCGGGGTACGCGCCGAGGAAGAGCCGGAAGTTCCGCCCTCCCTCGGCTTCGTCGTCGTGATATCGGGCCACCAGCCGGGCCACGGAGTTGGCCAGTTCCTCGGCGAACGCCTGCCGGTCGGCGGCGGTGGCGAAGCGGACGTCGGTCTGCAGGCTGAAGGTGGCGATGCGCTTCTTCGCCGTCGCGGCCTTCTCCCGCAGCGCGCCGAGATCGCGGATGGCCTGCGCGGCGAGGGCGACGAGGTAGGTGCTGGAGAAGCGGTCCTGGATGGCGTCCGGATCGGCGTTGAGCGACCCGAGGACTTCCGGGTCGATGAGGTAATGGGTCGCCTTCGCCCTGACGATCCGCTCGATGCAGTTGCCCGCGCGCCGCTCCTCGACCTCTTCCAGGAAGCCCGCCTTCTCCAGCTCCCGAAGGTGATAGTTGACCTTCTGCCGCGCCATGCCGAGCTGCCTTGCCACCGTCGACGCGGAGCCCGGCTCCCGCAGCGCATCGAGGATCTCCATCCGCATCGGCTTGAGCAGCACCGCCGCGCGCGCGGCACCAGCGACCATGTCGACGGCCTGGGACATGGGAGCAGGGTAGAGCCGACAAGATTGTTTGTCAAGGAGTGAGCAGTTGTCAGTTTTTCAGTTGTCGGTTATCAGTTGTCAGTAGAAGACGTCCTACCGACAACTGACAACAAAAAAAGCCGCCCCAAAAGGACGGCTTTCCCACGGACTGCATCCGGCTTTTTCGTTCAGAACATCTTCAACATCGCCGCCACGTCCTCGCCGATGGCGTTCAGGTTGCGCTGCATCAGCTCCTGGTAGTCGCCGCCGTAGACGCCGACGCCGGAGCGGCGCTGCTGGGTGAAGCGGAGGAGCGTCTCGCCGGTGGCGGCGTCGATCAGCTCGCCCTCGATCTCCGCCCGGGCGGCGCCGGCGCCGAAGCCGGCCCAGTAGCGGGCCGCGCGCGAGCCGGGGTCCATCACCGTCACCTTCGCCTTCAGGATCAGCGCGCCGGCCTCGTTGCCCGGCCGCTCGTCGATCGCGACCCGCTGCTCGACCGAGCCGCGCAGGCCCTGCACCACCCCTTCGGTGGAGCTCCACAGCACCTTGGCCGCCGCGTCGTAGGAGTTGTCGTCCCGATCGGGCAGCTTCGCCTTCGCGGTGTCGAACGGCTCGACCGAGATGGTCCGGTAGTCGGCCAGGCGGAACGGCTTCACGATCTCGATCTGGTCGATGTCCGGACCCCACTCCTTGTACTTGCCCGGCTCGATCGAGGACGACTTCCTGCCGCGGGCCTGCATCGGCGCGGCCACGGCCACCGCGAGCAACAGCAGCAACAGCGACTTCTTCATGACTCCCTCCTGTATTGCATCTGCATCGCAACATCATAACGCCGCGGCCGAGCGCGGCAGCGTGATCTGGAACACGGCCCCCCGCCCGGCATTTCCGGCATTCGAGGCGGTGATGGTTCCGCCATAACCTTCCACGATGGCCTTCACGATGGCGAGGCCCAGGCCAGTATGGCGCCCGTTGCGCGGCGCCTGCGATGGCCGGTAGGTGAAGAAACGGTCAAAGATCTTCTGCAGGTGCGGGGCAGGGATGCCCGGCCCCTGGTCCAGCACGCGGGTGACCACGCTGCCGTCCATCGCGTAAGCCTCGATGCGCACCGTCCCGCCGGCCGGCGAGAAGCTCGCCGCGTTGTCCAGCACGTTCTCGAAGACCTGCATGTAGCGGTCTTCCGACCCTTCCACCACCAGGTTCCGCGCCGCCTCCAGCTCGAAGCGGAGGCGCTCCCCTTCCCGCAGCCGGAAGCCCTCCACGATCTTCTCCAGCAGCGGCGCCACCGCCACCCGCTGCCGCTCCTCCTGCCCCAGCTGCGCGTCGATCAGGGAGATCTCGCGCACGCCGGCCAGCAGCTTCTCCATCCGCGCCACTTCCTGCTCCACCATCTTCGCGAACCGCCGCCGATCGGCCGGATCGTTCACCTCGGCCAGCATCTCGTTCGCGGTGCGGATGGAGGCCAGCGGGTTCTTGAACTCGTGCGAGACGTCGGAGGCGAAGCTCTCCACCAGCTTCACGTGGCTGTCCAGCCGCCGCATGATCCGCTCCAGCGCGCGGGAGAGCTCGCCGATCTCGTCCGGCCGGCTGGAGCCCTCGAAGTGGCTGCGCAGGCGCCCCCGCCGGTCGAGGATGGAGCGCGCGTCGAAGCGCAGCTGGCGCAGCGGCCGGACGATGGTGGTGGAGAAGAAGATGGAGACGATGATGGCCACGAGCACGGTCAGGCCGAAGATGCGGACGACGCCGAGGCGTACGGCGTAGAGGTCCTGGAGGATGGTGTAGGTGCTCTGGGAGGCCACCACCGCTCCGATGACGCGGCCGCTCGTGGTGCGGATCGGCGCCGCGCGATAGAGCGTCACCGAGCGGCGGCCGCCGGCGCTGATCTTCTTCTCGAACCCTTCCCGCCCCCGCAACGCGGTCCGCACCTCCGGCCCGAGCAGGCGCGTGGCGTTGTCGTAGAAGTCGACCTCCAGCCGCTGCGGCGGCCGGATCTGGCGCAGGAACGGGCGAGCGAGAAAGGCGACGACGCGGTAGAGCGTATTGCGCCGCACCGACCCGGCGCGCCGCGCCGGCGGGAGGACCTTGGAGTCGGCGATGACGAAGCCGTTGTCGTCCACGATGCGGAACCGCACCTCGCCCCGCGAGCGATGCAGCAGGTCATCGATGTCGATGGCATCGAGCCGCCCATCCCGCCCGATCGCCGCCGCCAGAATCCGCGCCTGCTCGGTCATGGAGCGGATCTCCGCCGTCTCCAGCCGCTTCTCATACGCCCCCAGGTACATCACCCCGGCGATGGGGAGGAAGACGAGGAGGAGGTTGAAGGCCAGGAGGCGGACGGGGAGTTTGGCGAGGAAGCGGAGGGTCATGGGGGTTTTGAATTGAAAATTGAAAATTGAAAATTGAAAAAAAGAGGAGGGACGGCCCGGCCGCCCGTTTTTTCAATTTTCAATTTTCAATTTTCAATTTTCAATTCCCCCCATCATTCTCTCCACCGATACCCCAACCCATACACCGTCTCCACCCTCTCAAACCCGCCATCCACTTCCTCGAACTTGCGGCGGACGCGTTTGATGTGGGAGTCGATGGTGCGGTCGCTCACGTAGGCGTCGTGGGGGTAGCCGTCCTGGTGGAGCTGTTTGCGCGTCTTCACGTGGCCGGGGTGGCGGACCAGGGCGTGGAGCATCATGAACTCGGTCACGGTCAGGCTCACCGGGGTGCCGCGCCACTTCACGGCGTAGCGCTGCAGGTCGAGCTCGAGCTCGCCGATGCGCAGCGGCGCCTCGCCGGCGGCCGGCTTCGGGTCGAGCGCGGCGCGGCGGAACAGCACCTTCACCCGCGCCAGCAGCTCCCGCATCGAGAACGGCTTGCAGAGATAGTCGTCCGCCCCGATCTCCAGGCCCAGGACGCGGTCGAGCTCATCATCGCGCGAGGTCAGGAAGATGA
>DASYMJ010000237.1:0-2854 GCA_036009105.1 Thermoanaerobaculia bacterium | reverse complement strand
GTTCTCCTGCCCGCCGCCCGCTGCACGCCGCCGGCTGACCTTGGACTGTCGTGCCGGATGCGGCGCCTGCTGCGTGGCCCCCTCCGTCAGCTCTCCCATCCCCGGCATGCCGGACGGCAAGGCGGCGGGCGAGCGCTGCATCCATCTGACCGGCGAGCACCTCTGCGCCATCTTCGGCCACCCCGACCGCCCGCCCGTCTGCGCCAGCCTGCGCGCCTCGGTCGAGATGTGCGGCGCCACGGCGCGCGACGCCTTCGGCTATCTGCAGCGCCTGGAGCGCAGCACCCGGCCGGCGGCGTTACCATGATCCGGTCCATGTCCGATTACCTCGAGGCCATCGTTTCTCTCTATCCGCGGGAAGCCGGCGGCCGGGCGCTCCCGGTGGCGCCGCGCGAAGGCTCGTACCGCCCCTTCGCGCGCGCCGGCGAGGCGGTGCTGCGCCTCCGTTTCATCGAAGGCCCGCCCCTGCTCGGTCCCGGCGATGCGGGCCGCGTCGTCGCCGAGCTGGAGCCCGGCTCCTGGGACGACGAGCTGGTGGCCGCCGGCGCCGAGCTCGATCTCTGCGAGCTCGGCGGCCGGGTGGTCGGCATCGTGAGCGTGCTTCGCCGTCTGAGGTGATCTCCAATGCGCCGCTGCTTTCCCGTGGCTCTCCTCCTCGCCGCCTGCGCCTCGCAGGACGCGGGCGTCCTCCATCAAGCAATCCCCGGCGGCCCGGGCGATCCGATCGAAGTCCGCATGGGCAACCCGAACGGCGGCCGCAGCGGCTCGGTCTTCGGCATCCAGCAGCCGGGCGGCCAGGAGCTGCCGCTGGTGATCGAGATCAGCAACAACTCCGACGGCGACGTCGTCATCGAGCAGGTCTCCGTGGCGCAGAACGCGACCGATTCGCCGTTCCAGCTCGATCCCCTCTTCCGCCGGGTCAAGGAGCTGATCGAGCCGGGGAAGGAGAAGATCTTCGACCTCCCCGCCCGCGGCCGCCAGTTGCGCCTGCCGCGGGAGGGGGAGCGGAACGTGGTGGAGGTGAGGGTCGTGGTGGAGCTGCAGAGCGGCGACTCGTACTACTACGAGTTCGAGGTGCCGATTGCGCTGACCAGCCGGTGAAGTCGACCGCCTCTCCCAGATACGTCATCGGCACCCGCCCCTGTTGCAAGTACGCGCGCCGGGCCACCTCGCCGTTGATGAACAACGCATCGGGCGAGCGGTAGACGAAGGCGCCTCTCTCCCCATCCGGTTCGATCAGGGCCCAGCCGCCCGCGAGCAGGTCCCGTACGAACTCCGCCGCCTGCCCTTCCTCGCCCGGCGGCACGAGCACGCCGCTGAGGCGCACCTCCACCTCCCGCCCGCCCCGGGCGACCACCAGCGTCCTCGCGTCGACGACGCGCACTACTCGCTCCATCGCCGCGTTTGCGCGCACGGCAAGACACACCACCATCGTGATCACGATTCGTTTCATCATGGTTTTGTGCTGATGCCGGAGGAGGGACGCGTGGCGTCGAGGGTGGGCGGCGGGAGGATAGCATGTTGCCGCACGTATGCGCCGCTCGACGTCTCGCCTTGGCCCTCTCGCATTGCTTCTCTTCGCCGCCGCCTGCGGGGAGCGCAGCGCCGGCTCTCCGCCGGCCCAGGCGCGGCATGACGGCTCCGTGGCCGATCCGCCGTTCGTCTGCGAAAGCGGCTGGACGAAGGTGGGCAGCGGCATCGAGTACCGCATGCTGAACTGCTCGCCGGCGCGGCGGCGGTTCGATCTGCACCTGGTGCGCGTCGATCCCCGGCTGGCCCGGATCGAGGCCGTCCTGCAGCCGGACAGCAGCGCGGAAGCGGTGGCGCGGCAGGGCGGGTGGACGGTCGCGCTCAACGCGAACTTCTTCGACGAGAGCTTCCGGCCGCTGGGCGTGGTGATGAGCAACGGCAAACAGGTGAACCCGACCCATCCGGTCAGCTGGCAGTCGGTGTTCTACGTGACGAGGAACGACCGGGCGCGCATCGCCCCCGTGCCGCGCTGGAAGGACGTGAGCGGCGGCGCGCGGGCGGCGGTGCAGGCGGGACCGCGCATCGTGGTGGCGGGGGAGCGCAACCGGGTGGCGCGGGCCAGACCCTCCTGGCGCAGCGGCGTCTGCATCGACGGGCGGGGGAGGGCCGTCCTCTTCGCCACCCCGCGCGAGTCGCTGTTCGACGTGGCCGAAATGGTCGAGCTGGCCGTGCGGGCGGAGGGGGCGGGCGGGATGGGCTGCCGCGACGCGATGCTCTTCGACGGCGGCCCTTCCACGCAGCTTTTCGTGGCCCGCGGAGAGCGTTCCGTGAGCGTCGAAGGGGACAAACATGTTCCCGCTTATCTCGCTGTGAAATCAAGATGATGGCACCTCCTTCGCAGTACTAATAACAGCTGTCGAAGGGAGGCCAAATGGATACGATT
The DNA here is from genome assembly GCA_036009105.1 of Thermoanaerobaculia bacterium. Lineage (GTDB taxonomy): Bacteria > Acidobacteriota > Thermoanaerobaculia > Gp7-AA8 > Gp7-AA8 > JAFAVZ01. Next base: position 441 of record DASYMJ010000237.1, on the reverse strand, counting down.
CGCAATGACGAGCTTCGCATTCCGAGCGGACTCGAAGTCGATACCGCGGTCTTCACCGAAGTCGTGAATCTGCCGCCGGCCCTGCCGGCGCCGACGCTCAAAGACCGGGTCGATGAGCTGAGGCTGCGCGGCGTGGAAGCGGCCGGCTCGGTGATGCATCGCCTCGACGCGCTGCAGCAGAGCGCGGCGATGAAGACGGACGAGCTGAAGCGCGGCGTGATGTTGAAAACGTCCGAGCTGCAGCGCAACGTCTCCATGAAGACGGACGAGCTGAAGCGCAACGTCTCCATGAAGAGCGATGAACTGAAGCGCACCGCCACGACGCGAGTGGCCGGCGTGCAGCAGGACATCCACACCAACCCCCGGAAGTGGGCAGGCATCGCCGCCGGAGCAGGTCTGGGGCTCGGCCTGATCGGCCGCTACCTCAGCCACCGCTCGAAA
>DASYMJ010000236.1:0-6415 GCA_036009105.1 Thermoanaerobaculia bacterium | reverse complement strand
TGGCGATGATCTTGATGGCGCTCATGACCACAGTCTCCGGCCTGCCCTGCGGCCGGTGAAGAGGCGGACGATGAAGAGCAGGATGAGCGCGCCGAGGAAGGCCACGACCAGGCTGCCGATGAGGCCCCCGCCCAGCTCCATGCCGAGCTTCTGGAAGAGGAACCGGCCGATGAAGGAGCCGATGACGCCGACGATGATGTCGCCGATCAGGCCGAAGCCGTAGCCTCTCATGAAGCGGCCGGCCAGCCAGCCGGCGACCGCGCCGACGATTACGAACCAGAGTAGTGCCATGAATTCCTTCTTTCTGTGCTGCGACGAGCTGCGCCGGATGGCCGCTCCTTGGTGTGCTGCGTGGGTCAGCGGCGCCGTTCGCGCACGGTCGCCGGTTTCGTGGATCGTGTCACGTCGCCCGCCAGCAGGACGATCTTTCCGATGATGGCCGCCACGCGGGGAAGCAGCTCCGGTTTGACGTCCGCCAGCTGGTCGATGAGCGGCTTGAGGTGGGCGATGTCTCCCAGATCGTTCGGCAGGAGGTTGCCCGGCTTCTCCCCCAGCGCTTCCGCGATGTTGACGAAATCCTCGACATAGAGCCCGCGCTGGTTCGCCTCCAGACGGGCCAGCTGGGCAGGCGACATCCCTACGCTGCGCGCGACGTCGGCCTGGGCCCGCCCCTTCGATTCGCGTAGCTGCCTGAGGATTCTTCCGTACATTGCCTTGCCAGTTAGTCAATCATCATATCATTCATTGCCAGATCGGCAACGATGGCATACACTGATTTCCTTACATCTGCACGCCTGACTTGCCGGTCGCGACAGGCGCGCTCTCGCGAGCGTGTTCGCCACTGCCTCCACCCTCAGACGTATCCACGAAAGGATGCGAACCAAATGGCAACCCACGCTCCATCCAAACGTTCCAGCCCGCGGGCGGAGCTGCCGTCAGCCTCTCCGGTCCTCCCCGATCCGGTGGCTGCCGTACGCATCGTCGCGATCGGCGCATCGGCCGGCGGTCTCGACGCGTTCATCGATCTCGTTTCCGCCATCCCGCCCGAGAGCGGGCTGGCCCTGGTGCTGGTCCAGCACCTCGACCCGCGCAGCCTGCTCGTCGACCTCCTCGCCGGCGCCACGAAGATCCCGGTGCAGGAAGTGGTCGATGGGATGGGTCTCGACGGCAACCGCATCTACCTCATCCCTCCCGACGCGGAGATGACGGTGCAGGGCAACGGGCTCCGGCTCGTGCCGCGCACCTCCACGGTGCCGCCTCGTCCGCTGGACCGTTTCTTTTCTGCACTGGCCGCGGAGCGCGGAAGCGGCGCCATCGGCGTGGTGCTCTCGGGCAATGACCCGGACGGCGCTTCCGGCCTGCAGGCCATTCGGGACGCGGGCGGCATCACTTTCGCCCAGACCGCGGAGAGCGCCGAGTTCGCGGTCATGCCGCGCGCCGCCGCGGTGGCGGCCGACTTCGTGCTGCCGCCGGCCGGCATCGCCGCGCGGCTGGCCGGGATCGCTCGCGGCGAGGGGCGGGAGGAGGGGAGGCGCGACCTCGCCGGAGACCACCCCACCGGCGTGGCCGCGTTCTTCCGTGAGCCGGAGCGCTTCGAGGCGCTGAAGACGGCCGTCTTCCCCGCCATGGTGAAGGACGCCGGCGCCGAGGATGGGGTGCGCATCTGGGTGGCAGGCTGCTCGACGGGCGAAGAGGTCTACTCCCTCGCCATCACCCTTCTGGAGTACCTCGACGGCCGCCCCGACGTCCCGCCCATCTCCATCTACGGAACGGACATCGACGAGCAGTCGCTGGTGAAGGCGCGCACCGCGTTCTATCCGCGGGAGGCCATGGGCGGGGTCTCGGCGGAACGGCTGGCGCGCTTCTTCACGCCCGCGGCGGGCGGCTACCGGATCGCGCAGCCGCTGCGCGAGCTCTGCATCTTCGCCGCGCATGACCTCACGCGCGATCCGCCATACTCGAGGGTCAACCTGGTGACCTGCTGCAACGTCGAGCTCCAGAAAAAAGCCGTCTCCCTTCTTCAGTACGCGCTGGCGCCGGGCGGCTTCCTCGTCCTGGCCAGCTCGGAGAGTCTGCGCGGCGTGGCCGGCGAGCTCACGCGCATCTCCGGCAAACCGCTCATCTACCGCAAGCCGCCCCTCGCGCGGCGCACCGGCAGCGTCGCCCGGGACGAGGACGAAGCCTTCCTGGCCGCTCATTTCGCCTCCTGCGGCGTGCTGATCAACGAGCGGATGGAGATCACCCGCATCCGCGGCGAGATCGCCCCCTTCATCGCGCTGGAGCCGGGAGAGGCCTCGCTCAATCTCTTCGGCCTGATCCGGCACCACCAGGTGCTGGCGGTGCTGCGGCCCGCGGTGCGCCGCGCCCTGCGCGAACAGGCCGCGATCACCGGCAAGGACATTCTGGTCATGGACGGCGACCTTCGCCGCCGCGTTGCGTTCGACGTGATCCCGTACGGCGCCGCCGCGCCGGGCGGCGACCGCTGCTGGATCGTGTTCCACAGCATGCCGGGGCCGGCCACGGGGAAGCCGCGGTCGGACAGTGCGCGGACCGAGATGGACGGCCTGCGCCAGGCGCTGGCCGCCGCCATGGACGATCGCGAGCAGCTGGCCGACGATGCCTCTGCCGCGGCCGAGGAGGCGCGGTCGAGCGATGAGGAGCTCCGCCACTCGAACCAGGAGCTGAGCACGCTCAACGACGAGTTGCGCCTGCGCAACACGGCGCTGGTGCGGATGAACGACGACATCGAGAACCTCCTCGGCGCGGTGGAGATCCCCATCCTCTTCGTCGGCCGCGACTTGACCATGCGCCGGTTCAACGTCACGGCCGGATCGCTGCTCAACCTCGGCGCGCAGGCCATCGGCCGGCCGCTTGGCGAGGCCACCTCCACCATCGACATCGCGCAGCTGGAGAAGCTGGTCGGCGCGGTGATGGAGACGTCCCAGGGCGCCGACGTGGAGGTGCAGGATGCGGCCGGTGACTGGCGGCTGCTGCGCATCCGGGCCTACCGCAAGTCGGGCGGGGAGATCGACGGCGCGATCGTGGCCATCCTCAACATCAACGCCTCGAAGCTCGGCCTCCTGGTGGCCGAGGAGGCCACGCGCGCCGCGACGATGCTTGCGCAGGCCAGCCGCCTGCTGGCATCATCGCTCGACTATGAGACGACGCTCGAGTCGCTGGCCCGCCTCTCCACCGCGGCGTTCGCCGACTGGTGCGCCGTCGACCTGGTGAACGAGGACGGGACGATCCGCCACCTCACCGTCTCCCACGCCAACCCCGTCCTGCGCGAGCTCGCGGCGCAGTTCCAGCAGGTCGCCTTCAGCGAGCCGGAGAACGCGCCGGGCGCACCGCAGGCGCTCCGCCTGCGCAAGTCCGTCCTGCTCACCGACATCGCGGAATCGCAGCTGACCGGCGTCCGCCCGGAGGCGAAGATCACCCAGCTCATCGGCGCGCTCGGGGTGCGGTCGCTCATCAGCGTGCCGCTCATGGTCCGCGACCGGGTGCTGGGAACGACCACGTTCTGCTCGTCGCGGCGGCAGTACGACGCCTCCGATCTGCACCTCGCCGAGGAGCTGTCGCAGCGCGCCGCGGTGGCCATCGATACGGCCATGCTGTTCCGCGAGGCGGAGAGCGCGAACCGCTACAAGGACGCGTTCCTGGGCACGGTGGCGCATGAGCTGCGCACCCCGCTGACCTCGATCATCGGCTGGGTGCAGCTCGCGAAGAGCAGTCCCGAGATCTACAGCGAGGCCCTGGCCCGCGTCGACGAGAGCGCGAGCGTGCTGCGGATCTTCATCGAGGACCTGCTCGACGTCACGCGCATCCGCGAACAGAAGCTGAGCATGGAGATGGCCCAGACCGACCTGGCCGCCGTCGTCACCTCGGCCCTGGAGATGACCACCCTCAGCGCGGGCGGGCAGGTCCGCCTGCACCTCACCCTCGATCCCGCGCCGGTGATGGGCGACCGCGTGCGCCTGCTGCAGGTCGTGTGGAACCTGCTGAGCAACGCCATCAAGTTCACCCCGGCCGGAGGCGAGGTCGATGTCTGGCTCGAGCGCGACGGCAACGACGCCCGGCTTTCGGTAATGGATACCGGCGTCGGCATCAGCGCCGACTTCGCGCCGCACGTGTTCGAGCTGTACCGCCAGGCGGACGACAAGACCAGGCCCCTGCCCGGCCTTGGCATCGGCCTGGCCATCGTGGCCCAGATCGTGAGAGTGCATGGCGGCGCGGTGCGGGTGGAGAGCCCCGGCCTCGGCCGCGGCGCGACGTTCATCGTCACCATCCCGCTGCTGGCGGACGCCCCAGGCGCTTCCCGCCAGGGGCGGCGGACGGGCCGGTTGCGCAGAGGCGATGACCCGATGACCGCCGTCACAGCCCAACCGGAGGAGCCTTCATGAACAGGCAGCTCGTACGCGCAACGGCAGGGAAGGTCCTGCGCAGCGAAGATTTGATCGCCGATGAAAAAGAGGTGGCCGCGGCCATCCTCCGGGCGAACCCGCAGTTCGGCAACCCCCATGTCGTGCGCTGCGCCTGGTGCCGCGAGACCAGGACGCTCTTCCGCGACGAGAACGAAGCCCCCTTCACGCTCACCACACATGGCTGGCGCTGCGCGTCGTGCGACGAGAGTGCCGCCAGCCAGGAGATCAAGTTCTGAAAGGAGATTCAAAGATGCAGCGAAAGTACATCGGCTTTCTGGCAGTCCTGGGGATCGCGGCGCTTCCGGCGGTCGGCCAGATCCCTCTCGGTACGGCGCAGAGCTTCACCGTGCTGGGCGGCTCGGCGGTGACCAACACCGGCCCCTCCGTCATCACCGGCAACGTCGGCGTCTCTCCCGGCAGCTCCGTCGGCGCCTTCCCTCCCGGTATGGTGGTCGGCGGATCGATTCATGCCGCCGATGCGGTGGCGGCGCAGGCGCAAACGGACCTGACCACCGCATACAACACCGCCGCCGGGATTCCCTGCAACCTGGACCTGACCGGCCAGAACCTCGGCGGCCTCACCCTCACCCCGGGCGTCTACTGCTTCTCCTCCTCGGCCGCGCTGACCGGGACCCTCACCTTGAACATGCAGGGCAACCCGAACGCGTTCTTCCTCTTCAAGATCGGCAGTACGTTGACGACCGGCAGCGCCTCGTCGGTCGTCCTGAGCAACGCCGGCGGGTCGACCTGCGCCCCGAACGTGTTCTGGCAGGTGGGCAGTTCCGCCACTCTCGGCACCGGCAGCTCGTTCCAGGGCAACGTCCTCGCCCTGACCAGCATCACCCTGACCACCGGCGCGAACGCCTCCGGACGATTCCTGGCCCGGAACGGAGCGGTCACGCTGGACACGAACGTCATCGGCCCCTGCTCGGTGGCCTCCGTCGCCGGTGTCCCGGCGCTGGACTATGCCGGCCTGGCCCTGCTGCTCGTCCTGCTCGGGGGCGTGGGAGTGCTGGTCATGAAGCGGTTCGGTACGTAGCGAGGGTCATCCCTCGCGCGTGACGCCACCGGCGCCGCGCCTCGCGGATGTGCTGCCGCGCGGCGCGGCGCGTGTTGCGCCAGGCGTCGGACGCGCCGCGGGCGCGCTCCTCGGCGTGCTGGCGCCACAGGGCCAGCGCCGTGTCGAGATGGGTGCGCGCATCGGCGATCAGGCGGCGGACGTTCTCGGCCAGCTCGCCGTGCGCCGCCTCCAGATGCGGCTCGATCGCGCGCAGCTCGGCGTGCATCCGCGCCTGCTCCACCTGCGGCGGCGTCGCGGAGCGGAGGCCGGTGGCCAGGCCCAGCAGGCGCAGCGCGGCGATGAACCACTTCGCCGGATCCCAGTGATACCAGCGGATGCCGTTGCGGAAGTCGGCCGGGAAGCGGTGGTGGAAGCTGTGATAGCCCTCGCCCAGGGTGAGGAGGGCGACGCCCCAGTTGTCGCGGGCGGAGACCTCCGGGTTGTAGGTCGGCCTGCCCACGTAGTGCGCCAGCGAGTTGACGAAGAACGTGGTGTGATGGATCACGGCCAGGCGGAGGAAGCCGCCCCACAGCAGGCCGGCCAGCGGATCGCCGAACAGCGCGCCGATCAGCGCCGGCAGGCCGAAGCCGCCCACCACCAGGATGGCCCGGTACCAGCGGTTCTGCCACACCACGACCGGGTTGCGCAGCAGGTCCGCCGCGTTCGACTGCGCGTCCGGCGCGTCGTGGCGGTAGAAGATCCAGAGGATGTGCGCCCACCAGCAGCCGCGCTTGATGCTGTACGGATCCCAGTCGCGGTCGACGTATTGATGATGGATGCGGTGGCTGGACGACCACCAGAGGATCGAGTTCTGGGCCGCCATCGCTCCGAAGATCGCGTAGAAAAGCTGCACCGGACGCGAGGCCTCGTAGCTCTTGTGGGAGAAGAAGCGGTGATAGCCGGCGCAGATGGAGATGCCGACCGCCCCGTACAT
>DASYMJ010000235.1:0-27383 GCA_036009105.1 Thermoanaerobaculia bacterium | reverse complement strand
TGCCGGTCACGGGGTCGGCCCGGCCGATGGTGGTCTCGTCGCCGTTGCTGAGAAAGAACGCGGTGCCGGTGGCCACGTCGACCAGGCGATGGCGGACGGCCTTCTCCACCGGTGCGATCTGGGTGGCGTCCATGGCCGCGTGGTCGGTGTCGATCTCGCGGCCGAGGAGGCGCTCGAGCAGGGCGTTTGCCTCGCGCAGCCGCTGCGAGTATTTGCGGATGATCCGCACCGCAACCTCGGGGTTCTTGCGCAGCATCTCATCGAAGCGGGAGCCGTTGATGATGAGGACGCGGCAGTCGGTCCTGGCGATGGCGTCGGCGCTGCGGGCGACGTTCTCCAGGACGGCCATCTCCCCGAAGAAGTCGCCTTTCTCCAGGTGGGAAAGGGTGTGCGACTCGCCGGCGATGTGCTTGATGATCTCCACTTCGCCTTCCAGGATGATGTACATCTCGGTGCCGAGGTCACCCTGGGCGAAGATGGTGTCGCCGGCAGCGTAGGTGGCGGTGGAGTCTTTCACCGGGTCTTTGCCTCCGGTCGTCTTGAAAACCGCCTTCATGCCGCCGGCACGGCCGGCTGCGCCAGTTGGCCAAGCCTTTGCCGAGCTGTCTCCTGGAAACGACGTTCAGAATTCATTGCTGGTCCCGGACCGCGGGCTCGAGAATCGTGAAGGCGTTGTCGGGAGTGCTGAGGCGGACGCGCGCGCCGATCGGCAGCAGGAGGTTGTCGCCCTGATGGCCGAAGGGGAGCTCGCGCACGACCGGAATAGCGAGGGACCCGAAAAACTCGCTGAGAAAGGCCTGCAGCTCTTCTTCTTTACCGCAGCCCTTCAGTTTCCCAATAACGACGCCACGAATGCCCTGCAATCTACCAGACAGCATCAGGTGGGTCAACATGCGGTCAATGCGATAGATAGGCTCCTCGACGTCTTCCCAGAACCAGATGCCGCCGTCCGCCCAGTAGTCGTACGGCGTGCCGGTCAGCGAGGTCACCAGGGAGAGGCAGCCGCCGAACAGCACGCCTTCCGCCTCCCCCCTGGCCACGACCTGGGACGGCTGGAACCGCCAGGTGAGCGGCGCTTCCCCGGTCAGCACGGACCAGAACCAGCGCTCGATCTCGGGCGAGAGGCGGGCGTGAAAGTCGAGGTTGACCATCGGGCCGTGAAAGGAGGCGACGCCGGCGTGGATGGCCGCCGCCTGATGGAGCGCGGTGATGTCGCTGAAGCCGATGATGGGCCGCGGATTGGCGGCGATGGCCGGGTAGTCGATCCGGTCGAGGATGCGCATGGCGCCGTAGCCGCCGCGGGCGAAGAGGAAGCCGTCGAATTCGTCGGAGCGGAGGAACCGGTTCAGGATGGCCACGCGCTCGTCATCGCCTCCGGCGAGATAGCCGCGGTGGCGATGGTCGATGTTCTCCGCCAGCGTGACCCGCAGGCCGTACTCCTCCAGGTGCGCCGCCCCCTCCCGGATGCGGGAGAGCTCGGAGGGGGAGCTGATGGCCAGCACGGCGACATGGCCGTTTGGGGGGAGAGGTTTGGGGCGCTGAAGCATGGCGCCATTGTAGCGGGAACATAATGCAGGGCCGGCTAAGAGCCGGCCCTGCGTTCGGGCAAAAAAAGGCGTGGAGCGCCCTGTAAGCCGAATTCTGTCTCCGCTTGCGCGGCGAGGATCATTCATCTGCCACGCGCGTTACCGCGGTGGTCGAGCAACCTACCCGGAAGCTCAGATGGGGACGGGCGGCCCCTCACTTCCCTATTTGGTCTTGCTCCGCAGGGGGTTTGCCGTGCCGCAGCCGCTCACGCGTTGCGCGGTGCGCTCTTACCGCACCGTTTCACCCTTACCTCCTCGAGGTCGCGTTGCCGCTTCCTCGCGATCGGCGGTTTGTTTTCTGTTGCACTTTCCGTCGCGTCGCCGCGCCTGGCCGTTAGCCAGCCTGCTGCCCGTGGGAGTTCGGACTTTCCTCGACTCTTGCGAGCCGCGATCCTCCGGTGCGCTCCACGCTTCCGGTGTAACGCGCTTCGCAGGGAAAACTTCCTGGGGCGATCAGCGATCAGCGAGCGGCGAGCAGGAGTCCGACGAGCAGCGGAAGCATCGTTCTCCTGCTCGCCGCTCGCTAATTCATTCAGCTAAATACTGCTGATTTAGCGACTTACATTTGATGTCGGCCGGCCGACATCAAATTCCGTCGCCGAAATCGCCACACCGCGAGCACGACCAGCACCAGCGCGAGGAGCGCCAGCCACGGCAAGAAGATGGCCACGAACGCGTTCAGGAACGCGAAGAGGTCCTCGACCAGAGAGAGGATCGGATTCGCCGTCCCGGCCGTGGTCGCGGTGCTCGCCACGCGCAGCGAGGCCTTCGCACCATGCGTCGTCAGCGCCGCCACCCCGCCCAGCACCGCGGCGAGGATGACGACGCCGCGCGGCACGCCCGGCGCGGCCGCCGCCCACGCCACCAGGGCGCCGGCCAGCGGACGGATGAAGGTGTGGATGACGTCCCACACGTGGTCGACCGCCGGCACCTTGTCCGCCACGAACTCGATGGTGTAGAGCACGCCGACCACGATCAGCACCGGCGTCCGGGCGAAGAAGCCGGCCAGCTCGCCCGGGAACATCCCCGGACGCCAGCGGGAGAGCAGGCCGAAGACCAGCAGCGTCGCGTACGAGTTCACCCCCGCGCCGGCGCCGAGGCCGACCGAAGTGAGCAGCGAGGCGAGCATGCTGGTCATCCCCTTGGAGTGCGGATCACGACCGCCGCCCCCTCCCGGAGGCTGGCCGGGATCTGCCCCACCGCCTGGTCGGCGGCAGCCTTCGTGTCGTAGCGCCCCCAGAAGACACGGTAGCAGGAGCGGCCGCGGTAGCTCGTCGGGATGAACCAGACGCTGCCGCCGCCCGCCTTCAGCGCTTTGCCGATCGAAGCCGGCTCGCAGACGAGCTCGAACTGGATGGTGTAGGCGCCGCTTGCCTTGGCCGCGAAGTCGCGGGCCATGGCGTCGTACTTTTGGCGCTGCGGATCAGAGGAGGAGGAGGCCGAGCCGGAGTTGGTGATGGTCACGCCGCCGGCCGGCGTCTGCTCCAGCCGCGTGCCGGAAGCAGTCGGGTCCCGGCGCGTCACCCGCGGGAGGGCCGTGTTGGCGGGAGCGGGCGCTGGGACCGGCACCGGCGCGGGTGCAGGCGGCGCCGGTGCCGCCGAGGCGGTTGCCGGCGCGGGGGCCGGCGTGATGCGCAGCGGGGCGGCGGCGGGCGGAGCCGTGGACGTGGTGCTGGCGTTGGTGGCGGCAGGCCCGGTGGAGGCCGCTGAGGTGGCGGTCGGAGCTGGAACAGGGACCGCCGCCGCCGAGGTGGTCTCTGCGGTGGCCGTGAGCGGGGCGGGCGGAGGGGTGGGCTTCGGCTTGCGAGCCACCAGCAGGTTCGCGCTCGAAGCGGCCTGCCTCCCCTGCCACCAGAGGAACCCGGCGTAACCGCCGATGCCGAGGATCACGATCACCACGGCGGCGATCAGCGCCCCCACCCAGCGATTCGGCTTCGACGCCTCCTCGACCACCTCCGCCATCGGCAACTCCTCCTCGGCGCTCACCGGCACGGAGGCCCGGCGAGCGGCCTCGATCTGCGCATCATCGAAGCCCCAGCGCGGTTCCGGCTCCTCCTCCGGCTGCTCATGCAGCAGCCGTCCGGCGATCTCGTTCTCCGGCGCGGCCTCCCAGGAGGGCATGCTGATCGGCGCCGGCGCGACGGTCGTGGTCGGCTCCTCGTCCCACTCCAGTTCCGGCGTGGAGTCGAGCAGCGAAACGGTCGGGATCTCCACCGTCGGCGCGCTCGCCTCCGGTGCCCGTTCCGGCTCCACCGCCGGGGATGAGCCCCAGACATCGGCCGCATCGGCCACGCCCTCGCTGCCGAAATCGAACTCGTCGGCGCCGGCGAACGAAACCTGAGGTGATGCTTGAGCTTTGTCGTCGACGGCCAGCAGCCCGAGGACGTTCATCGCGTGGAGCAGTTTGTAGACGTTGAACGCATCTTTCCCGGAAGCTGCCGCCACGTCCGCGCCGTTCCGCGTGCCGTCGATCTGGGCCACGATGGCATCCGCATCCTGATTCAGCCCCAGCCGGCGATAGGCCTCGTCGAAGCCGGCCGCGCGGGTGTAGACGGCGTCGCCGGTCTTGTCGAACTGCGAACGGTCCTGCTCGGTGACGATCAGCTCGGTGATCAGCTGGCCGAGCGGGAACAGCGTCCCCTCCTCCCGCTTGGGGAGGTAGTCGGCCACGATGGTGTACGAGCCGGCCGGCCAGGCGCCGATGGAGCGGATGACGCCGATGACTTGGACCCGGCGGGCCCAGGTCAGCTCTTTGCGGGTGATGAAGCCCAGGTTCAGCAGCGCGTCGCCGAGGGTCTCGCTTTCCTTGCGCTTGGCCAGGGCCTGCTTCACATGTTCGCGCGTGACCTTGCCGGCCCGGAGGAGCAGCTCGTCGATGCTGTCCGAACGGTCGTTCGTGCTGGCGGAGAGGATGTCGCCGCCTTTGAAGTAGATGATCTTGATGATGCCGTCGTTCTCGAACCGGATGGCGCCGGTGAACTGCTCCCGCCCCAGCTCGACCAGCCTGTTCACGACGTTGATGTCGCGGATGTCTCCCTCGAGGTTCATGCTCACAAACCTTTCAACTGCGATGCGTTAGGCCCGGGGAGGGATTATCGCAGCAGTTGCTGGTTGCTGGTTACTAGTTGCTTGCCCTCGGCGTTCTACCAGCAACCAGCAACTATCCATGCAATTCGTCATACAACCTCTGCCCCACGTTCCTCCCCAGCAGGTTCATCAGGTCCTGCATGGAGGCCTGCTTCACGCCGGAGACGCTGCCGAAACGCTCGATGAGGAGGCGGCGGCGCTTCTCGCCGATGCCCGGCATGTCGTCCAGCTCGCTGTGCAGCACGCGCTTGGAGCGGCGGCGGCGGTGGGATGAGACGGCGAAGCGGTGCGTCTCGTCGCGCACCATCTGCAGGAGCTGCAGGGCGGGATCGCGGCGCTCCAGCCGGATCGGCTCGTCCCGCTCCGGCACATAAATCTCTTCCTCCCGCTTGGCCAGTCCGGCGATGGGGATGTCCTCGATGCCCAACCGGTTCAGCGCATTGAGGGCGGCGTTGAGCTGCCCGCGGCCACCGTCGATGAGGATCATGTCCGGCAGCGGCTTGTCCTCCTCCAGCAACCGGCGATACCGCCGATCCACCGCCTCGGCCATGGAGCGGAAGTCATCCGCCCCCACCACCGTCTTGATGTTGAAGACGCGGTACTGGTTCTTGTCCCACTTGCCGCGATCGATGACCACCATGCCGGCCACCGAGTCGCTGCCCTGGATGTTGGAGATGTCGAACGACTCGATGCGCTGGATCTCCCGGTCGTAGCCGAGGACCTGGCCGAGCCGCTGGGCCGCGATCTGGAGCCGGTCCTGCTGCGACTTGCGGAAGCGCGACTCGTGGGAGAGCCGCGCGTTGCGATTCACCAGTTCGAGCCGATCGACCGCTTTGCCCCGCTGCGGCACCCGGACGTGCACCTTCCGGTTCGCCTGGGAGGAGAGCCAGTCGTCCAGCAGCGCCTCGTCCTCCACGGCGAAGGGCAGGATGATCTCCTGTGGAATGAAGAGGTTATCCTGGTAATAGCGCTGCAGGACCTCGCTCAGGAAGTAGCTCGGCCGGTAGTCCTGTACCTTCTCCCAGAAGAGCTCGCGCCGGTCGACCACCGTGCCGTCGCGCAGGACGAAGAGCTGCACGGCGACATCGCCGCCCTCCTCGTAGAGGCCCCAGACGTCCTGGTCCTCCTCGCCTGCCGAGGCCACCTGCTGCTCGGCCTGGATGCGCTCCACGGTGCGGATCAGGTCGCGGTAGTAAGTCGCGACTTCGAAGCTCTCGTTCTCCGCCGCGCGGTACATGCGCTGGGTCAGCCGCTCCTGCAGCTCCTTCGACTTGCCGCCGAGGAAGAGGACGACGTCGTCGGCCATTTCGCGGTACTGCTCCGTGGTGGTCAGGCCGACCACGCACGGGCCGAGACACTGATGCATGTCGTAATAGAGGCACGGCCGGGTGAGCGCGCTCTTTCCTTCGACGATGTCGAGGTCGCAGCTGCGCAGCTTGAACTGGTCGGCGATCAGCTTGAGGATGCGCCGCGCGGTGCCGGCGAAGAAGGGGCCGTAGTAGAGGTCGCCTTTCTTGCGGTCCACCCGCCGGGTGAACACCACCCGCGGATAGGCTTCGGAGACCGTGACTTTGATGTAGGGGTAGCTCTTGTCGTCGCGGAGGAGGATGTTGTACCGCGGCTGGTGGGTCTTGATGAGGCTGTTCTCGAGGAGGATGGCTTCGAGCTCGTTATTGGTGGTCACGAAATCGATGGCGTCGATGTCGTTGACCAGGTTCATGGTCTTGGCGTCGCGCGCACCTTTCCCCACTAGGTAGGACTGCACCCGATTCCGTAGATTGCGCGCCTTCCCGACGTAGATGACCTCCCCTTCGGCATTCTTGTGGAGGTAGACACCGGGCCGTTCGGGGAGCTCCTTGAGACGCGCCTTCAGCCGCTCGAAACGTGGTTCGGAAGACATGAGGCGGTGCTACAACAAGTCGAGGCGTCGCCGTCATCCTGGAAAGATGTAGGGCCGGCTCTCAGCCGGCCCGATAGTCAAAGAATTGCCGGGCCGGCTGAGAGCCTGCCCTACATCAACCTCTTCAGGATTTCCCCCGCCGCGACCCGAAACTCCTCCGACCACACGTGGCCACCCTCGAACTCCAGCGTTCTCAGCTCTTTAGCCATCCCCTGCAACGCCGCCACGTCCCGCTCCAGTTTCTCGGCGGTGAACCATTCGTCCCCCTTCCCCCGCCCCACCAGCGTGAGCGGCAACTGCACACCGGATTGTGCACGGACGTCGTCCGGCAGGTCGCCGCCGAGGACGAGCAGCGCCTGGGCGGGGATGGCCGCCGCGGCGCGGTAGGCCATGGTCGTTCCCTGCGAGAAGCCGGCGAACACGAGCGTTTCGGGGATGCCGAGGGAGGCTACCGCCCGGCGGACGTAGGCGATGTTGTCTGCCAGGAGGAGCTCCCGGTTCTGGCTGGTCATCCAACTGGCGACGACTTCTCCACTCTTCGTGTAGAAGCGGTGGAGGCCCTGAATGGCGGCCACGGTCCAGCCCTCCACGCCCGGTAGACGGAGCAGCTCCGTCATGTGCCGCTCGGCGTTCTCGGCGTAGCCGTGGAAGCCGACCAGGAGGCGGCGGGGGTCGCCGTCGCGGATCAGAATGCGGCCGTGGGTGGGGGTCTCCACTGACTCCTCGCGCAGTTCAGGCATCGTTCCTCTCGTAAATCGGGGTCATTTCGCTGACCGGTCAAGATCTTGACCAGTCGTTGCCGCGTTCGGCTCGCACATTCTATTGCGCTCCCGTCCCCGCCCCTCCAGAATGCGCGCCGTGCCGAACGTGGTGATCGTGGTCCCCTGCTACAACGAGGAGCAGCGCCTCGACGTCGAGCAGTTCCGCCGCTTCGCCGCGGACGGCCACCGCGTCGACTTCTGCTTCGTCAACGACGGCTCCGCCGACGGCACGCTGCGCGTCCTCCAAGCGCTGCACGCCGAGGATCCGAGCCGGTTCCTGGTGGTGAACCTGGAGCAGAACGAGGGGAAGGCGGAAGCGGTGCGCCGGGGCATCCTCGCCGCCGCCGAACGGGGTGCCGACCTCATCGGTTTCTGGGACGCCGACCTCGCCACCCCGCTCTCCGAGCTGCCCTCGTTCCTCGACGTCTTTGCCGCCCGCCCGGAGATCCAGATGGTCTTCGGCGCCCGGGTCCGCCTCCTGGGGCGGGAGATCAGCCGCAATCCCTCCCGCCACTACTTCGGCCGCGTCGGCGCCACGCTCATCTCCCAGACCCTCGGCCTGGCCGTCTACGACACCCAATGCGGCGCCAAGCTCTTCCGCACCGGCGAGAACCTGCGCGCGGTGTTCTCGACCCCCTTCCTCTCCCGCTGGATCTTCGACGTCGAGATCATCGCCCGCTACGTAAAGCTCCTCGGCCGCGACCGGGCCGCGAAGTCGATCTACGAGCTGCCCATCCGCGTCTGGCACGACGTGCACGGCTCGAAGGTAAAGTCGACGGACTTTTTGCGCGCGCTGCGGGATCTGCGGAAGATTCGGAAGGCGTATAGGAAGTAGTTGTCGGTTGTCAGTTGTCGGTAGCTCCACTGACAACCGACAACTGACAACCGATACAATCCCCCCCAAATGACCATCGCCGACCTTCCGCTCACCACCGACCGCGAGGACCTCTGTCTATCGGGGCTGGCCCGCGGCCTGGTCGGGTCGGAGGTGCTGAAGATCGCCGGCGAGGTGCGGGCCATGAAGACGTCCGGCCGCGCCATCGCGGACCTGACCGTGGGCGACTTCGCGCCGAGCGAGTTCCGCATCCCCACCCGCCTGCGCGAGCTGATCGAGGAAGCGCTCGCCGCCGGGCAGACGAACTACCCGCCGTCGGACGGCACCCTCGAGTTGCGCAAGGGGGTCATCGAGTTCTTCGGCCGCGAGCTCGGCCTGGTCTATCCGCTGGAGTCGACGCTCATCGCCGGCGGCTCGCGACCGATCATCTATGCCGCGTACGCCGCGGTGGTCGATCCGGGCGACAAGGTCGTCTACCCCACGCCCTCCTGGAACAACAATCACTACACCTACCTGATGCGCGGGGTGCCGGTGGAGCTGGTCGTGGGGCCGGAGACGAACTTCCTGCCGACGGCCGAGCAGCTGCGGCCGCACATCAAGGACGCGCGCCTGATCGCCATCAACACGCCGCTCAACCCGACCGGCACGGTGATGGCGCGCGAAGAGGTGGAGCGCATCGCGCGGCTCGTGGTGGATGAGAACCGGCGCCGCGCCGCCGGCGGCGAGCGGGCGCTGTTCCTGATGTGGGACCAGGTCTACTGGATGCTGACTTTCGGCGACAACCGCCACTTCGCGCCGCCGCAGCTGGTGCCCGAGTCCGCCGCCTGGACGATTTTCGTGGACGGCATCTCCAAGGCGTTCGCCGCGACCGGCCTGCGCGTCGGCTGGACCGTCGCGCCGCCGTACGTCACCGCGCGCATGCGCGACATCATCGGCCACATCGGCGCCTGGGCCCCCCGCGCCGAGCAGATCGCCACCGCCCGCTTCCTCGGCGAGCACGACGCGATCGCCGCCTTCCACGAGAACATGATCCGCGAGCTGCGCCTCCGCCTCGACCTGCTGCACGACGGCATCGAGGCGATGCGCCGGGACGGCCTCCCGGTGCGCGCCATCGCCCCCCAGGGCGCCATCTATCTATCGGTGCAGTTCGATCTCATCGGCCGCCACGGCCTGTCGTCGAACGAGGAGATCCGCCGGCTGCTGCTGGAGAAGGCCGGCTTCGCCGTCGTCCCCTTCCAGGCGTTCGGCCTGAAAGAGGAGACCGGCTGGTTCCGCCTCAGCGCCGGCGCCGTCTCGCTGCAGGACATCGAGGCCGGACTGGCACGCGTGCGGGCGGCGCTGGAAACGCTGCGATGACCGCGCCGGCGATCGCCACGCTCGGGCAGCCCGACGGGGTGATCGCCGATGACGGATTCGCCGTCGCGGTCGTGACCTATCCGCCGTCCGCGCTTTACGAACCGCATACTCATGCGAGTACCTATGTGGCGCTGACGCTGACCGGCCATTACGACGTGGAGGCTGGCGGCGCGCACGACGTGGCGCCGAGCGCGAGCGCGGTGATGACGCCGGCCGGCATCGCGCACGCGAACCGGATCGCCCCATCCGGCGCGCGGGCGATGGTCGTCACGTTCGCACCGTCCGCCTCCGGCCACGCAGGCGGTTTGCGCATCCTGCATGGCGGCGACGGGGTGCGCATCCTGCTCCGCCTGTACCGCGCGTATCGCCTGGCCGAGGTGGATACGATGCGCGAATTGCTTTGGGCGTTCGGCGACAGCATTGGGCCCGACGCGCCGCAGGCCGCCGCGTCATCGTGCGTCCGTGCGGCATCGGCGATCCTGCGGACGGAGTTCTGCGAGCGGCTGCGGTTGCGCCAGGTCGCGGCGCGCGTCGGAGTCGATCCGGCCTCTCTCGCCCGCGCGTTCCGGCGCGCTCATGGAACGACGATGGGCGAGCACCTGCGCATGCTGCGCGCGAATCGCGCGGCGGAGCTCCTCGCCTCGTCGCGGATGCCGCTGGCCGAGGTCGCGCTGGCCGCCGGCTTCGCCGACCAGAGCCATCTCTGCCGGGTCTTCCGCGCGGCGATGGGATTCTCGCCCCTCGCCTACCGCACGCTACTGGCGTCCTGATGGCTCTCCTCGGCCCCGCGGGCACCTTGCTCCCCCGGGCGCGCGGGAGATCAAATCCATTCAAGACGACCGGCGATGACCGACGCATCGTGGGAGCATGATCGCCGCCGCGCTTGCCCTCGCAGTCCTCACCTCCACCGCCCGGGCCGATGCCGTCGAGAAGATCGCCGCGCTGATCGATGAGAACTACGTCTTCGAAGCCACCGCCCACCGCGTGGCCGGCGAGCTGCGCGCGCGTCAGGCCAGCGGCGCCTATGACGCGCTGAACGATCCGGACGCCTTCGCCGCCGCGCTCACCGCCGACCTGCGCCGCCTCGGTGAGGACGAACATCTGGAGGTCGTCGTGCGGCGGGCGGAGGCTGCGCCCTTGGCGACGCCGGCGCAGCCCGACTGGCTCGAGCCGCTGCGGCGGCGGAACTTCGACTTCGCCCGTGTCGAGATCATGGAAGGGAACATCGGGTACCTCGACCTCCGCTCCTTCCCGCCGCCCGAGGTGGCGGGCGACACCGCGGCCGCGGCGATGGAGTTCCTGGCCAATGCCGATGCCGTCATCATCGATCTGCGCCGCAATGGCGGCGGCACCGGCGACATGGTGCACTTCCTCGCCACCTACTTCTTCGAGCAGCGAACGCTGCTGTCCCGCACCTTCCGCCGCGCGGAGAACCGGACGACGGACGACCGCACGCTGCCCTACGTGCCCGGCCGGCGCCTGGTCAAGACGCCGCTCTTCATCCTGACCAGCCGGGAAACGTTCTCCGCGGCGGAGGGCTTCGCCTTTTCGCTGCAGCAGCTCGGCCGCGCCGTCATCGTCGGCGAGCGGACGCGCGGAGGGGCGAACGCCGGCCGCTATCGCCGGGCCACCGAGCTGTTCTCCGTCTTCATCCCCATGGCGCATGCCATGGCCGCGGAGTCGGACAAGAGTTGGGATCGCGCCGGCATTCAGCCCGACGTTCCGTCGCCGGCGGCCGAAGCTCTCGACGTTGCCCTGCAGAAGGCTAAGCAACGGCCAGCAGCGACTTCATTGCCCGGTGCGCCTTCGCCCGGTTGAGGTACCACAGCACCGCCACCCCGATGGGCACGAACGAAAAAACGAACAGCGCCATAGCCAGGCCTTTGATGCCCGGATTGAACGGCGTGTGGATATGGAGGTTGAGCGCTACCACCTCCAGGTCGTTCATGATCGCGCCTCCCTTTCCTTCCTGATACGAGGCGAGGAAGTCGGGATCGTGGAGGAGGCGGAGGGGGAACTGCATCGCGTTGATCTGCACGAAGAACGCGACGAAGGCGCCGAGGGGGCGCTCGAGCTCCGGAATGCGCCAGCCGACGCCGGCCAGGGCCTGATAGAAGAGGATGCCGGCCAGGATCAGCTCGAAGGCCACGCCGGCCGAGGCGATCACCGTCTCCCGGCGCCAGTCGGCGCTCACGAAAATCAGCCAGACCGTGAAGATGGCGCCGAGGGCGACCAGGCCGCGCGGGTTGCTGCGCAGGCGCCAGCCAAGCCAGCCGAACCCCGCCGCCACGGCGAGCGCGATGGGCAGCTGGAACGCCCCCTGATGGGTGAAGCCGCCGCCGAACATGAAATCGAACGCGGGGATGGCCGGATGTCCGAGGAGCCAGGCCACGACGGCGTGCCCGAGCTCGTGAAAGAGCGTCTCCAGAGTGCCGAAGACGAAGCGGAGAAACGGGATGGCGTAGATGACCAGCGCGATGGCCAGGCCGATGCCGAGGACCTTCAGCTCCTTGCCACCGATGCGGCCGTTCCCGACCCGGTCCTCCTCATCGAGGAGGACCGGACGCGGTTGCCACTTGGCGAAGATCACGCCGCAGCGCGCGCACTCGGCCGCCTCCTCGGAGTTGGCGAACGTGCAGCGGGGGCACTTCACACGAAGATCCGCATCTCCTTCAGCTCGCGGACCCGGTCGCGCAGCGACGCGGCCTTCTCGAAGTCGAGATTCTTCGCGGCGTCCTTCATCTCCTTGGTCAGCCGCGTGATGGCCTTGTCGAGGTCCTCCCCGGCGGCCAGCTCCAGGTTCGTCTTCGAGCCGGGCAGCGGGGCGAGGTCGAGGTAGTCGAGGTTCGCCATCTTGACCAGGTCGGAGTCGATGGCCTTGATGATCGAGGCCGGCTCGATGCCGTGCTCCTCGTTGTACGCCGCCTGGATGGCGCGGCGGCGATTCGTCTCCGAGATCGCGTTCTTCAGCGAGTCGGTCATCTTGTCCGCGTAGAGGATGGCGATGCCGTTCACGTTGCGCGCGGCGCGGCCGATGGTCTGGATGAGCGAGGTGGTGGAGCGGAGGAAGCCTTCCTTGTCCGCGTCGAGCACGGCCACGAGCGAGACCTCCGGGATGTCCAGCCCCTCGCGCAGAAGGTTGATGCCGATCAGCACGTCGTACACGCCGGTGCGGAAGTCGCGGATGATGGCGATGCGCTCCAGCGTCTCGACGTCCGAGTGCAGGTAGTTGACCTTGATGCCGAGCTCCATCAGGTAACGGGTCAGATCCTCGGACATCCGCTTGGTCAGCGTCGTGACCATCACCCGCTCGTTGATGGCCATCCTCGCCTTGATCTCGCCGATCAGATCGTCCACCTGCCCCTTCACCGGCTTGATCACGATCTGCGGGTCGAGCAGGCCGGTGGGGCGGATCACCTGCTCGATGAAATGGCCGCCCGTCTTCTCCATCTCGAACGGTCCGGGCGTGGCGGAGATGAAGAGCATCTGACCGAGCTTCCCCTGGAACTCGTCGAAGGAGAGCGGCCGGTTGTCGATGGCGCTGGGCAGGCGGAAGCCGTATTCGACCAGCGTCACCTTCCGGGCGCGATCGCCGCCCCACATGGCGCGCACCTGGGGAATGGTCTGATGCGACTCGTCGACCACAAGCAGGAAGTCGTCCGGGAAGTAGTCGATCAGCGTTGGCGGCGGCTCGCCGGGCTGGCGCCCGGAGAGGTGGCGCGAGTAGTTCTCGATGCCGTTGCAGTAGCCGAGCTCCGCGATCATCTCCAGGTCGAACATGGTCCGCTGGGAGAGGCGCTGCGCCTCCAGCAGGCGATCGTTGGCGCGCAGCTCGGTAACACGCTCGTCGAGCTCGACCCGAATATTCTCCATGGCGTGGAGCAGCCGCTCCCGCGGCGTGACGTAGTGGGTTCGGGGATAGACGGCCAGCCGGTCGTAGTTGCGGCCGGCGCGGCCGGTGATGGGATCGATGCGCGTGATCTTGTCGATCTCGTCGCCGAAGAACTCGATGCGCACCGCATCGTCCTCGTACGCCGGCCAGAGCTCGAGCACGTCCCCCCGCACCCGGAACGTGCCGCGCGCGAGGTCGTACGGCGTCCGCTCGTACTGCATTTCGGTGAGCCGGCGGAGGTACTCCGTGAGCGGCTTCTCCACCCCCCGCTCGAAGAAGACGAGCATGGAGTAATAGAGGTCCGGCTCGCCGATGCCGTAGATGCAGGAGACGGAGGCCACGATGATGACGTCGCGCCGCTCGAAGAGCGCCTTGGTGGCGGCGAGGCGCAGCTTGTCGATCTCCTCGTTCTTGGTCATCTCCTTCTCGATGTAGAGATCGTTCTGAGGGATGTAAGCCTCGGGCTGGTAGTAGTCGTAATAGGAGACGAAGTACGCCACCGCGTTGTCGGGGAAGAAGTTCTTGAACTCCTGGTAGAGCTGCGCGGCGAGCGTCTTGTTGTGGCTGAGCACGAGCGTCGGCCGGTTGATGGCCTCGATGACCTTGGCCACGGTGAAGGTCTTGCCCGAGCCGGTGACGCCGAGGAGGACCTGCTCCTTGGTGCCGGCCCGGACGCCTTCCACCAGCTGGCGGATGGCTTCCGGCTGGTCGCCCTGCGGCTCGAAAGGGGAGGCGAGCTTGAACTGGCTCATGGGACGGCCCGGCGCCGCGGAGTGGGGACGTTCGCTTTGTTGATGATGTCGAGCAGGCGCGTGACCTCCTGGCGGGTCAGGCGCTTGTCCGCGATGGCCGGCTGCGCCGCGTCCATGAAGGGCGGGAGCTTCGTCATGGGGACGCGGTCGGTGCGGATGTTCTCGCCGAACGACTTCATGCCGGCGGAGAGGGCCTGCTTGTCCGCGTCCGGGACGTCCTTGTCGTACATGGCCGCCATCTCCCCCTGCATCATCCCCAGGAAGAAGGAGACCGCGCGCTCCAGGCCGCCGCGCTGGACCCAGGCGCCGCCGGCGAAGAGCAGGAGGACGAAAGCGACGGAGGCGGAGCCGCAGCCGAGCGGCACCCAGCGCGGAAAGAGGGGCCGCACTTCGGAGGAGGGCGCGCAGTAATAGTCCGCCGGAAGGCGGGTGGAGGAAGCGGTCGGCGGCGAGGAAAATTCGGACAATCGGAGGCCTCTAAGATTTCGGCGTGGTGCCGGGCAGTGAATGTATCATGGCCTCGGAATTCACCTTCACGGTCCACAATACGGAGAGAATGTCAGCAATGCCGCCTTTGTCGAAGACGACAGTCCTGATCCTCGACGACAACCCACTCGTCCTCAAGCTGGGCCGGGCTTTGCTCGAGCGGGAGGGGTGCACGGTCCTCACCGCCTCGAGCTGGATCGAGTTCAATCACGTGCTGGCGGGCAACACGCCGGACATCATCTTCCTGGACGTGAACCTGCCCAGCATCAAGGGCAACCGCCTCAGCGAAGTCCTCAAGTCGCAGTCGAACAAGAAGGACATCCCCATCGTGCTCATCTCCGATCTCCCCGAGAAGTCTCTGGAGGAGATGTTCCCCAGCTCCGGGGCCAACGCCTGGATGCGCAAGCCGCTCACGCGCGACAAGATGGTGGAGATGATCAACAAGTACGTGACGCGCTGACGGCTGCCCGCTACCACAGATCCGGAATCACCCTCCCGCCCCGATCCTCCAGCTGCAGCAACACGGCCGCGAGCGATGCGGCGGCGATCGACTTCTGTTGCGGCTCCAGGTTCCGGGAGACGAGCAGCGAGCCTTGGTTGGAGCCAACGGTGTCGGTCGCGGCGACGGTCTCCCCGCCGTTCTTCAGCGCGAAGCCGATGGGCACCGGCAGCGTGATGCCGGAGCCGTTCTCTCCGCGGATCTCGTAGATCGGCTGCAGTTCCCAGGTGGAGGTGCCGTCCGTCAGCTCGCCCTTCACGCTGTTCTGCATGCCGTTGTGATAGCCCCACGTGGTCATGGTCCAGAAGCCGTCCGCCCCTTTGAAGGTGCAGACCATGTCCCGGTTGGAGCGCACATCGCCCGAAGCGATCTTCGAGGTGAACCCCTCGGCGTGCTCGCGCACCTGGCACTCCGTGTCCCAGCGCGGCTGACCGGCTTCATTGAGCACGAAGGTGATGGTCTGCCTGGTGGTCTTGGAGGTCGCGGCGGTGTGCGTCGGGTCGGGCAGGTAGATCGGTACCACGTTGCTCGATTTCACGTGTGTTTTCTTCGCATCGTGGAAGGAGACCACTTTGTACGAGCCGATGGTCAGCGGCGACTTCGAGTGCGTCCACGCGCTGCGCTTCATCGGCACCCGCTCGGCGTTCGCGGTGAACGCATCGGGCAGACCGACGTGCGCGGTGGTGGTGCTGGCGCAGGCGGCGAGAAGAAGCGCGGGCAGTGCGATGTATTTCATATACACGACAGACTAGCAAAACAGATGCGCACGCCTGCCAGAGAGCGGTGACGGGAGGGACGCGTCAATGCGTCATCCGGTGAGGGCAGGGTGAGGCGCTTCGAGGACGGCTGGAACAATGAACGATGAAGGATGAACGATGAACAGAGGGCGGGCGATGTTCATCGTTCATCCTTCCTCGTTCATCGTTCTGCGCTGCCCGTCCCCGTCGTGGTCGTCGCGGGAGGCGCCGGCGGCGGCTCCTCCTCCACGTTCGGCGCGGGCGACTCCGCCCCCTCCCCCGACTGGGCGGAGGCGTCGTTCGCGGCCTGGGTCGGCTCCAGCTCCTTCGGCTGATAGAAGGGACGCTGCAGGTAGTACGGCAGCTTGCTCACCGCGACCGTCGCACCGCTGCAGTCGTGGTCGGGCTCCTGGCCGGCCACGAACGCCTGCATGACCACCCGCTCGCAGGGGCCGGTGCCGCGGCGGCCGCTCTTGAGGTCCATCGGCACGATGACCACGCCGGCCGGCGGATCGAAGTTCTCCTTCGGCGTGCGCAGCTTCAGCGCCTCGAACTGCTTGTAGATGTCGATCCAGATCGGCAGCGCCACTTCCGCCCCCGTTGCGCCGCCGCCCAGGGTGCGGCTCGGATCGTCGTAGCCGACCCACACGCCGACCGTGAACTCGGGCGAGAAGCCGATGAACCACGCGTCGGTGTAACCGTTCGTCGTTCCGGTTTTGCCGGCGATCGGCATCATCAGGTTGTGCGCGGCGTAGGCGGTGCCGCGGTTGACGGTACCGCGCAGCATGTACGCCAGCTCGTAAGCCACCGGCGCCAGCGTCGCCTCGGAGAGCTCGGAGCGCGGCTCCTCCAACACCCGGTCGGTCTGATCGGAGATGCGGCGGATCAGGCGCGGCTTCACGTACACGCCCTGGTTGGCGAAGACGTTGTACGCCGCCGTCATCTCGATCGGCGCCACGCCGGCTGCTCCGAGGGCGAGGGAGGGGTACTTCGGCAGGTCGGCCGTGATGCCGCACCGCTTCGCGAAGTCGACCACGTTGTCGCCGCCGACCATCATGTACGTCTTCACCGCCGGCACGTTGATGGAGAGCTCCAGCGCCCGCTGGATGGTCACGATGCCGGCGTATTTGCCGTAGTAGTTCTTCGGGGCGTAGAGCTGGTTGCCGACCGGGATCGCGATCGGCGCGTCGAACAAGGTATCGGCCGGCGTCAGGCCTTTCTCGAATGCCGCGCCGTACACGAACGGCTTGAACGACGAGCCGGTCTGCCGCCGCGACTGGATGGCCCGGTTGAATTTCGAGATCTGGAAGTCGTAGCCGCCGACGAGCGCCCGCACCTCGCCGGTCTTCACGTCGAGGGCGACGACCGCACCCTGCACCTGCGGCAGCTGGTCGAGCATCCAGGTGCGCTGCTTCGTCTTCGCGTTCTCGTCGAGGCGGACGTACACCACGTCTCCCCTCTTGAGCACGCCCTCCATCGACTTCTTCTCCGTCCAGGCGAATGAGGCCGGCGGCAGCTCCAGCTGATCGCGGTTGAGGCGGACCGAGACGCCCTTCTTCGTCGCCTCCAGGACGACGGCCGGATAGAGCCTGTCGACGCCGTACTCCTCGTTGCTCCAGCCCGGGTCCTTGTACTTCAGCGGATCGATCCCCTCGGTCACGAGGTTGCGCGCCGGGCGGCGGAAGCCGCGGCGGTGATCGAACGCGCGCAGCCCGCGCTGCAGCGCGGACTCGGTGGCGATCTGCATGCGCAGGTCGAGCGTGGAGTCCACTTTGAGGCCTCGCTTGTAGAGCTCCTCCACGCCGTAGCGGTCGCTCCGCTCGATGTATTGCCGGATCTCTTCCGCGAAGTACGCCCCGACCTTCGGCGCCTCTTCCTTGAACGTGCCGAGGGTGATCGGCGTGGCGAGGTACTGCTGCAGCTGGGTGCGGTCGATGTATTTCTCGTCGTACAGCCGGCGCAGGACGTGGTTGCGCCGCGCCAGCGCCGCCTTCGGATAGCTGATCGGGCTGCAGTAGATCGGCGAGCGCATCAGGCCGGCGATCATCGCCGCCTCGGGCGTGGTCAGGTCCTTCGCGTGCTTGCCGAAATAGAGGCGGGAGGCGGACTCCACGCCGTATGCGCCGTGCCCGAGGTACATCAGGTTCGCGTACAGCTCGAGGATCTGGTCCTTGGTGTAGTTCTTCTCGATGTCGACGGCGAGGAAGGCCTCGTTCACCTTGCGGCGGAACTTCTTGTCGCTGGTGAGGAAGAGCTGCTTGGCCACCTGCTGGGTGATGGTGGATGCGCCTTCCACGCGCCGCATGGCGATGACGTCCTTGAGCGCCGCGCGCAGGATGGCCTTCGGGTTGATGCCGCCGTGGCGGTAGAAATCAGCGTCCTCCGTGGCGAGGATGGCGTTGACCAGCATCGGCGCCATCTCCCGCTTGGTGACGAGGATGCGCCGCTGGATGGAGTAGTCGGCGAAGGGGATGCCCTGCCGGTCGTAGATGCGGGTGATGATGGCCGGCGTGTATTCGTCCAGCGATTTGACGATCGGGACGCGGATGGCGTGGGCGGTGACGAAGCCGGCCGGGATGCCGAGGAAGATGGCGACGAAGGCGAGGAGGAGGCGCTTTTTCAGCGGCGTCAGTCTGCGCTGCGGTACGAGCTGGTGGTCTTCCACGGCGTGATTGTAGCGAGATCGATGCTCATGATGCCCATCACCATCAGGTCGAGCAGGATGTAGAGGATGCCGACGCCGGCCGGCGGGTTGGCCGAGCCGAGGCCAACGCCGGGCACGACCGCCGCCCACCGCCAGTTGCCGATCGCCGTCCCGGCCCACTCCAGGAGGATGGTGTAGACGAAGCAGGAGGCGAGCATCAGCCTGTTTTTCGAGACGCGCACCAGGCCCACCGCGCCCAGCCACCAGAGGAACCCCCAGGCGTCGCGCGAGGCGAGGAGGCTGACGACGGCGATGACCGAGCCGACGATCATCACCGCCTTGACGATGCCTTCACTCCTCGCCCGCAGCGCCCGTTGCTGCGCGGTGGCCGCGGCCAGCGCGTAGAACAGCCCATGGCCGGGCGGCACGTAGAGCGGGATGATGGCGTGCCGGTACGAGTACAGCCCCCACCCGATGGAGAGCACCACTTCACCGAGCGTCGCCACGATGCAGGCGGTGAGGATGTGCCGCCCCTCCACGCCGGTGCCGCGCGCGAAGAGGTAGACGAAGCCGGCGGTGGCCAGGCCGAGGGAGAGCTGGCGGGCCAGGCCGTCCGCCTCCAGGAGCAGGACGGCGGCCATGAACAGGGCTGCAGCGATGACAAAAGGGAGGAAGTGACGGCGCACGTGAGGACAGTGTAACGGCAAAATGCAGGGCCGGCTCTCAGCCGGCCCAGCGCCAAACGGGCAGCCGGACGGCTGAGAGCCGGCCCTCCATCCGTAACCACAGAACCGTGACGCCGCGATGACTCAATGATCACGATCGCGGGCGAGTCATTGCGGCGCAGCAGTGCAGGTACATATGTTCCCTGCTGAAAGGAATGTACATGCACAACAATTGGCGAAGCACGCTCCTTCTGCTCCTCTCCATCCTCCTCGCCGTCCCCCTCTTCGCGGCGCGCAGCCCGTATCTCGGCGCGGCGGTGAGCCTCCCCGGGACCATCCAGGCGGAAAACTACGACAACGGCGGCGAGGCGGTCGCCTATCACGACACCACGCCGGGCAACGCCTTCGGCCCGGTCTACCGCACCGAGGATGTCGACATCGGGCAGATCACGGCGGGCGGGTACCACGTCGGCGCGCTGGCCAACGGCGAGTGGACCGAGTACACGGTCGACGTCACGGCGACCAGCAGCTACAACGTCACCATCCGCTACTCCTCGGCGACCACCCTCACCACCAACTTCCGGCTCCTGCTCAACGGCGTCGACGTCTCCGGCTCCATCCCCATCACCTCGACCGGCGACTGGCAGACCTACACCACGAAGGTGGTCCCGGTGACGCTCAGCGCGGGCAACAACAAGATCCTGCGCGTCTCCTTCGACGTCGGCGCGTTCAATCTCGACTCGCTGGCCTTCGCCACGAGCTGCAGCGCGCCGGCCATCACCGTCCAGCCGGCGAACGCCTCCAACGCCGGTGTCGACACGACCGTGACCCTGAGCGCCGCGGCGTCCGGCTCCGCCCTCACCTACCAGTGGCTCAAGAACGGCGCCGTCATCCCCGGCCAGACCGCGACCAGCCTGACGCTGAGCGCGGTGGAGCAGGGGAAGGACGGCGGCAACTATCAGTTCCGCGCGTCGAACTCGTGCGGCTCGGCGACGTCGAACATCGCCGTGGTGCGCGTCGACTGCGGCGGCAGCCCGGACGACGGCACCGAGAACATCAACCGCGCCCTGCGCGGCCTGGGCGACCGCTGCGACTGGACCACGGAGATCGCCACGAACTTCCCGAACAACTTCGGCTACGGCGGCAGCTACAACCTGCCGGTGGTGGCCGCGGCGACGGCGTTCATCCGGGAGCCGGTCCGCTCCGGGGTGAGCGGCTGGAACATGTACAGCTGGTGGACTTCCTACCTGCAGGGCGAGCTGGGCGACCGCGGCACGGCCTGGTACTACGGCGGGCAGGAGCTCGGCTCGTACAACTACCAGGCGTACAACGAGGCCGCCATCCTGGCCGTGCACTACCAGGCGCAGATCACCGGCCAGACCGCGATCCGCGATCTCGCCCGGCGCTGGCTGCGGGCGACCGTCGCCCTGCACGCCCTCTCCGCATCGCCCGGCCCGGTGCTGACCTTCCATGCGAAGGGCCAGCAGGCGCCGGCCGGCACCAACTACAACGGGCCGTACGTCGGCTTCGCCGGCATGCGCTCCTCGTGGGGCTTCTGGAACACCTCCGACCGGAGCGTGATCATGTCGCAGGCCATCGGCCGCGCGACGAACACGGCCGGCGAGTTCGGCTCGCAGAAGAACATCCGTCTGTGGGTCGAGCCGCGCTGGACCGGCCCGAACGGCAACGTGTACGGCATGCAGGCCGCCGATCAGACGGACCTCAACGCGGCGATCAACAGCGCCACCCTCCCCGCCAACTTCGTCAGCCGCTTCCTCGGCGCGAACTTCCGGACCCAGGTGCGCTACCACATCGCCGCCTGGCCGGGCGTGAAGGTCACGCTGATGGAGAGCAACACCAACGGCAACACCGTGCCGACCTTCGGCGTGGCGTACTTTGCCGCGCCGCGGCTGGCGTCCGGCCAGGAGGCGCACTTCCTCTATCCGTGGCAGGGGCTCTTCATCTCCGGCGACCGCCGCCACCGCAACGGGGTGACGGCCGGCTGGGGGGCGATCGACCTGACCAGCGCCACGAACCGCTACATCCAGGCGTCGAACGCGCCGGGATCGTCGACCCATCCGCTGGAGACGGTGACCATCGACAACCTGCCGCTATCTGCGCGCAGCTACTGGCTCGTGCTGTCGCCCAACGCGGCGCCGGCCCTGCAGTGACGCGGTAGATCCGGATTGCCTCGAGCGGGCGGGCGGCGCCAGATGGTGGCGCCGCCCGCTTGTCTCACCTGTTCGACCTCGCCGCCATACTAGAATCTCCCTCCATGTCCACGATGCCCAGCCAGAAGGCGCCCGGCGCGCCGGAATGGAGCCGTCTGGTCGGCGACTCCCTTCGCCAGAACGGCGCGTGGCACACCTACAACAAGCTGATCGAGGCGCGCCGGGCGTATCCCGGCGATCTCTCCCTGCGCGGCTATGTCGAGCTGATGCGCAACGGCATCGTGCGCGACTTCCTCGCCCACCCGCGGGGCATGCAGGCCGTGCCGAAGCTGACGGCCGAGTTCCTGACCAACTTCGACCGCTTCAACCTCAGCGCGCAGGAAGGCTACCTGGTGTCGCTCATCGACGGCCGCCTCGACGTGCAGAAGCTGCTCATCCTCAGCCCCTTCGATCCGTTCACCACGCTCTTCAACCTGGCCAAGCTCCAGTTCGAGCGCGCCATCATGGTGCCGCAATGATGACCATCGCCCTCTCCCTTCTCGACCGGCTGCCCACCGCCATCGCCGTGGTCTCCGACGCCGGCCGGGTCGACTACCGCAACGTGGCCTTCACCGCGACGTTCGGCGACGATGCGGCGCAGTGGCTCAAGGACGCCTCCCGCGCGGTGGCCGGCGAGCGAGGCTGGCTGCAGGGCTTCTTCCTGGCCGGCGACGAGCAGCGCACCATCGACGTGGAGATCGAGGGCCGGGTCTTCCGCATCGACAAGATCATGTCCACGGCCGGCGAGACGGCCGAGGGCCGCGGCGTGGCGCTGGCGTTCGAGGACGTGACGCAGCAGCGGGAGGCGGAGCAGGCCAAGTCCGACTTCACGGCGCAGATCGTCCACGACCTGCGCGGCCCGCTCTCCGGCATCCAGGGAACGCTGGAGTTCGTGCTCTCCCAGGAAGGGGCGAAGCTCGACGCGATGTACACCGACCTGCTGCAGGAAGCGCAGCGGGAGTCGGAGCGGATGATGGGTCTGATCAACGAGCTGCTCGACTTCTCGAAGATCCAGTCCGGCAACTTCCTGGTGGAGCAGGAGTCGGTGCGCGTGGCCGGCCTGCTCAAGCGCGCGGTGCGCTCGCTGCAGTCGGTGGCCGCGCGGGACGAGGTGTTCCTGCTCAGCGCGCACGGCCGGGACATCCCGCAGATCATCGGCAGCGTGGAGAAGCTGACCCAGGCCGTCATCAACCTGATCTCGAACTCGCTCAAGTTCACCCCGAAGAAGGGGCTGATCTCGGTCGGCGCGGCCATCGAGCGCAACGGCGACGCGCCGGACGCCATCGTCATCAGCGTCACCGACAGCGGGATGGGGATCAAGGCGACGGAGATCCAGCAGATCTTCGACAAGTACAAACAGAGCGGCACCAGGTCGATCCGCGGCGGCAGCGGTACCGGCCTGGGCCTCTACATCGTGAAACAGATCGTGGAGGCCCACGGCGGCGAGGTCTCGGTGGCGAGCATCGAAGGGGTGGGGACCTCGATGGTGCTGCGGCTGCCGGTGAAGAGGGTGCCGACCGGGACGTACCCCGCGATGGGGTAGAAAAATGTAGGCCCGGCTCTCAGCCGGCCCGGCCATCCGTTGATGTGGGCCGGCTGAGAGCCGGCCCTACATTTTCCTCAGCGCGCGATCACCTGCAGCGTCTTGAAGCTGGACAAACGCGACACCGGATCGAGCACGCCCACGGCAATATTCACCCGTCCCGGCGGCACCCTCAGGTTGGTCGTGTAGGTGTAGTACTGCCCGCGCGCCTTCGCCATCTCGGCGGCCGGCACTTCGATGACCTGCGAGCGGTCGACGCCGGCCGAGAAATCGCCCTGCTCCGCCGCCGCGGCGTAGTGCACGCTGAACGAGCCGCGGTACGTCTCGCCGTCCGGCAGCAGGGTCAGGCTGCCGATCGGAACGCGCACCTCGACCGGCACCACCCACGCGCCGTGCTCGCGGCGGGGCGTGCCGGCGGTGGTGGCCACGGAGAGCTCGTCGACCGTCTTCGGGTAGAGCAGGCTGGCCACCACCAGGTCGTTCATCTCCTCCCCCGGCGACTTGCGCACCACGTCGCGCCGCGCGCGCACGCTCAGCTCGGGATGTCCCTTCAGCCGCACTTCGATGCGCCGCGCCTTGTCGTGCACGGCCGAGGTGGGGTGGTATCCCAGGGAGTAGTAGGCGCTGAGGTCGGACACGAGGCCATCGAAGAAATTGTCGACCCGCGACTCGCCGCGCATCCACCGCCCGCCGGTGCGGCCGGTGAGGATCTCCAGCGAGGCCTGGGTGGCGTCGAGCTGGGCGTAGAAGCCGCGGTACGAGACGTTCACGTTCTGCTGCCCGTAATGGCCGATGTCGCCGCCCGGCGCCGCGCCGCTGAAGCCGTACTCCGGCTGCAGGCAGTAGATGGCGATGCCGTTCGAGCTGGCCGTCTGGGCGATGTCGGTCAGCATCGGCCGCAGATCGTGGATCTCCCGGCCCCACAGCAGCGGCAGGCGGTAATCGCCGACGAAGGTGCCGAACATCCCCAGCACGTCGCTGCCGGCGATGGCGGGCAGCGACTCGGTCAGGACGATCACGGTCTTCTTCCCCGGCACCTCGGCCAAAGCCGAAACGATGGAGTGGAGATGGCCGAGGGTCTTCCAGACGCGAAGGGAAACGAGGTCGGCGTAGTGGCGGCCGGCCGCGCCGGTGACCGCGCGCACGTCGTTCGGAAGGTCGTCTTGGTTGGAGAACAGCTGCTCCCGGACGAAGGCCGTGTCGGCGCGGAAGCGGTTCTTCTCGATGGCCGCAGCGAGCGTGCGGCGCACCAGCTCGCCGTTGCCGGTGAAGTGGAGGCGGATCTGCGTGTCGCGCGCGTCCGGCGTCACCACCATCGCCTCGTCGCCGTCGCGCATCATCCTGGCCACGAACTCGTCCAGCTGGCGGTGCATAGTGCGGCGGGTGACCGGGTGGAGCGACATTTCGTCGATGACGAACACGAACTTGCGCGAGGAGGGCGCCAGCGCGCTGTCGCCGTTCGCGGACGCGATGTCCGTCCGCGCGGACGCGGAGGCGCTGTACTCGGAGAAGTTGGAGAGCGGCTGGGGCGCGCCGTCCTCCAGGACCACGAAGTCCTCCCGGCGCAGGCCGCCCACCGGTTTGCCGCGCCGGTCGGCCACCACCACGTCGACGTTATTCACTTGCACGTCAAAGGTTTCGACGTAGGGGGCGGTGGCCTGCTGCTTCGGTTGCTGAGGAAAAATGGGGACGGCGGCGGCGATGAACAGCGCTGCGAAGTACTGCTTCATCTGCTCTCCTCTCGATGGTCCGGCGGGGAGGCCTTTCGCACGGCGCGTGCCGCGCCGCGCGGAGTTACTACTTCGCCTCCACCTCGAGCGTCCGAAATCCCGCCAGCCTCGACAACGGATCGAACACGCCCACCGCAATGCGGTACTTCCCCGCCCCCACGCGCAGGCGAGTCTCGTAGGTGAAGTACTGGCCGCGCGCTTTCTCGAAATCGGCGGCCGGGATGTCGATGGCCTGTTCGCGATCCTCCCCTGCCGCGAAATCGGCGCGTTCGCCGAGGGCGGCGAAGTGGACCCGGAAGGTGGCGTGCTGGACGCCGTTCTCCGTGGGGAGGAACGTCAGGTTCTTCAGCGGGAGGTGGACGATGACCGGGATCACGACCAGGCGGCCGTCGTGCGCGAGCGCACCGGTCTCGGCGCCGATGCCGAGCTCGTTGACGCCGCGGCGAAGGAGGGCGGCGACGGTGAGGTCTTCCATCTCCTTCGCCGGCGACTTGCGCATCACGTCGCGGCGGGCGCGGACGCGCAGCTCGGGCCGGTCCTTCAGCCGCACCTCGATGCGGTGCGGCTTGTCGGTGTCCTGCTCCGTCGCGCGGTAGCCGAGGGAGTAGTACGTGGTGACGTCGGTGGCGATCTGCTGGAACATCGTCGGGACGCTGGCATCGCCGCGGAGGTACTTGCCGCCGGTGGCGTCGGCGAACGTGTTGAACGTCAGCTCGTTCTGAGTCAGGTCGGACTGCCAGTCGCGGGGCGCGCCGCCGCCTCCGCGCACGCGGCCGATGTCCGGCCCGCCGATGACGTCCGGCATCCCATACGCGGGCTGGAGTGAATAAATGGTCACGCCGTTCGCGGCGGCGGTGCGCGCCACCTCCTCGATGCGCGGCGTGAGGTCGTAATACTCGCGGCCGACCTGCGGCATGCCCCAGGCGCTCTGCCACAGCTGGTCGACCACGTCCTTCCCTGGCGTGGAGGGGAACGAGCTGGCCACGAGCACGACCACTTTCTTCCCCGAGATCTCGCTCATGCCGGAGACGATGCCGCGCAATTGCCCCAGCCGCTGCTCCACGCGGCGGCGCACGGAGTCGGCATAGGCCATCATCACCGCGCGCGCCTCTTTCTCATTGCGGATGCGCGCCACCTCGGTCTCCAGGTAGCGCAGCTCGGCCGCTTCCTGCGTGTAGGCGCGCGAGTCGGCCGCGGCGATGACGCGCTCCAGCGCCGCGCCGACGGCCTGGCGGTCGCTGGTGAAGGGGATGACGATCTTCGTCTTCCCGGCCGGGGTGAGGATCATCGCCTCGTCGCCCGGCTGCATGGCGGTCTGCATCAACTGCTTCGCGCTCGCCACGAGCTTGCGGCGGGTGACCGGATGAAGCGCCATCTCATCGACGAAGAAGACGAACCGGCGCACGGTGCGCGGCGCCGCTTCCGCGGCCGGGACGGCCGGCGCGGCGGGAACGTTGATCGCGCCCGCCGATTCCGCGTACGCGGCGAAGTTCGTCACCGTCTGCGGCTTGCCATCCTCGAGGACGACAAAGTCCTCCTTGCGCAGGCCGGTGACCGCCTTGCCGGCGCGGTCAGTGACCACCACGTCGACGTTGTTGATGCGCACCTCGAGCGTCTCGAGATACGGCGTGGACGACTGCTGCAGGAGAGCGAGGGCAAGGAGGAGTGTTTTCACAGGATCGCCCGGATACCATATAGCAACTCTTCGTCGCTGATCCCGGCCATGACGCCAACCCGCCCCACGGCGTGAGGAAGCACCATCACCCGTCCGCGGCCGGTGTTTTTCTTGTCGTGCTCCGTCGCGGCGAGGATCTCTTCGGCATGAAGATCGGGCAGCGGCATCGGCTCGTACGCGCGGATCGTGTCGTCGATGCGCGCCCGTTCGGCGTCCGGCAGCAGCCCGCGCCGCGATGCGATCGCGTTCGCGCCGATCATCCCCCACGCCACCGCCTCGCCGTGCGTGATGCCCTCGTAATGCATGGCCGCCTCGATGCCGTGGGCGATGGTGTGGCCGTAGTTGAGCAGCCGCCGCAGATCGGCTTCCTTCTCATCCGCCGCGACGATCTCCGCCTTCACCTTGATCGCCCGCCGCACCACCTCCTCGGTGTCGAGGCGCCGCTCCTCGAACATGGCGAAGAGCTCCGGGTCGGCGATCACGCCGCCTTTCAGCGCCTCGAACAGGCCGCTCAGCCGCTCCCGCGGCGGCAGCGTCTCGAGCACGCCGATGTCGGAGATCACCGCGACAGGCGGATGGAAGCTGCCGATCAGGTTCTTCCCCTTCGGGTGGTTGACCGCGACTTTGCCGCCGATGGAGCTGTCCACCTGCGCAAGAAGCGTGGTCGGCACATGCACCAGGTCGATGCCGCGCAGGAAGATGGAGGCGGCGAAGCCCGCCGTGTCGCCGATCATGCCGCCGCCCACGACCACCGCGAGCGAGTCCCGCTTCGCGCCGCGCTCCAGCAACCCGGTGATGATCGCATCCGCGGTGGCGAGCGTCTTGTGCGCCTCCCCTTCCTCGAACGTGATGATGTCCGCCTCGGGGAACGACAGCGCCACGCGCTCGCCGAAGCGGTCGCGCAGCCGGTCGGACGTGATGACGAACACGCGCCCGCGCGGCTCCACCAGCGAGCCGACGCGGTCGAGCAGCTCGCGGCCGACGAAGATGGGATACGGAAGGGTGAGGAAGGGAGTCATGGAAAT
>DASYMJ010000234.1:0-26522 GCA_036009105.1 Thermoanaerobaculia bacterium | reverse complement strand
AGGCGCGGACGACCAGGTAGCTGAACGGGATGGACCCGATGAGATAGGTCCCGAGGACGAGCGCGACCGGAAGCATCGGGGCATTGTCCCCTCACCCGGCGCTTCGCGCCACCCTCTCCCCGCCGGCCGGGGAGAGGGGCTGGGAAGGAAGGGCTACTGCAGCGCCGGCGCCGGCAGCGTCGGGGGCAGCGTATTCACGCCGTTGTTGACGATGGCGTTGTTGCCGTGCGACTGCACGCCGCCCGCGCTGACCGAGGTGTTGTTGTGGGTCAGGGTGGAGTTGTACAGGCGCACGCTCGCGCCGTTCAGCGACGACACACCGATGATGTTGTGGTGGAGCTTCGTGAACGAGATGTCCGCATCGGTCGAGGCGGCCTCGGCGAACACGCCGGCCGAGCCGTTCTGGGAGAGCTGGCAGGAGGAGACCGTGGCCTTCGCGTTGGAGATCAGGTCGATGGCCGAGGCGCCGTTCTGCAGGATGGCGGTCGAGTCGACGTCGAGGATCGTGGCGCCGGCGCCCGCGCCGGTGATCTTGATGCCCTGGGCGAGGTTGCCGTGGATGGTGCAGTTGCGGAGCACGACCTGCAGGCCGGCCACCGAGGTGACCACTTCGACGCCGACGCCCGGGTTGCCGCGGAAGCCGAAGATCTTGCAGTTCTCCAGGATGACCTTCTTCGCGGAGAGGATGCGCACGCCGCGCAGGCCGGTGGTGCCGCCCTCCAGGTCGAGGTTGCGCAGCGTCACGGTGGCGAGCGGGTCGGCCACGAAGTCGATGATGTTGATGGTGGCCGAGCTCGTGCCGGCGCCGAGCATGCCGGACATGAACGGGCCGCCGTCGATGGTCAGCGACTTGGAGACGGTCAGCGCCCCGAACGCGCCCGGATCGATGACGTCGATGATGCCGTTCATCGCCGTCTTGGACTGGGCTCCGGCGAAGGTCTTACAGGGAGCGGTGCGGCTGCAGGGGTTGAGGTCGTCGCCGACACCCGAGACCCAGGTGCGGGTCTGCGCGGAAGCGATGGTTGCGGCAAGAACGACGACGAGGGTCAGTACGAAGAAACGAATAGCCTTCATGTGGGGAACTCCTTTTCAGATGTTCTGACAAAAACGAGCGGCTCGCGAGAGTGCGAGCCGCGACGGGCCTTTGAACGATGCCCGGAACTTAGGTCCTGAAAGGAGGGAAAACTGTGAGGGGCGTCATGTTTCGACGCCCCTCGCGAAAAAAGATTACTGGAGGGCGGGCGCGGGAATGAGCGCCGGGAGGGTGTTCGTGGTGTTGCCGATCACCGCGTTGTTGCCGTGCGAGATGACGTTGCCGTTGATCGACGTGTTGTTCTCGACCAGCTGCGAGTTGTAGAGGCGGATCACGCCACCGTTGAGCGCGGAGGCGGCGATGATGTTCTGCGACATGCGCGTGAACGCCACGTCGGCCAGCGTCGTCCCGGCCTCGGCGAACACGCCGGCGGAGCCGTTCTGCGAGAGGTCGGAGGAGCCGACGATGGCGCGCGCGTTCGCGATGAGATCGATCGCGCTGCTGTCATTCTGGTTGATGGTGGAATCCTGCACGTCCAGCGAGATCGGGCCGGCGGCCGGACCGGAGAGGCGGATGCCCTGGGCCAGACTGCTGGTGATCACCGTGTTCCGGACCAGGATCGATACGTTGGCCACGGTGGTGGTCGAGTCGATGCCTCTGCCCGGATTGCCGCGGAAGCCGAGGATGCGGCAGTTATCGACCACCACCTTCTTCGCGGAAAGGATGTTGATGCCGCGCAACCCGGTGGCCGCGCCCTCGAAGTCGAGGCCGCGCAGGGTCACCGTGGCCAGCGGATCGGCCACGAAGTCGGTGATGTTGACGGTGACGCCGGTCGTCGCCGCGGAGAGCACGCCCGCCAGGAACGGCGTGCCGTCGATGGTGATCGACTTGGTGATGGTCACCGTGCCGAAGCCGGCCGGGTCGAGGACGTGGATGTATCCGTTGCGGGCCGTCCTCGAGATCGCTCCCGCGAAGGTCTTGCAGGGAGCGGTGCGGCTGCAAGGATTGACGTCGTCGCCAACGCCGGAAACCCACGTGCGCGTCGCCTGCGCCGAGGCGCTGGTGGCCAGACACACGATCGCCAGAATCGAGAGAGAGAGCTTGAGCATCTTCATGGAATCCAGTTTCCTTTCACGCCCCGCCCTTGTCTGTGATGGAAAGCACAACCGGAGGAATGCGCCGCGGGGCCTCACGTACCGCACCCCTCCGGATTACCCTGGATTCTACTGAAGCGTCGGCGCCGGGATGATCGCCGGCAGAGTGTTGACGTTGTTGTTGATGACCGAGTTGTTGCCGTGGGAGAGCACGCCGCCCGCGCTCACGGAGGTGTTGTTGTGCGTGATCTGCGAGTTGAACAGCCGGACGCTCGCGCCGTTGAGCGAGGAGACGCCGATGATGTTGAACTGCATGCGGGTGAACGAGATGTCCGCGTCGGTCGACCCGGCCTCGGCGAACAGACCGGCCGAGCCGTTCTGGGAGAGCTCCGAGTGCGCCACGGTCGCCTTCGCGCCTGCCAGCAGGTCGATGGCGCTGCTGCCGTTCTGGATGACCGTCGAGTTCTCCACCACGAGCTGCGTCGGGCTGCCCGCGTTGCCGCTGACGAGCACACCCTGCGCGAGGTTGCCGTTGATGGTCACGTTGTTGACGGTGATGGCCAGGTTGGCCACGGAGGTGAGCACGTCGATGCCTCTTCCCGGAGAACCGAGGAAGCCGAAGATGCGGCAGTTCTCGATCACCACCTTCTTGGCGGAGAGGATGCGGACACCGCGCAGGCCGGTGAAGGCGCCCTCGATGTCGAGGTTGCGCAGGATCACCGTCGCGTTCGGGTCGGCCACGAAGTCGGTGATGTTGATGGTGATGCCGTTAGTCGCGGCGGACAGCACGCCGGCGTGGAACGGACCGCCATCGATGGTGAGGGACTTGGTGATCGTCACGGCGCCGAAGCCGCCCGGATCGACCGTGTTGATGATGCCGCCCTTGGCGGTCTTGCTGATCGCGCCCGCGAAGGTCTTGCAGGGCGCGGTACGGCTGCACGGGTTGTCGTCGGCACCGACGCCCGACACCCACGTGCGCGTCGCCTGGGCGGAGGCGCTGGTGGCCAGAAGGACGATGGCAAAGACGGTCAAAAAGAGACGGAGCGCTTTCATACGGTTCAAATTCCTTTCAGGTAGCTGAGACTCCTGGGGTTTTTTGGTTAAAAAAAGAGCCGCCCCACGATGTGGGCGGCTCCCGTGGTGACCGAGGTATGTGCGGCGTTCTTACTGCTGGCCGATCCCCGCGGGCAACGTGTTCGTCTGGTTGTTGACGACCGCGTTGTTCTGGTGCGACAGCACGTTCCCGTTGATGGAGACGGCGTTGTGGGTCATGACCGAGTTGTAGAGGCGGACCGCGGCGCCGTTGAGGGCCGAGGCGCCGACCACGTTGTGCTCGAACGCGGTGTACGCCACGTCGGCATCCGTCGTCCCGGCCTCGGCGAACACGCCGGCCGAGCCGTTCTGGGTCAGCTCGCAGCGCGTCACGGTGGCCTTCGCGTTGGAGATCAGGTCGATGGCGCTCGAACCGTTCATGGAGATCGTGGAGTCCGTCACGTGAACGACGGCCGGACCGGCAG
The DNA here is from genome assembly GCA_036009105.1 of Thermoanaerobaculia bacterium. GTDB lineage: Bacteria > Acidobacteriota > Thermoanaerobaculia > Gp7-AA8 > Gp7-AA8 > JAFAVZ01. The sequence goes on along the minus strand of DASYMJ010000234.1, from coordinate 22,878 downwards.
CGGCTCCCGTCAAGCCCATGCCCTGCTGTCCGTTGTTCGTGATCGTGCAGCCCTTGACCAGCAGCTGGATGTTCGCCACGGTGGTGTTCATGCTGATGCCGCGCGCGGTGCCGGCGCGGAAGCCGAAGATCTTGCAGTTCTCGATGATGACCTTCTTGGCGGAGAGGATGTTCACGCCGATCAGGCCCGAGCCGATGCCCTCGATGTCGAGGTTGCGCAGGATGACCACGGCGTCCGGATCGTTCACGAAGTCGGTGACGTTGACGTTCACGCCGTTGGTGCCCGCGGCGAGCATGCCCGCCATGAACGGCTGGCCGTCGACCGTGATCGACTTGGTGATGGTGAGCGTGCCGAACCCGCCCGGATCGATGACGTTGATGATGCCGTTGCGCGCGGTCTTGGAGATCGCGCCGGCAAACGTCTTACAGGGGGCGGTACGGCTGCAGGGGTTGGCGTCGTCGCCCACACCGGAGACCCAGGTGCGGGTCGCCTGGGCATTCGCGATGGTGGAGATGGACAACAGCAGAATTGCGATCAGCAATAGACGGGTTGCTTTCATCGACAGAAGCTCCTTCTTGGGTAAAAAAAGTGACTACGGCCTGCGAACGGTTACTCAGACTCCGATTTCGGGAACGCCCTCAAGTTAGGCACGGCCTCTGACGGGAGCCGTGACCCAAGTCACAAATGCAAAACTCTTTATTTTTGAGGGCGGGACGGTCGGGTATCGTAGCACACCCCACGTAGTGACGCGTGTCCAGAAAACGTTTCGGCTGTTTTTGGTGGCTACAGCCGGTCGAGCGCGGCAGCGACGTCCGCGATGAGGTCTTCCACATCCTCGATCCCCACGGAGATCCGCACCAGCCCGGGCGTGATGCCGAGCCGGGTGCGGTCCTCGACCGGCACCGAGGCGTGGGTCATCGTCTCCGGATGGGAGATCAGCGTCTCCACCCCGCCCAGCGACTCGCCCAGCGAGCAGAGGCGCACGGCGTCGAGGAAGGTCTTGGCGTTCTCGTACGAGCCGAGCTCAAAGGAGATCAGCGCGCCGAAGCCGCTCATCTGCCGCTTGGCCAGCTCGTGCTGCGGATGGTCCGGCAGCCCGGGGTAGTAGACCTTCTTCACCCTCGCGTTGCCGGCCAGGTACCGCGCCATGGCCCGGCCGTTCTCCTCGTGCTGCTTCATCCGCACCGCCAGCGTCTTGATGCCGCGCAGGACGAGCCAGGAGTCGAACGGCGAGAGGATCGCGCCGACCGCGTTCTGCAGGAAGCCGATCTGCTCCGCGAAGGCGTCGTCCCTCGAGACCACCGCGCCGCCCACGGAGTCGGAGTGGCCGTTGAGGAACTTGGTGGTGGAGTGCAGCACGACGTCCGCGCCGAGCTCGATGGGGCGCTGCAGGTAGGGCGAGCAGAAGGTGTTGTCGACCACCACGATCGCCCCAGCGGCGTGCGCCACTTCCGAGCACGCCGCGATGTCGGTCACGGTCATCATCGGGTTGGTCGGCGTCTCCAGGTAGACGATCTTCGTGTTCGGCCGCATGGCCTTGCGGACGGCCTCGACATCCGAGGTGTCGGCGTAGGTGAACTGCAGCCCGAACTTCTCCAGCACGCGGCTGAAGAGGCGGTACGAGCCGCCATACATGTTCTCGCCGGCCACGACGTGATCGCCGGAGCGCAGCGTGCGGAAGACGACGTCGACGGCGGACATGCCGGAAGCGAAGCAGTGCCCATGCTTCCCCTTCTCCAGCGCCGCGATGTTCGCCTCCAGCGCCGCCCGGGTCGGATTCTGCGTCCGCGCGTACTCGTACCCCTTGTGCCGCCCCAGCTCGGGCTGGACGTAGGTCGAGGTCTGGTAGATGGGAATGGTCACCGCGCCGGTGACGGGCTCGGGCTCCTGCCCGGCGTGGATGCAATCGGTTGAGAAGGCCATGGTTGGTCGCTCGCTTTCGCTCGCTCGAAATTGAAAATTGAAAATTGAAAATTGAAAAGCGAAAAGAGCGCAGCCTTTGCGTGAGCGGTTTTCAATTTTCAATTTTTCATTTTCAATTTCGCTTCTCCTTCGCCCACTTCGTATAAATCCCCTTCGACATGTATCGCTCCGAGGCGTCGGGGATGAGAGTGACTACGCGTTTGCCGCGGCCGAGGCGGTGGGCGATCTCCAGGGCGGCGACGACGTTGGCGCCGGAGGAGGAGGCGCCGAGGATCCCTTCTTCGCAGGCCAGGCGGCGGACCATGGCGAAGGCGGGGTCGTCGTAGACCTGGATGACGTCGTCGGCCAGGGTCATGTCCAGCACGGGGGGGATGAACGCCGAGGCGCCGATGCCTTCCACCTCGTGCGGGCCCGCCTCACCACCCTTCAGGATCGAGCCCTGCGGCTCGACCACCGCGCACAGCGTCGCGGCGTTGCGCTCCTTCAGGTAACGCGCGACACCGCTGAACGTGCCGCCCGTCCCCGCCCCCGCCACCCACGCGTCCACCCGCCCTTCCATCTGCTCCCACACCTCCCGGCCGGTGTTCTCGTAGTGCTCCTCGGCGTTGTACGGATTCGTGAACTGCTGCGGCACGTACGAGCCGGGGATGTCGCGCGCCAGCTCCTCCGCCATCGCGATGGCGCCTTTCATCCCAAGGTCCTTCGAGGTGAGGATGACTTCGCCGCCCAGGGCCTTCATCACTTCGCGCTTCTCGGTGGAGAAGTTCTCCGGCACGCAGAGGATCACCCGGTAGCCGAGCTGCACGCCGGCCAGGGCGAGGCCGATGCCGGTGTTGCCCGCGGTCGGCTCGATGATCGTGCCGCCCGGCGCGAGCTTGCCGTCGCGCGCGGCGCGCTGGATCATGCCGACGCCGATGCGGTCCTTCACCGAGAGGCCAGGGCTGAGGTACTCCATCTTGACGAAGATGTCGGCATCGTCAGCGCCGGGGATGCGGTGGAGGCGGACCATCGGCGTGTTGCCGATGAGATCGAGGACGCTGTCGACCGGTTTGGGAGGAGGGTGGGCCAAGGCGGGCGCATTTTACATGGTTGCTGGTTGGTGCTTATTGGTCCGATGCGCCTCGCGAATCAGCGGAGCTCATCGGCCTGGCAACCAACAATTTCACGACCACGGGAAAACAAAAACGGCGAGCTTGGCAGCCCGCCGTTCATCATCGATCGATGTTCTCTACGCCCAGGAGTTCGGGCGGGAGTTCGAGCGGCGCTGGTTGTAGCAGTCGCGGCAGTAGACCGGCTTTCCGCTCACCGGAGTGAACGGCACTTCGGTCGCCACTCCACAGCTGTCGCACGTGACGCTGACCATGGCACGGTCGCGGCCGCCGCCACCATTTCCGTCACGGGCGGTCTTTCGTTTGTCCCGGCAATTCTTGCAACGCTTCGGTTCGTTCGTGAAGCCCCGCTCTGCGTAAAAGGCCTGCTCGTTCTTGCTGAAAATGAACTCGCCTCCGCAGTCGGCACAGTTGAGGGATTTGTCGTTGAATGTATCCATGATTGAACCTTTGATCTCCTAAAGATTGTTACCTGTGAATCAGAATTGCCGCAGCGTGCATGTGGGCGGGGTGCCGCGACTCTGGCCCCGCTGTTTCCGGGTTTACAACGAACCTTGCCGATCGACCCCCTTCCGCAACGAAACACAACACGACCCGCGAACGCTCGTGCTGTCCATGGATGCTCGTATTGTTTCGTTGGGCCGCCTTTTAGCATAGTTGTGTAGGCAAGGCAACGACTTACGCCGAGGCTGCAAATAAGAAAATCAAGGTGTTGACCTCTCATGAAACACGCCGTCCGCATCGGTCCCGCCGGCTGGAGCTACAAGGATTGGGAGGGGACTGTCTATCCGCCGCACGGTTCCAAGTTCGATCATCTGGCCTACCTGGCCGGCTTTTTCGACACCATCGAGATCAACTCGCCCTTCTACCGCATCCCGCCGCCCACCCATTCGAAGAGCTGGGTGCGCCGCGTGTCAGCGAACCCTGATTTCCGCTTCACCACGAAGCTCTTCCGCGGCTTCACCCACGAGAAGGCGGAGCTCGGCGAAGGGGATGTGAAAGCGTTTCGCAATTACCTCGACCCGCTCCTGGAAGCCGACCGCCTCGGCGCCCTCCTCATCCAGTTTCCCTGGAGCTTCAAGAGCTCGCCCGAATCGCGGGAGAAGCTGGAGCAGCTCTTCCGCGCCTTCGCCGACTACCCGAAGGCGCTGGAGGTGCGCCACTCCACCTTTCAGAACGAGGAGTTCGTCGCCTTCCTCGAAGAGCACGACGTCTCGTGGGTGAACGTCGACCAGCCGCTGTTCGACAACTCCGTCAAACCGGCGGATACGGCGAGCGGTCCGGTCGGCTACGTCCGCCTGCACGGCCGCAACTACGAGAAGTGGTTCGCGCACGAGGAGTCGTGGGAGCGCTACAACTACCTCTACAAAAAGGAAGAGCTGGAGCCGTGGGCCGAGCGCATCAAGAGCATGGCCGTGAACCGCGACACGTACGTGATCACGAACAACCACTTTCGCGGCCAGGCGGTGGTGAACGCGGGCGAGCTGCAGGATGCCCTCGGCATGGAGCACAAGGTGCCGCCGCAGCTGAAGGAGATCTACCCGGACCGGGCGTGAAAGCTACCGCTGAAACTCGTACAGCAGCTCGGTGCGCGGCCCGAGCGGCGTCTCGTTCGGGTTCACGCCGGAGACGCTCATCACGCGCTGCTTGAACCAGACGGCGAACGGGTCGCGGTCCGCGGCAAAGAGGCGCGCCTGCTCGGATGGATCGCGCATCGCCGCCACGGCGATGGCAAACGGCCCCTCGCCCATGTCCTGCACGAACCACGTCTCCCGCACCTCGTGCCGGCGGTAGAAAGCCTCGGTCTCGTCGCGACGCTGCTGGAGCTCGGCCAGCAGCTCGTCCAGCGCCTCGCGGCTGCGCAGCGGATAGGCGCGCACGATGAGCGGCGCGTGGTGGTCGAACGGTTCGACCGAGGAGGCGAACACCCACTCGGAGCGCGGCCCGAGGGGCATGAGGCTGGGATCGATGCCGGAGAGCGCATCGATCTGCGCCTTGAACCAGGAGGAGAACGCATCCGATGCTGCCGCGAACGCGGCGGCGCGCTCCTCCAGCGGCCCGTCGACTTCCGTCACGCCGATGACCAGGGCGTTGTCGCAGCGCTGGAAGAACCACGCCTCCCGCCGCACGCCCAGCGCCGTGTAGAAGTAGCGCGCTTCGTCCTGGCGCTGCTTCATCGCGTCGACAAACGTGTCGACACCCGCGCGATCGCGAACCGGAAATGCGCGTGCCAGAAGAGACATGGACGAGTGGGGCGATTCTACCGCCTCAGCCGCTCCCGCGTCTTGTCCCACGGCGCTTCGCGCCGAAGCCTTTCCACGACGGCGGGCGCGACGGGCCGACGAAGGATCGGCCCCATTCAGGCGCGAGATCGGCACGGATCCCTCGCCGTCCGCGCAGCTTCGGGATGACACTGAGCAATACTTCGCGGCTCAAGATGACACAGCCAATCCGCAAACGCCGCATCGTCGGCACCGCCGGCCATATCGATCACGGCAAGACCTCCCTGGTCCGCGCGCTCACCGGCATCGACACCGATCGCCTCCCGGAGGAGAAGCGCCGCGGCATCACCATCGACCTCGGCTTCGCCAGCTGGTTCACGGATGACTACCAGATCGGCTTCATCGACGTCCCCGGCCACGAGCGCTTCGTGAAGAACATGCTGGCCGGCGTGGGCGGCATCGACAGCGCGCTGCTCGTCATCGCCGCGGACGAGTCGATCATGCCCCAGACGCGCGAGCACTTCGCCATCTGCCGCCTGCTGGCCATCCCCACCGGCGTCGTGGCCATCACGAAATCGGACCTTGTCGACCGCGACATCCTGGAGCTGGTGCGCCTGGAGATCGAGGAGCTGGTCGGCGGCAGCTTCCTCGATGGCAAGCCGATCGTGCCGGTGAGCAGCACGACCGGCGCCGGGCTCGACGAGCTGCGCGCGGCGCTCCTCGCCTCGGTCGCCTCGGTCGACGATCGCGATGCCACCACGCGCGTGTTCCGCCTCCCCATCGACCGCGTGTTCACCATGAAAGGCTTCGGCTCGGTGATCACCGGCACGACGTACGCCGGCGGCGTCGACGTCGAGTCGGAAGTGGAGGTGCTGCCGGGCGGCCTGCGCAGCCGGGCGCGCGCAATCCAGGTGCACGGCGAAGCGCGCGAGCACGCCTCGGCCGGCGAGCGCACGTCGATGAACCTGGCCGACCTCGCGCTGGAAGACCTCCACCGCGGGCAGCAGCTCATCGAGCCCGGCACTTTGCGCACCTCGCAGGTGATCACCGCCCGCCTGGAGCTGTTGCCGGATGCGAAACCGCTCAAGGAGCAGACCCGCATCCGCTTCCATCACCTCGCCTCCGAGCTCCTCGGCACGATCCGCTTCGTCGATGAAACAAAAGGGGAGCTGCAGCCGGGCGGCAGCGCGTTCGTGCAGGTGCGGCTCGAATCGCCGGTGGTCGCCGCGGCCGGCGATCGCTTCGTCATCCGGCGCTACTCGCCCGCGTTCACCATCGGCGGCGGGGTGATCCTCGACGCTCACCTGCCGAAGCTCAGCCGCAACACGCGCGGCGAGATCCTGGCCACGCTCGCCGGCGGCTCGCTCCCCGCGCGGGTGGAGCAGATGGCGAAGCTGGCCGGCGTGCGGACGCTCACCGTGAACGAGGTGCAGGCGCGCACCGGCATCCGCGTGGCGACGCTGGCGAAGGAGCTGAAGCGGGTGCCGCATCTGGCCGAGGTGGAGCGCAACCGCTGGATCCATGAAGACGCGCTGGCCGACTTCCGCAAGCGGGCCATGGAGTTCCTGCAGGCTTACTTCAAAGACAACAAGATGGCGATCAACGTGCCGAAAGGGGAGTTCGTGCAGAAGCTCCTCCCCCGCGATGCCGACCCGGCGCTGATCAACTTCCTCCTCGCGGACCTCGGCCGCGAGAAGATCGCCGTGCTGCAGGGCGATGCGCTCGACATCCCCGGCCGCTCGAAAACGCTGGGCGGCACGGAGGGGGAGCTGGCGCGCTCGATCGAGCTGCGCTTCGCCGAGGCCGGGCTGCAGCCGCCGCCCGTGTCCGAGCTGATCAACGAGAAGACGTACAAGCCGAAGATGATCGAAGGGGTGATCAGCTTCCTGGTCAAGCAGGGGACGCTGGTGCGCCTGGCGGAGGGCTTGTACGTGCACCGCAACACGCTCGCCGCGGCGCGGGAGAAGATCGCTCCGAAGAAGGGCCAGACGATCGATGTGGCCGAGTTCAAGGACTTCTTCGGCCTCTCCCGGAAGGTGGCCATCCCGCTGCTGGAGTGGATGGACCGGGAGGGGGTGACGAAGCGAATCGGCGACTCCCGCCTGGTCATGTAGGGCCGGCTCTCAGCCGGCCCGCAGTGAACGGAGAGTTGGGTCGGCTGAGAGCCGGCCCTACATTTTTCTGTAGCCCTTGGGCACTTCGAACATCGTGGCCGGCACGTCGCGCGCGCCGATCGCCACCACCTCGCGATCGACCGTCATCTTCGTGTTGCCCAGCGGCAGCTCCGAGTGCTCGGCGAGCGGGAAGCCTTCCACGGCGAGCAGCGCTTCGTCGACGGAGCGCGCCATCGGCTCGATGTTGGAGGAAGGCTGGCGCGCGGCCATCATCGCCGCGTAGAGGCCGCGGGGGATCGCCGGATGCGAGCCGATCCAGAGCTCGCGCGTGTAGGTGCCGGCCTTGACCAGCGACTGCGTGGCCTGCACCCCCTGCAGCGCCTTCTTCGTGCCGGTCACCGTGAACTGCGCTCGCGGCACTTCGGCGGGCAGCGGCGCGGCGAGCGCCGCACGCCGCGCCTTCGCCAGCGCCGGCACCTCGGCCGTGCTGTACGTCTGCGCGATGTCGTCCACGAACGTGACGCGGTTCGCTTTCGTATCGAAGAGGCGCCACACGTCGATCTCGTCCATGCTCCGCACCAGACCGTTGCCGATCAGCAACTCATGCGTCGAGGTCTTGTCGCCGGGCTGCGTCGTCATCCTGATCGTGACGACGGTTGCGCGGACGGTCGGGCCGGATGGTGTCGCGGCCGGGGCCGCCGCCTTCTTCGGCGCCGGTTTGCACGCGATGCAAAGCACGAGGAGAAGGAGGATCGCGCTGCGGCTGTTCACTCTTTCGCGTCGTACCAGCTTTTCCCCCAATGCGTGTCGACTGAAAGCGGCACCGCCAGAGGATAGATGTTCTCCATCGTCTCTTTCACGATTTCCGCCACCTCCTCCGCCTCCGGCTGGCGCACCTCGATCACGATTTCGTCGTGCACGGTCAGCAGCATGCGCGCGACGCGCGCGTCCAGCCTTTCGTCCAGCGCAATCATGGCCAGCTTCAGGATATCCGCCGCCGTCCCCTGGATCGGCGCGTTGGTGGCCATCCGCTCGGCGTTGCCGCGCACGGTGAAAGAGCGGTTGGCGATCTCCGGGATGTACCGCACCCGGCCGAACAGTGTCGTCACCTTCCCGGTCGCGCGCGCCTCGGTCAGCGTCCGCTCCAGGTACTCGCCGATCTTCGGATAGCCCGAAAAGTACGCATCGATCCAGTTCTTCGCTTCCGCCGTGCTGATGCCCAGCTCGTTCGAGAGCCGGAACGCGGACATGCCGTACAGCACGCCGAAGTTGATCGTCTTCGCCGCGCGGCGCTGCTCCGCGGTCAGCTCCTGCTCCGGGATGTTGAACATGTACGAGGCCGTGGCGCGGTGGATGTCCGCGCCGCGGCGGAAAGTCTCGATGAGGTTCTCATCCTGCGAGATGTGGGCGAGGATGCGCAGCTCGACCTGCGAGTAGTCGGCCGAGAGCAGCTGCCAGCCTTCGTCCGCCACGAACGCCTTCCGGATCACCCGCCCCGTCTCGGTGCGGATGGGGATGTTCTGCAGGTTGGGATCGGAGGAGGAGAGCCGTCCCGTGGCCGCCACCGCCTGGTTGAACGAGGTGTGCACGCGGCCATCCTTCGCGACCAGCTGCGGCAAGGCATCCACGTAGGTCGACTTCAGCTTGTGCAGCTCGCGATGCTGGAGGATGAGCTGCGGCACCGCGTAGCCGTGGCTGGCCAGCTCTTCGAGCACATCGACCGCCGTTGAATACGCCTTGGTCCCTTTCGTCTTCTTGATCACCGGGTACTGCAGCTTCTCGAAGAGGATGTGCCCCAGCTGCTGCGGCGAGTTGATGTTGAACTCCATCCCCGCCTCGGCGTAGATGCGCTTCTCCAGGTCGGCGATCTCCGCGCCCATGGTGGCGGACATGGTGGCGAGCAGGCTCTTGTCCACGCGGATGCCGAGGTCTTCCATGCGGGCCAGGACGGGGATGAGCGGCATCTCGATGGTGTCGTAGATCTTCACCAGGGCCGGATCGCGCTGGAGCTCCGGCTCGAGCACTTCCCTCAGCGCCAGCGCGATGTCCGACTTTTCGCCGAGATATTGCTGGTAAGGCGAAAGCGGCGAGGAGCCGAGCTCGTGCTCGATGGCGAAGAGCGGGGCGGTCTTCTGCAGATCCTTGCGCGAGGTGACGTCGACCTTCAGCCGGTCGCGCGCGATGTTCGGGAAGGCGTGGCTGGGCAGGCCGGGGTTGATGACGTACGACATGATCATCGTGTCCAGCCAGCGCGCCGGCACCGGCCAGCCGTTCGCGGCCAGGCGGCGGCGTTGCAGCTTCGCGTCATAAGTGATGAAGAGGCGGTCGGATGCGAGCAGCGCCCTCAGCTCCTCGTTCTCCGGCGGCACGAGCAGCGACTCGTTCGCGCGGCGGGATAGGGCGACGCCGAGGAGGGCGTCGACGCCGTCCGCCGTTTGCGACTCGACCCAGAGGGCGAGCTCGTTCGCCCCTTGGGCGAATTCGCGCACGTCCTCCGCCGAAGCAGCGATGCGGTAGTCCTTCTGCGCCGGCGGCGCCTCGGGCAGGAACTCCTGCATCAGCGAGGCGAACTCGAGCCTCGAGAAGATGTCGTGCAGTCGGGCGCGGTCCGGCTCCTGGCGCTTGAGCGCTTCGAACTCGACCGCGACGTGGAGATCGCACTTGATGCGGGCCAGGTCGCGGGAGAGGAAAGCCTTGTCGCGGTTCTCCTCCAGCGTCTTGCGCTGCGAGGCTTTCTTGATGTCGTCGAGGTGCTCGTACACGCCGTCGAGCGAGCCGAACTGCGTGATGAGCGCCTTCGCCCCCTTCTCGCCGATGCCGGGCACGCCGGGGATGTTGTCGATGGCGTCGCCCCAGATGGCCATCACGTCGACCACTTTCTCCGGCGGGAGGCCGAACGCTTCCTCGACGCCTTTCGCGTCGTACATCGTCTCCCGGCCGGTGTGGAAGAACTTGATGTGGTCGCCCACGAGCTGGAAAAAGTCCTTGTCCGAGGTGGCCAGGACGACTTCGTAGCCGCGGTCGCGGGCGGCGCAGGCGAGCGAGCCCATGAAGTCGTCCGCCTCCCATTCCGCGGCGCGGATGATGGGGATGCGGAAGCCTTCCAGCACTTCGTAGACGAGGGGGATCTGGACGGAGAGGTCGTCCGGCATCGGCCGGCGGTCTTTCTTGTAGTCCTCGTACTGGTCGGAGCGGGCGGTGGAGCGGCCCTCATCGAACGCGACGGCGATGCAGTCCGGCTGGAAGTCCTTGAGCAGCTTGCGGAGGGTCTGGGTGAAGCCGTAGACCGCGTTCGTGGCGAAGCCGGCCGAGTTGGTGAGGTTGCGGATGGCGAAGTAGGAGCGGTAGACGTTGTTGGAGCCGTCGATCAGGAACAGGGTGGGACGCTTGGCGGCCATGCGAGGCGCACGATAGCAGTTGTCGGTTGTCGGTTATCAGTCGTCAGCAGCCCGGCCTTTCTACCGACAACTGACAACCGATAACCGACAACTTTCCCCATAAAACACTTACGGAGCCTTTCGGCTCCGTTCGTGTTACTAGGGGCTGGACCGCTGCGGCCGTATAGGTAGGGTTCAAGGAAGCTTTTTGAATAATCGTCCAAAATCGGTCCAATAGTTTAGGAGGGAGCCCGCAGCGGCCACTTGGCGCAGGCAAGTCAGGCTGGACCCGCGCACCGGTTCCGAATCTCTTGTCAGAACCTCATTCATCGTGCTCGCCTTTAGTGCGAAAGATGCGCCAACTATCCATTCCGATGATTATGTGTAGCTCCGCCGCCGTGTTGCCTTCATCGCAAACGCCATAAACTCCGCAAACATACGCACTTGGCGCCGCTCCGCCTGCAAATTTTGACGCCACGCGCCTCCCGGTCGAGCCCGGTAACTTTTACCAAGCCTGGCTCTGCGGTTGCAAATCTGACCACCACCATGTTGAAAAGATTACTTTCCATCCTTCCGGTGGCTCTGTTTTGTACCCCTCTCGCCTTTGCGGAGGGCTGGAGCGTCGGAATCGGCACCGGAGCCTACGTTTTCGGTGACTTCGCCCGGCGTTCCATCCGCGTCGGCACCGAAGGCACCTCCCATATCGCCACCAGCACCCTCTCCGCCGCCACCCGCCCCGGCCTCGCGGTTGACCTCCAGCGCGACCTCACCCCCGCCATGGCCCTCGGACTGGCCGCAACGCTGGTCGAAGCGCCGCTCGCCACCCGCAGCCGCAACGGCGAGAACTCCAGCTCCATCGATGCCGGCAAGATCGACGTGGGCACTTTTTCTCTCCCCCTCGTCTGGCGCATCAACCGCAGCGGCGCGCTGCGCTTCCACCTCGCCGCCGGACCGGCCTGGGCCGCGTACCGCATCCGCCGCCGGACCGGCGAGGCGCAGATCTTCGAAGGGACGCGCGACCGCTTCGGCGCGATGGGGGCCGCGGGGGTGGCCTGGCAGTGGACGCCCCGCTTCGCCGTGGAGGGGGAGATCAGCGACGCCGTCACCGCCTCGCCGCTGGAGCGCTCCGATTTTCCGCCGTCCGGCAGCGTGACCATCCCCAAGCCGCACAACGTACACACGACGGTAGGCCTGCGCTATCGTTTCTGAGGTGAAGACGCGCGACGAAGCCCTGGCCCTCCTGCACGAGTTCACCAAGACCGATTCGCTGCGCAAGCACGCGCTGGCCGTGGAGCGGGCCATGAAGGCCTGCGCGCGCAAGTACGCGCCGGAGGAGGACCCGGTGCACTGGGGCATGGCCGGCCTGCTGCACGACTTCGACTACGAGGCCTACCCGAACGCCGATCAGCATCCGTACGTCGGCTCGAAGATCCTGGAGGAGCGCGGCTTCGACGAGAAGCTGCGCACCGCCATCATGGGCCACGCGCCGTACACGAACGTGCCGCGGGAAACGCTGATGGCGAAGGCGCTCTTCGCCTGCGACGAGTAGGGCCGGTTCTCCAACCGGCCCGTCATGAATAGCTGGGCCGGCTGGAGAGCCGGCCCTACGTTTCGAGCAGCGCGTTCAGGTCGTGCAGGAGCTTCGGGAGCGGCAGTTTGTATCCCTCCGCGACCTGGGCCAGGGTCTCCTCGTCCACCATCGCGCACTGATTGCAGCCGCCGAGCTGCCAGGCGGCGAAGACCCAGCGGGCCTTGGGGTGCAGCTCGAGCGCGTCGCGCACGGTCATCTGGGGCTCGAACTTTCGCACGCTCCGGATTCTATAGAATGCGGCGGCCATGCGAGTGCGGCTCCTCTTCTTCGCCGTCCTGCGGGACATCGCCGGCCGCGGCGACGCGGAACTGGAGCTGCCGGAAGGGACGCGGCCGCGCGAGGTGTGGCAGCAGCTGCGCGCGCAACATCACGAGCTCGCCGCCTACGAGCAGCCGCCCCTCACCGCCATCAACGAGAGCTACGCTTCGCCGGATGACGTCCTGCGCGAGGGCGACGAGCTCGCCTTCATCCCCCCGGTGGCCGGCGGATGAGCCATCTGACCGATGCGCCGATCGACACAGCATCGCTCATCGGGAGCGTGATGCGCCCCAGCGACGGCGCCTATGTCCTGTTCGAAGGCGTGGTCCGCAATCACCACGACGGCCGCGCCGTGGAGTCGATCTTCTATGACGCCTACCGTCCGATGGCGGAGAAGGAGATCGAACGCATCACCTCGAAGGTGCGAAACGAATGGCCGGAGGTGGCGGTGGCGATCGTGCACCGGCTGGGGCTGCTGCGCGTGGGCGACTCGTCCATCGCCATCGTCTGTTCGTCGCCCCACCGCGGCGAGTCGTTTGCGGCGTGCCGGGCCATGATCGACCGGATCAAGACAACCGTTCCGATCTGGAAGAAAGAGCGCGGGCCGTCGGGAGAGGAGTGGGTCGGTTGGCAGAAGTGACGCCGCTGCTCTCCGCCAGCGTGATCGTGCTCCGGGACGCGCCGCTGGAGGTGCTGATGCTCCGCCGCCTCGACACGGCCAGCTTCGTCCCCAGCCTCTGGGTCTTTCCCGGCGGCGTCGCCGATGAGGCGGATTTCGAGGGCACGTCCGATACGGTGGAGGCGATGCGCGTGACGGCCGCGCGCGAGCTGTTCGAGGAGAGCGGCGTGTGGCTCGGGCCATTGCCCGCCGATGCGGAAGAGAAGCGCAGGAAGCTGCTGAGCGGCGAGCTCTCCTTTCGAGAACTGAGCGCCGGAGCTGACCTCCGGCAACTCGTCCTCACCTCCCACTGGATCACCCCCATCGGCGTGCCGAAGCGCTTCGACACCTACTTTTTTCTCGCCAAGGTGGAGCGCGACGTCGTCGCCACGCTGCACGCCGAGGAGGCGACGGAGATCCTCTGGATCGCGCCGCAAGAGGCGCTGGAGAAGCTGGACATCATCTTCCCCACGCGCAAGAACCTCGAGGCCCTGGCCGGTTTCGCCACCGCGGACGAGCTGATCGACTCCCGCCGCGGCGCCGACATCCCGACCATCCAGCCGGTCATCGTCGACAAGAAAATCAGGTTGCCGTGAAGATCCGCAGCATCACCGCCCCCAACCCCGGCCCGTTCACTCTCGACGGCACCCGCACCTACCTCCTCGGCGAAAGCGCGGTGCTCGATCCCGGCCCGTCCATCGAGTCGCACATCGAGGCCATCCGCGAGGCGCTGCCCAAACTCGACACCATCCTCATCACTCACCGCCACGGCGATCACGCGCCGGCCGCGGTGCCGCTGCAGCGCCTGACCGGCGCGCGGATCGTCGCGCCCCCCGGCGTGCTCGATGACGCGCCGGAAGGCGCGCTTAATATGCCGCAGCAGCGCGTGACGGGCGGCGAGCGGCTGCGCATCGAAGGCGAAGACATCGAGGTGATCGCCACGCCCGGCCACACCCAGGAGCACGTCTGCTACCTGACCCAGGACGGCGACCTTTTCTCCGGCGACACCATCCTCGGCAGCGGCACGACGGCCATCTTCCCGCCCGACGGGCACATGGGCGACTACATCCGCTCGCTGCAGCTGCTCTTGACGAAGCAGCCCAAGCGGATCCATCCCGCGCACGGTCCCACGCGCGACGATGCGCTGCCGCTCATCGAGCAATACCTCGCCCATCGCTTCGAGCGCGAGCGGCAGGTGCTGGAGGCGTTGGCGAACGGCGCGCGCACCGTGGCCGAAATGCGGCGCATCATCTATCCCGAGCTCGATCCGCGCCTCGCCGGCGCGGCCGAAATCCAGATCACGGCGCATCTGATCAAGTTGGGCGAGGAGGGACGCGTGCATGCGAGTGGCGGCGAGTATCGTCCTGCTTCTGCTGAGTGAGGTAGCGATGGGAATGAACCTTCCGAAGACCGTGGCCGAGACATCCGGATACGAGGCAACCTCGCGTTACGACGACGTGATCGCGTTCGTGCGCGCCATCCAGCGCGCCGATCCCGACGTGCGCGTCGAGACGTTCGGGGTGACCAACGACGAGCGCGCGCTGCCGCTGGTGATCATCGGCCCGCCGGGCGTGGTCGATCCGCACAGCGCGTTCGCCACCGGCCTGCCCATCGTCTTCATCATGGCCAACATCCACGCGGGCGAGGTGGAGGGGAAGGAAGCCGCGCTGATGCTGCTGCGCGACCTCATCTCTTCGCATCGGAAGCTGCGTGAGGACATGGTCATCCTCATCGCGCCGATCTACAACGCCGACGGCAACGAGAACATCTCCGTGACGCACCGCACGACGCAGAACGGCCCGAAGGGCGGCGTCGGCGTGCGGGAGAACGGGCAGGGGCTGGACCTGAACCGCGACTACATGAAGCTGGAGACGCCCGAGGCGCGCGGGCTGGTGGCGAATGTGCTCGCCCGGTGGGACCCGCTCCTCACCGTCGATCTGCACACCACGAACGGCTCGTATCACGGCTACCAGCTCACCTATGCGCCGTGCCTCAACCCCGACGCGCCGGAGGATGTCCTCGACTTCTCGCGCGAGACGTTCCTGCCGGCCATCCGCGAGCAGCTGAAGAAGCGGCACGGGAAGGAGACGTACTACTACGGCAACTTCGTCGACCAGCTCGCGCCGGAGAAAGGGTGGCACACCTTCGACTCCCGCCCGCGCTTCGGCAACAACTACGCGGGGCTGCGCAACCGCTTCGTCATTCTCTCCGAGGCTTACAGCTACATCGACTTTCAGGCTCGGGTGGAAGTGACATACGAGTTCGTGCACGAGATCCTGGCCGCGGTGGGCAAGTACGGCTCGAAGATGATGCGCATCGCGGCGAAAGCGGACGAGCAGATCCGGCGCGGCAAGCTGCGCAAGCTCGGCACGCGCTTCGAGATCAAGCCGTGGCGGGACAGGGTGGAGATCCTGTGGGAGCGCAGCGTCGCCGAGGAGGGCGGAGCGCCCGATCCGGAGACCGGCAAAGGGGCGATCCGGCGGACGGGCGAGATCGTGCCGATGGTGATGACCGACTACGGCATCTTCGAGCCGGTGGAGAAGAGCGAGGTGCCGTACGCGTACGCGCTGGAGCCCGAGGCCGCGCGCGCGGTGCTGGCCAACCTGCAGACGCACGGCATCATCGTGGAGACGCTCACCGGCGAGACGAAGCTCGATGTCTCGCAGTTCTTCATCAAGGAGGCCGCGCGCGCGGAGGACGAGTTCCAGGGCCATCACGAGCTGACCCTGACCGGCAGGTGGAAGACGCGCCAGATCACGCTGCCGACCGGCTCGATCATCATCCGCACGAACCAGCCGCTGGGGCGCCTCGCCTTCTACCTGCTGGAGCCGCGCAGCGACGACGGCCTCTTCGCGTGGGGCCTGTTCGACGACCAGTTGGGGGACGTGGCGCCGGTCTACAAGGTGATGAAGGAGTTCGGCTTCGAGAGCGTAAGACCGAAAATGTAGGGCCGGCTCTCCAGCCGGCCGCGGTAAGGGAACGATGGGCCGGCTGGAGAGCCGGCCCTACATTTTTCACCTCGGGATCACCAGCCGAATGAAGCTCTTGTTGATGTAGTACGTCTCTTCCTCGTCGTCGAGGCGGATGAAGCCTTCCGTCGCGTCGTTGAGCACGTCCGAGATGCGGGACTGCTCGCGGGGGCGGTCGATGGGGATGAGCCCTTCGATGCGCGAGCCGTCCGTCATCTCCACGATGGTCACGCGCTCGATCACCGTCGCGTCGGGATCGAACTCGGCCAGTTTCTCGTAGCGCAGCCAGAGAATCTGGTCGCGGTTCACCATCTTGGCCACGCCCGCCGCGACCATGGGAAAAAAGCGCCGGCGGCCGTTGAGATAGTCAGCCATCGTCTCCGGCCCGTCGCGCCGGTCGGAGTACGGCGCGAGGTAGACGAAGTGCTCTTCCGGCTCCACGCCGGAGAGCGCGACCACCACGGCCACCTCGTGCATCGGGACCTGGTACGTCATGACGGTGAGCCGGAATCATAGCTCCCGACCTGCACTAGAATCACGCGCGCCATGCACAAGGACTTCATCGAGATCCACGACTACACGGCCGCCGAAGTGCTGCAGATCTTCGAGCTGGCGCGCGACATCAAAGCGAATCCGGAGCAATATCGCCGCACGCTGGAGGGGCAGACCCTGGCGATGATCTTCGAGAAATCGTCCACCCGCACCCGCGTCTCCTTCGAGGCCGGGATGTACCAGCTGGGCGGCCACGCGCTCTTCCTCTCCTCGCGAGACATCCAGCTCGGCCGCGGCGAGCCGATCTACGACACGGCCAAGGTTCTGTCCCGCTACATCAGCGGCATCATGGCCCGCACTTTCGCCCACAAGACGATCACCGACCTGGCCGAGTACTCCTCCGTGCCGGTCATCAACGGCCTGACCGACCTTTCCCACCCCTGTCAGGCCATGACCGACTACTTCACCGCATGGGAACATTTCGAGGGGAAGCTGAAGGGCCGCAGGATCGCGTACGTGGGCGACGGCAACAACATGGCCCACTCGCTGATGTTCGGCGCGTCGAAGGTCGGCATGGACATCGCCATCGCCACACCCGGCGCCTATGCGCCCGATCCGTACGTCGTGGCCCAGGCGCAGGCGGACGCGGATCTGGCCGGCACGAAGGTCATCCTCACCAACTCCATGGAGGAGGCGGTGGCCGGCGCGGACATCGTCGAGACGGACGTCTGGGCCTCGATGGGGCAGGAAGACGAGGCACAGAAGCGGCAGCGCGATTTCGCCGGATGGAAGGTGGACAACCGGGTGATGTCGCTGGCCAAGCCGGAGGCGATCTTCATGCACTGCCTGCCGGCGCACCGGGGGGAAGAGGTGGCGTCCGAGGTGATCGATTCGCCGCGGTCGGTGATCTATGACGAGGCGGAGAACCGGCTGCACGTGCAGAAGGCGATCATGGTCACGCTGATGAAGCGCTGATGGTGGAACAGGGGGGCAGCGGACGCAGGGGCGGCGTGGCCGTCCTCATCGTTCTGGGCGTGATCTTTCTCGCCATCCTGACCCTCATCGTCATCAACGCCGGCCGCTCGAAGCCGGCCGTGCAGCAGCGGGCGGAGACGCTCACCGTGCTGCCGCTGCGCATCCGCATCCGGACGGAGCCGAACGCGAAGGCGCCGGTGGTGACCACGGCCGCGCAGGGCGAGCAGCTGGTGGTGATCGAGGACCGCGGCTCCTGGGTGCGCGTGCAGGACGGCGAGGGCCTCTCCGGCTGGGCCGAGCGCAACTCGCTGGAGCGCACCGCGGAGCGGGACCGGCGCCTGGAGAAATTCACCGCCATCCGCAAGCTGCCGCCGCTCTCCGGCCTGGCGCGCGAGCGGACCCAGCTCTTCGCCGGCCCCGGCATCTTCTATCCGCTGGTGGGCGACCTGCCGGAAGGGACGCAGGTGCGCGTCTTCACCCGCGACCACGACTTCTACGCCATCGATCACGACAACGGCGTGGCCTACGCCGACATCGACGCGATCGACGTCAGCGCCGCCGGCGCGCCGTCTCTCGACGTCGCCTCGTCCGCCACCTCCCCTCCGCCCACCGCCACCACCCCCCCGCCCACCGCCACGGAGACCGCCACCGAGACCACCGCCTCGGCCGAGCCCCCGCCCCTCCCCGAGCCCGCCCAACCTCCGCCCGGCGGCGGCGTGTACGCGGTGGTGCCCGCGGGCGGCACGCAACCGGAAGAGGTCGACCGAGTGGTACCGCGCTACCCGGCCCTCGCGCGGCGGGCGAACATCTCCGGCGCGGTCGTCATCCGCGGGATCGTCCGCCGCGACGGCACGATCGACAACGTGGAGATCATCAAAGACCTCCCCTACGGCCTCGGCGAAGCCGCCCGCGACGCCGTGGCCCGCTGGCGCTTCCGCCCCGCGACGTACCGCGGGGAACCGATCGACGTCTACTACACCGTGACGGTGAATTTCAGGCTGCAATAACCGGCCACGGGCCGGTGCGTTGGTTGGCATAGCCCATCCGGACGTGAGGCTCCTCCGTAGGCGCAACCGCGTGTCATCCTGAGAGGCCCGCAGAGGCCGAAAAGATCCCGGCCACGGGCCGGTGCGTTGGTTGGCATAGCCCATCCGGACGTGAGGCTCCTCCGTGGGAGCAATCGGTGTCATCCTGAGGCCCGCAGAATGACGCGCGAGCAGCCGTTGTTCTCTCCGCGTCACCCTCATGCCCCGCAACCGCTTCCGATTCCCCAAAGCCAAAGGCGACCTCATCGGCGCGCACATCTCGACCAAAGGCGGGCTGCACACCGTCTTCGAGCGCGCGGCCGCCATCGACGCGTCCGCTCTTGCCCTTTTCGCCAAGAACTCCAATCAGTGGAAGGGAAAAGTGCTGACGGACGAGGACTGTGTGCTCTTCGCGAAGACCCGCACCGTGAAGCCGATCCTCACCCACGCCTCGTACCTCATCAACCTGGCCACCACGAATCCCGAGTTCCACCGCAAGTCGATCGAGGCCATGATCGATGAGCTCGACCGCGCGGAGCGGCTCGGTATCCACGCCGTGGTCCTCCATCCCGGCGCACACATGGGCGCCGGCCCGCCGAGCGGCCTCGATCAAATCGCAAGATCTCTGGATCAGGTCCATGCGGCGATTCCGCAGCACAAGGTCATCACCCTGCTCGAGACCGCGGCGGGCCAGGGCTCCTGCCTCGGCTGCACGTTCGAGGAGCTGGGGCACGTGCTACGCGCCGTGGACGATCCCTCGCGCATGGGCATCTGTTTCGACACCTGCCACGTCTTTGCCGCCGGCTACGACCTCCGCACGCGCGACGGCTACGAGAAGACGATGGACGAGGTGGAGCGCCACGTCGGCATCGAGAACGTCGGCGCGTTCCATCTCAACGACTCGAAGAAGCCGCTCGGCTCGCGCGTCGACCGCCACCAGCACATCGGCGAAGGAGAGCTCGGCCTCGACGCGTTCCGCTTCCTCGTCAACGACGAGCGCTTCCGGCACATCCCCAAGCTGCTCGAGACGCCGAAGACGATCGAGACGGAATCCGACCGCAAGAACCTCGGCCTACTGCGATCGCTGAAGCTCCAGAACCTGTAGCGCATCGCTCGCCGCACGCGCGATCTCCGGATCGGGATCGTTCAGCCGCGCGCGGATCTCCGGCTCGGTCGAGGGGTCGCCGATGTCGGCCAGCATGGTGAGGATGGTCGGCACGTCTTCGCCGCGGGCGAGCGCCTCGCGCAGGAGCGGGATCGAGCGCCGGCCGGCCTGCACCAGGAACATGCCGGCCAGCGTGCGGACGTTCTCATCCCGCGAGCGGAGGTTGCGGATGAGGGCCCGTCCGGCCGCGCCGCTGCCGGCCTGGAACGCGGCCCTCAGGCCGAACATGGAGGCGGCGCGCATCAGGCTCACGAGCGCCCCCAACGCGCCGCGCCGTCACAACATTGCCGGGATGTTGTACTTGCGCCAGACGCTCTCCTCGTGCGGCTTCGAATGGTTGAACCAGATGGGGAGCACGTGCTCGTTGTAACGGGGATCGGGGAACTGCCCGCCGCCGCCGTCCGCGAGGAGAACGAGGTCGAGCTTCACGCGGATGCTGACCACCTTCGTCACGTTGGCGAAGTTCACGCTGTACGTCGCGGGGTGCACCGGGCAGCTGAGCAGCACGAGCCGGCCCAGCGGCACTTGTGCCGTGGCGAGCATGGCCACGCTGCCGCCGTGGCTGTGCGTGATGAGGGAAATCCCTTCCTCGTTGTGCGCGCGGATCCAGTTCACGAGCTGCACGCCGGCGAGCGCGCGCGCGCCGGGGCTGTAGCCGCCGGACCAGTCGAAGCGGTCCGCCAGCGAGTAGAGGTCGTTGAAGACATTGCCGCGCAGGTACTGATGGAAGTTGCCGGGGAAGCCGGGCTGCCACCAATCGTTCCCTCGGGCCCAGGTGCCGTGGATCAGCATGGAGGTGCGGGTGCGCGGCCCGTCGCCGCGCGGCTCGAGCTCGCGAGCGACGAGCGCCGCCAGCTCCGGGTGCTCGGGGAGATAACGGCCGAGCGTCGTGGCCGCGACTTCGCGGGTCAGCTCGTCCTCGGAATCCACGCCGTCCACGAGCGTGTCGATGGCGATCTGCGGATCGGCCATCACGGCGAGCGCCGCGTTGGCGGCCGCAACACGAACCAGGAGGTCGCGAGCGGGGTCGGTCATGGCCGCTTCGGCCAGGGCCGCCGCGTTCTCGGGCGAGGGCTCTTCGTAGAGACTCTCCGCCATCGCGGTGATGGTTGCGGGCGCGGCCGCGGCAAAGGCCCCGAAGCGCGGCGGCACCTTCTCCGGCGCCGGCCGCAGGTTGGGCAGCGGAAAGTCTCTTGCTGACGCGGCGACGTCCTCCGGCGCCTCCTCCGCGGCGACTGCGGAGGCGGCAGGGATGGCCAGCGGCTCCGCCGCCCGCCCGACCGCGGCCGAGCGGCTGATCGTCTTCAGGTCGTCGCCGCGCAGCTGCACGCCCATCGACAACAGGATCGCCGCCTGCGCCTGCGCGCCGGCCTCCGTCGCGTCTTCGAACGCCTCCGGCCCGACGTACGCCGGGCGAACGACCGTTTCTCTGGCCATGAGCGCCTCCTCCTGCTTGCTAGAGGGACGTACGGACGTAATTCCGCGCGTTGCGCGATGTCGCCCTTTCGTCTACATTGCGCGCGCTATGAGCGACCGCCTCCCCCAGTCCGCGACCGGCACCCGCATCGGCTTCGAGAACAACCGCATCGCCGTCCCCGATGACCCGATCATCCCGTACATCGAGGGAGACGGCACCGGCCCCGACATCTGGCGCGCCACGCGGTACGTGATCGACGGCGCCGTGCAGAAGTCGTACGGCGGGAAGCGGAAGATCGCCTGGCTGGAAGTCTTCGCCGGCGACAAGGCGAAGGAAAAGTTCGACAACTACCTCCCCGAGGAGACGCTCGATGCGCTGCAGCACTACCGCGTGTCGATCAAAGGGCCGCTCTCCACGCCGGTGGGCGGTGGCATCCGTTCCCTCAACGTCACGCTGCGCCAGGTGCTCGACCTCTACGCCTGCGTCCGCCCGGTCCGCTACTTCGAAGGCGTCCCTTCCCCCGTGCGCGAGCCGGAGAAGGTGGACATGGTCATCTTCCGGGAGAACACGGAAGACGTGTACGCCGGCATCGAGTGGCCCGCGAACAGTGAAGGGGCGCGGCAGATCATCGGCTTCATCAACGACCTGGAGCGCCGCAAGGACAAGATCCGCGAGGGGGCCGCGATCGGCATCAAGCCGATCTCCGAGTTCGGCTCCAAGCGTCTGGTGCGCAAGGCGATCGAGTACGCCGTCGCCGCGAAGCGCGACTCCGTCACGCTGGTGCACAAGGGCAACATCATGAAGTTCACCGAGGGGGGCTTCAAGGACTGGGGCTACGAGCTGGCCAAGGAAGAGTTCGGCGACGTGACGATCCCCGAGTCGGAAGCGGGCAACGGCGCGAACGGGAAGATCATCATCAAGGACCGCATCGCCGACTCGATGTTCCAGCAGGTGCTGCTCCGCCCCGCCGAGTACTCCGTGATCGCCACGACGAACCTCAACGGCGATTACCTCTCCGACGCCCTCGCGGCGCAGGTGGGCGGCCTGGGGATGGCGCCCGGCTCGAACGAGTCGAACGAGGTGGCCATCTTCGAGGCGACGCACGGCACCGCCCCGAAGTACGCCAACAAGGACATGATCAACCCCGGCTCGCTGATCCTCAGCGGCGTGATGATGCTCCGCCACATGAAGTGGTGGGAAGCCGCCGATGCGATCGAGAAGGGGCTGGCCACCACCATCCGCCAGAAGCGCGTGACGTACGACCTGGAGCGGCAGATGGAAGGGGCGACGAAGGTCTCCACGAGCGAGTTCGGCAAGGCGATCGTCGAGAATATGTAGGGCCGGCTCTCCAGCCGGCCCCCTCTCCTGCTCAGCCGGCCCACTCCTGCAACCCGCCCTCGTACACCCGGACGTTCGTGTACCCGACGGTGGCCAGCTTCTCGGCGGCGAGAACGCTCTGCGGACATCCCGGCCCCGCGCAGTAGACGACGATCTCCGCATCGCGGCCGATCCCCTCCGTCTTCGCCGTCTTCACCACCACGTCCAGCGGCACGCGGCGGGAGCGCGGGAGGAGCTGGCCGGTG
>DASYMJ010000233.1:0-4975 GCA_036009105.1 Thermoanaerobaculia bacterium | reverse complement strand
CCTGGCCGTGTTGTGCACATCATCCAGCGGGTTCGCATCGAGCACCGCGAAGTCGGCCAGTTTGCCCGGCTCGATGGAGCCGAGATCGGGCGCGAAGCCGAGCTTGTCGGCGGCCAGGATCGTCGAGGCGCGAATGGCTTCCATCGGCGTCATGGCCGAAAGGCCCGGCTGCGCCCCTTCGCCGGCCATGGCCCAAAGTTCCCAGTGGGGCCCCAGGCCCTGCAGCTGGCCGTGCGCGCCGAGGGAGACGTTGCCGCCGGCGCGGAGGACCTTCGCCGCGCCGGCGGCGACCGTCGGGAAGAAGTACTCCGAAGGATCGATCCAGGTATGGCGGCGGGCCAGGGAGTCGACCACGAAATGCGGCGTGAAGCGGCGCAGCTTCGCGTCGTCGTGCAGCGAGGGTGACATCGACTGCCACAGATACTGCTCGCCCCACGGACCGCCGTAGGAGACGATCAGCGTCGGCGTGTAGAACGTCTTGGTCTGGGCCAGGAACTGCACCACGTCGTCATGCAGCTCGACCGGCAGCGAATGCTCGAACGCGGTGAAGCCGTCCGCGGCCATGGTCAGGTCCGTCGACAGCTCGCCCGCCCCTTCCGCGGTGAGCAGCATGTGCTCCAGGCGGCAGGCCTCGGCGAACCACATCCGTTCCGCGCGCTGCGGCTGCTGATACACCTTGATCAGGCGAGCCCCGTAGGCCTTCATGCGGCGCACCTGGCGCCGCGCGTCCTCCAGGTCATTCACCTCCGCGAAGATGTCCTCCTGCTGGCCGCCGTACAGCACGTCGCCGGAGGAGTAGACGCGGGGTCCGAGCATCAGGCCGGCCTCCACCATCTCGGCCTGCGAGAAGACATCCAGCGACGGCGCGGAGGGGTCGTATACGGTCGTCACGCCGTACGCCAGATTCGCCGCGTACTCCCACTTCGTCTCCGGGAAGATCTCCATCGAGGAGTAGTGCAGATGGGCGTGGGTGTCGATGAGGCCGGGGATGATCGTCTTCCCGGCGGCGTCGATCTCGCGCGCGCCGGCCGGCGCGGTGAGGTTCGGGCCGACGGCCGTGATGCGGTTGTTGGTGACCGCGACGTCGGCCCGGTCGAGCACCTCGTCGCCCTTCATGGTGATGACGCGCGCATTGCGGATGATGAACGAGCCGCTCGGCGTCTCCCGCGGCACGTTGAGGGTGATGGCGATCGACTCCGACTTCGGCACCTTCAGCTTCGGCTCGTCGCCTTTGTCGGCCTTATCGGCCTGCTTCTTCGCGTCATCTTCCTTCCCCTTGTCGCCCACCTTCTCCTTCGCGTCGGCCTTCTTCTTCTCCGCCTCCACGAACGCCAGCGCGGCCTTCATCGGCAGGCGGTGGAACTGGTTGCCCAGCGTCCAGGTGATGGTCTGCCCCTTGTCCGCCCAGTCGACATATCCGCCGGCCTCCTCGGACAGCCGCCAGACCGGCACCGACCCTTCCTTCAGACTGACCTCGGCCGGCTCCTTCATCACGATGCCGGGCAGCGCGGCGACGTAGACGTTGTCGCGCGAGGTGAACGCGACCCACTGCTCGTCCGGCGACGGCACGAGGTCGCCGATGGCGGGGAAGCGCAGCAGGCGCTTCTTGTCCGTACCGTCGGGGCGGATGGAGACCAGCTCGTTCTTCGGGTCGTCGGTCGGCTTCTCCTGCTCGATGAACTCGCGGTAGAAGATGCGCGAGCCGTCGGCGTTCCACCACGCCTGGGGATGGAAGCGGAAGGTCGATGCGATCTTCACCGGCGCCACGAACTGCGTCTCGCCGCCGCCGGCCGGAATCCAGCGGATCTCGAAGAAGCTCTCCTCCTCCGGCTGCCGGCCCCGCATCTCCAGGCCGGTGCCCTGCACGAAGACGAGGCGGTCGCCCTTCGGCGACCACTCCGGGTTCGCGTAGTGGCCGGGCACGGTGGTCAGTTTCTGCGGCGCGTCGCTGCCGCCGAGGCGCGTCTTCCAGATCGCGCCGCCGTCTTTGTCGCTCCAGGTCACGTAGGCCAGCCACTGGCCGTCGGGGGAGACGGACGGCGAGTACTCGCGGCGCGGCAGGCTGGCGTTGTCGGCCGTGACGCGCGTCGGCTCGCCGGTCGTCTTGCCGTCGGCGATCTTCTGCATCCAGATGCGGCCGAAGGCGTCGAACACGATCGCGCCGCCGTCCGGCGTCTGCGAGGCCCAGCGCAGGATGCGCGCCTTCACGCTCGGGGTCTGCTCCACCTTCTCCTGCCACGCCACGCGGGGGGCGACGGACTGCTCCACATCAGCCGTGAACGGGATGTTCTCCGCGCTGCCGGAGGCGAGGTCGAGCTTGGTCAGCCTGCCTTTGTTGCTGAAGTAGACCGTGCGGCCGTCGCGGGTCATGGCGTAGTTCGGCCAGAGGTCCATCTGGGTGAAGCCTTCCTGCTCGTCGCGGGTGACGTTGCGCAGGACGATGCGCTCCGCGCCGCTCTGCAGGTCGCGGGCGACGAGCACCGAGTCGGCGTCGCGGCGGCTCACGAAGAGCAGCGTCTTGCCGTCCGGCGAGAGGAGCGGCCGCACGGCGCCGCCCATGCCCGAGGTCAGCTGCGTGACCTCGCCCGTGCGGCGGTCGTAGCGCTTCACGTTCCACAGGCCGTTATTGAGGACCGGCGTGTAGCTGAAGCGGCGGTCGCGGGCGGAGAAGTAGATGTAGCGGTTGTCGGCGGAGAAGAGCGGCCCGGAGGCGTTGTTCGTCTCCTCGGATGAGGTGAGCTTCACGCCCGAGCCGCCGCGGACGTGGTAGAGCCACAGCTCCACCGGCGGGATGCCGCCGCGCGCGCCGGTCTCCTTGCGGGCGATGAGGTAGTTGCCGTCCGGCGACCAGGCGGCGGAGCGGACGTAGATGTTTTTCTCCGTGGTCAGCGCGCGCGGGTTCCTGCCGTCCGCGTCCATCAGCCAGACGTTCTCGATGCCGCTGCGGTCGCTGCCGAAGGCGATCGTCCTGCCGTCCGGCGAGTAGCGCGGATGCTGGTCGAACGCCGGGCCGCTCTGGATCGCTTTCGCCTTGCCGCCCGCGACCGGCACCGTGTAGATGTCCCCCAGCAGGTCGAAAAGGAGCGTGGTGCCGTCCGGCGAGAGATCGACGGAAGACCACGTCGCCTCGGACGTGGTGAACCGGATCGTCCTCGCATCGGGCCGCGGCTTGTTGATCTCCTCCGCGGGATCGAACTTCTTCTTCTCCGGTTCTTTCTTCTTGGCCGCCTCGAGCGGGGCGACGAACAAGGCGAGGGCGAGCATCCACAGCGCGAGCTTTTTCAAACGGACCTCCTGAAGTGTGAAACGGCGGGGAGTGTATCGCGGAGGCCGGTGAGCGTTTTGTGACGAGACTGCTACCGCAGACCGAGCAGGACGTGGAGGAGGACCGCCGTTGCGGTGATGACCGCTCCGGTCACGCAGAGGCGCGCGTCGAGGGCGAGCATGCCGGCGATGAGGATGGGCAGGCCGATGATGCCGAGGATGAGGATGGCCCGCGCGCCTCTGGCTTGTACCGGCTGCTCGTCCACGATGGTGGGACGTTGGCGCGGCAGGAACGTTCCTTCTAGATCCAGACGTCGTCAGGCGCCGTCATCGTTCCGCCGGCATCGCCGGTATTCGCCGTTCCGGCCGGCTCGATCAGCATGATCTTGCACTCCCGCGCGGCGAACGGCTTGTGCTCGACCCCTTTCGGGATGACGAACATCTCGCCGGCCCGCAACGTCACCTCGCCGTCGCGGAAGTGGATGGTCAGCTCGCCCTCGATGACGATGAACGTCTCGTCCGTATCGTCATGTTTGTGCCAGACGAAGTCGCCTTCCGCGCGCGCCAGCTTGAATTGATAGTCGTTCATCCGGGCGATGACTTTCGGCTGGAAGCGCTCGGAGAATCGGCTGAATTTTTCGGCGAAGGAGATCGGTGCGTAGGTCATGCGTTCCTCTCCCGGCGCACCCAGGCGGGCGCCGAGTCGGTTTCCTGGCGGAGGATCAGGTTGAGCTGCGCGGCGTGGTGCTGCACGTGCCGCAGGTTGTAGAGGAGAAGCTCGAAGAGGGTGCCTCGAGGGAGAAGAACTTACGCCGCTCCTGGCCCGTGAACCGATCGATGACCGCATGGCACTTGCTCCTTCCGTGCTCGAGGTAGCGCAGCAACTCGTCCTTCCCATGAACACGCTCCGGCGTCTCTCCGTTCGCATCGAGCTCTTCGAGCCCGAATGGTGCCGGCGGCAGGAAGCCGTCCGCCGACTCGGAGAGGTAGAGGTCGAGGAAGAAGAGCGCGTGGAACGCGCCGTACCCGACTTTGGGCCACGCCTCCTCCGGGCAGGCGCGGATCGCGTTCTCCAGCATGTCGATGGCCGCGCCGAACTGCGCCCGGACCGCCGCTTTCCAGCTTTCCATCCCAACTCCTCGTCAAACCGGCGCAAAAAATTCGGCAAGGCAACCGCTGCGGCTCGCGAACGGTTACCATGCGCCGTCCAAAATCTTTGTTCAGGAAGAGAGTACCGAAACTAATGAAGACGAGAGTTGCCTTGTTCGCCGCCGCCCTGCTGCTCCTCAGCTTCAGCACGCTCTACGCGTCTGACGACGAGTACAGCTTCAAGGTCCACAACAACACCAAGCACGCCATCAAGAAGATCCTCGCCTCGGAAGACGGCGAGACGTACGGCAACTTCGACATCGGCAAAGGCATCAAGGCCGGCGCGACCGTGGAGCTGGTGTGGGACAAGTCGACCAACAGCGAGTCCTGCCACCAGTTTTTCAAGGCCGTGTTCGACAACGGCGAGGAGTCCGAGCCGACGAAGTTCGACTTCTGCGAAGACGACCTCACCCTCGAGTTCGACTGATCGATGTTCCCCCGGAGCCCGGCGCGAGTGCGCCGGGCTTCACGTCCCGGCTGCGGCGCAATAGAGATCGATATCGAGCGCCGCGCCGACGGCTGCCATTCGCTCGATCGTCGCCGCGCCGAGATGCATCGGCGG